>JAISMC010000159.1 GCA_031276965.1 Treponema sp.
CGCTTCTTCCTCCATGCCGGTCAGCATCAGCACCGGGTCCCCGGGCATCATCCGGGGCAGAAAAAAGTTGATAAGCACCACCAGGATAAGACAGGCCAGGGCCCATCCGGTCCGTTTTAGGACCCCCTTCATTCCGGCTTTTCCCTCATTTGGTGATGGAATACCAGGTCTGCATATTAAGCAGGCCGAAGGTACCGTCAACGACAAAGCCGTCCAGTTCGGCCTTGTAAGCCTGGATGTAGGAATCCCAGAACAGGGCGATGGCCGGCATGGTTTCGGCATAATAGCGCTGGCAGTCCCCGGCGGCGGCGGTATATTCTTCCAGATTGACGGCGGATTTAAGCCGGGATACGATAGCGCCGTAGGCCGGGTCCATGATCTGCCCCTGGGCGAGGCTTGGGTTGTTGCCGTCCAGATAGGCCGAGCCCATACCGGCCTGCATCCCCATCCCGTAGGCGGTAAATTTGCTTATCATCGCCTCGTGGGTGTGGGTCTGTTCGGTTATGGTCCGGAAGGTGGGTACGTCCTCCGGTTTCAGGATCAGATCGATCCCCGCTTCGGCAAGGTTCGCCTTGAGCAGTTCCCCGTAACGCTGGTACACCGGCAGATCGTTCCGCATATCCAGGGTGATGGAAAGGGCTTTGCCCTGGTATTCGACAATGCCGTCACCGTTGGTATCGGCGGCCCCCGCCTCAGCCCGGAAGGCGGCCAGAAAGGCGGCCAAAAAGGCCTTGGACTTTTCCAAATCCCGCTTGAGTTGGGGGGTGTCAACATAGCCCAGGGACCCGGCGGGCAAGAAGCCCTCGGTAGAGGGGGTGGAATATTCACTGCCGAAAAGTTCCCGGAACTTGTCATAGTCGATGGCATAGGCCACGGCCTTGCGGATGTTTATGTCATTCCCCGGGAAACGGTTGTTGTTGAACACAAAGACCGCGGTATTACTGGTATCCTTTACGGCTTTAAGTTTGATGGTATCGTAGGCCGCCAAATCCGCTGCCGCCGCCACGCCGATCCCGTTGGCATAGGCGTAGATTATGTCGATTTCACCGTTTTTCAGGGCCATGTGCAGGGTATCGGGGCTGCCGAAGATCCTGAAAACGATGGTTTTTACCCGGGGGCTTCCCCGGGGGTAGTTTTCGTTGGCGGCGAACTCCACCGTCCCGGCGGCATGATCGAAGGAGACGAATTTGTAGGGACCGCAGCCGACGGTATGCTGGGCCTCCGAGGCGTCGGCCATTACCTCGACGGTTTCAAAAATATGTTTGGGGAGGATCCGCAGGGTGGTAAGCCCCGAAAGATGGCGTACATTGGGAACATTAAGGACCATTTCGATGGTTTTTTCGTCAATGATGTTGAGGGCCGAATAGGTCGTCTGGGGCTTGCCGGTGCTTTGTAAGGCTCCGTACTCGATGGTGAATTTGATATCCTCCGCGGTAAGCGGCTGGCCGTCATGCCAGGCCATGCCTTCGATCACCTTAAAACGCCAGACCCCGGGATTTACCATTTCGTATTCCGTAAGCAGGGGGTGGAATTCTCCGAATTCGTCCATCCAGACCGGGGCCATCTGCATCAGGGTTCCGCTGAATACATCAAAGTTGTACACACTGCGGCTGGGGGCCTCCAGGTCGGTGGTGGTGCCGATAACCAGCCGATCTATCGTTCCGGTTTCGGATTTGGCTGCCCGGGAGGATTCCTGCCGGGAGGCCTTACAGCCCGCCAGAATCAGGAACAGCACCGCAAGAACAGCGGCGGATACATTTCGTTTCAATTGCTTTTTCATGTTTCCTTCCTTAAAAAATTGTATGTTAAAACTAACATTTTTCACAATCCCCCCCCATCCGGGACGAGGTTTCAGGTTTCCCCGGTGATTTCCGCCAGACGGCCTTCCGCCAGGTGGTAGCGCCGTTTTGCCGCCGCCCGCATCAGGGCCGGATCGTGGGATATGAGGAGCAGGGAGATGCCCTGCTCCCCGGCAAGGCGGCGGAAGATCCCAAAAATCTGGGCCTGGGCGGAAACGTCAAGCATGGAGGTCGCCTCGTCGGCGATAAGCAACCTGGGTTCTACCGCCAGGGCCCGGGCGATAACAATCCGCTGGGCCTGTCCCCCCGAAACCTGGGAGGGCAGCCGCCCCAGGATATCCTCATCAAGCCATACCTGTTTTAAAAGCTCCCGGACCCTCTCCTCCGCATCCCGCCGGTTTTTGACCAGATTGTGGCAGAGGAGGGGTTCCGTGAGGGCATCCCCCAGGCGCTGCCGGGGGTCCAGAGCCGCAAAGGGCTGCTGGGGGATAAGTTGTATCCGCCGCCCAAGCCCGTGATGGTACCTTTTACCGGCCCCTATCAAAACTTCCCCCTCGAAGCGGACATCGCCGCTGTCCGCGGTCAGGGTTCCGCATAAAAGCCGGGCAATGGTGGATTTACCCGCCCCGCTTTTTCCCGTAAGGCCCACGATTTCGCCGTCCCCCACGGAAAAACTCACCCCCGCCACGGGAGTTTCCCCCCGGCGTTTCCGGTTATGGTTGAAACTCTTGTACAGCTCCTTGACCTCAAGCATTATGGCAGCTCCAGCGCCAGGACCCCCGGGATTGTTCCGGCGGCGGTTTCTCCGCACAGAGGGGACTGCTCCAGGCGCAGCGAGAATAAAAGGGACAGCCCCCGGGAGCCTCCCGGTTCAGGGGCGGCGCAGCGGCGAAACCCCGCTCCGGCAGGGCGGCCAGGAGATCTTGGGTATAGGGGTGTTTCGGTTCCGTCAACAGTTCCCGGACCGGGCCGTATTCCATCATCCGTCCCCCCAGCATCACCAGCAGTTGGGTGCAGGCAGAGGCAGCGGATATATCATGGGTGATGATGATCACGGCGGTCCGGGGGAACAGGTTTTTCAAAAGGGCCATAAATTCCATCGCCGCCCCGTGGTCGATACCCCGGGTCGGTTCATCCGCCGTTACCAGAACCGGCGAAGCGGCGATCCCCATGGCCAAAACCACCCGCTGGGCCATTCCCCCCGAAATCTGGAAGGGATATTTCCTCAAAACCCCTTCGGCCCCCCCGGCGGAGAACCCGGTTTGCCGCAGCAGGGCCAGGGATTGTTCCGGCCACAGTTTTTTAGGCGTCCCGGTGCGCTTCAGGGTTTCGTAGAGATGGGTCCGGACCAAAAGGGAGGGATTAAGAAAATCCGCCCCGCTTTGGGGCACGTAGGCCATTTTTGTTCCCCGCAGACGGTTCCGTTCCCCCTCAGGCAGGGAGAGGAGTTCCCTCCGGTCCAGGTAAACCTCTCCCCCGGCGCTGCAGTTGGAGGGCAGCAGGCCGAAAATCGCCAGGGCGGTCATGGTTTTTCCGCAGCCCGATTCCCCGACGATCCCCAGCCGTTCCCCCGGTTCCACCCCAAAAGAGAGGCCCCCCACGATACTCCGCCGGGTTTGACGAAATTGAGCGTCTATGTGTAGTTGATGGATTTGCAACAGCGGCACGGCGTTTCTCCCCGGTGAATATAAAAACTCACTTCACGGAGTATCAAGCCGGCCTTCAGACCAGAATACGGTTTCTACCGCAACAAAAGTTTAATACCACAGTCAGCAATAAGTGTCAATAGTGCCTCTCGAACCGGAACTTCGCGCTAACCGGGTTTTGGGCAAAGCTCCCCTGACATAGCTGCCGCTTCCGGCATATACTGGCTTCATGGAGAGACTGAGAGGCTGGTACAAACAGGGCCGCCCCCTGCTGGAAGAGATTGAGGGATCCCGGCCCGGGGAAGGGGAAGCCTGGCTCTGGTATCTGGGACAGCACGGTTTTGTCGTCAACCTGGGGGGGCTGGTCTTTTATATCGACGTGATCCTCAACGATCTGCGGGACAAGGAGGGAAGGAGCCGCCGGGAGTATCCGGCGCCTTTCGCCCCCGGCCTGGTCAGGCGGGTGGACTATGTGCTCTGTACCCACAACCACGCTGACCACCTGAACCTGGAAACCCTCGTTCCCCTGGCGGAGGCCAACCCGAAGGCCCGTTTTGTGGTTCCCCGGCCCTGGCGGCGCCTCTTAATTGAGGCGGGGATTGGGGAAGACCGGATCCTGGGCGCCGGGGATGGGGAGGAGCTGGGCCTGGGGCCTGTTTCCATCCTTCCGGTTATCGCCATCCACACCCGCTTTATCCGGGACGAGCCGGAACGGGCCGAAAACGGGGATTCCCTCTGCCTGGGCTACATCCTCAAGGCAAAGGGGCTCCGCGTTTACCATGCCGGGGACACCTGGGTTACCCCGCTCCTGATCCGGACTCTCAGGGCCGCCAGCCCTCTGGATGTCGCCATCCTCCCCATCAACGGAACCGACTGGGAACGGACGGATACCGATTACATCGGGAACATGGGCGCCCTGGACGCGGTAAAGCTGGCCCGGGCGGTTCCGGCGGATCTGAGCATCCCCGCCCATTACGACATGATGGCCGCCAACAGCGAAAACCCCGCCCTCTTCGCGGATTACCTGTACCGGCTTTGTCCGGAAAAACGCTTCCACATCTTTGCCCTGGGGGAAAGATTTATCTACCGAAAGTAAATTTTAAAGTAAATTTTATGGAGCACGCTATGGCTGAACAAATGGAAAACGCTGGGGATTCATCGAAAATAACGCGGGACTATCTTGATTCCCTCCTGGTGGAGATGCGTCACATCGACTCGGTGATGCCTTCCACCAAGCTGGAACTCTACGGGCACAGCTTTGAAACCCCGGTGATGATGGCGGCCCTGTCCCACCTGGACCGGGTACGTCCCAACGGGATGGTGGAAGCCGCCAAGGGCATGGCCGCCGCCAGGGGAGTGAACTGGGCCGGCATGGGGGACGAAGCGGAACTGGAGGCCATCTGCGCCACCGGGGCCAAGACCATCAAGATCATAAAACCCTACGAAGATAACCGGGTGATATTCAAAAAAATCGAACACGCGGAAAAGTGCGGCTGTATCGCCGTGGGTATCGATGTGGATCACCAGTTCGGCAGCAAAGCTAAATGGTGGGGTGTGCGGGAATTTCAGATGCGGCCCAAGAGCCTTGAGGAGATCAAAAGTTTCGTTAAGGCCACCGGCCTTCCCTTCGTGATCAAGGGAGTCTTGAGCGAGCAGGATACGTATAAGTGCCTGAGCGCCGGGGTGCGGGGCATCGTGGTTTCCCACCACCACGGCATGATGGATTACGCCCTGCCCCCTCTCAAGATACTGCCCCGGATAGCCAAGATCGTGAACAGGGAGATACCGGTATTCGTGGACTGCTGCATCGCCCGGGGAATGGACGTGTTCAAGGCAATCGCCCTGGGCGCCACCGCCTGCTCCGTGGGCCGGGCCTTCATGGGCCCCCTGGGGGAAAAGGGCGCGGCGGGGGTGAGCGAAACCGTGGAAGCCATAACCCACGAACTTGCCTGGGCCATGGCCTCTACCTGCTCGCCGGACATTAAGCACATCGACCCAGGGCTTATCTGGGAGAAGTGAGGCCAAGCGGGGATTCTTCCCTGAAACGCTGCTCCCAGGCTGTTTCCCGCGCCCGCATTGGCGCTGTCTACTCCGCGCCTATGGCTTGCAGGATCTCCTTGGAGCGGGTTTCGGCGGCTTCCGCTTCGGCGCTTCTGCCCTGCTTGCGGTACACCT
>JAISMC010000171.1 GCA_031276965.1 Treponema sp.
GGAACCTCTAAAAACTTCAGTTTTTAGAGGTTTTCTTACCCCTGGGAGAAAATCGTATTACCATAATTGCTTGTATTACAAGGAATTACGATTTTCTTCGAGGCGCCTCTGGAAACCCAGCCGGGGTTTTTAGAGGCGCCCATATAGCCAAAAACGGGAAAAGGTCCTATTATAGGAAAACATGAACTACAGGCAAGCCGGCGTAAACATTGAGGAAGCTTACCGGGCTGTCGGGAAATACCGGAAGCTGGCGGCGGCGACTGTCCACGGAGCGGTACTGAACGGCATTGGCAGTTTCGGGGGGATATTCTCTCTCAAAGAGCTGATCGAAGCGGGCGGTCCTATGGAAGAGCCGGTCCTGGTTTCCGGTACCGACGGAGTGGGAACCAAGCTGGACATTGCCTTCAAAATGAAAAAATACGACACCGTGGGTATTGACTGTGTGGCTATGTGCGTCAACGACATACTCTGCCACGGGGCCCGGCCCCTCTTTTTCCTGGATTATCTTGCCTGCGGAAAACTTGACGCGGATATTGCGGCGGAACTGGTTAAGGGGGTCGCCCGGGGCTGCCGGGAAACCGGGAGCGTCCTGTTGGGCGGAGAAACTGCGGAGATGCCCGGTTTCTATGATGAGGGCAAATATGATATTGCCGGTTTTGCCGTGGGCATTGCGGACAAAAAGAAGCTAATCGACGGCGGCAAAATCTGCGCCGGAGATATGCTGCTGGGCCTTGCCTCGTCGGGGCCCCACTCTAACGGTTTCAGTTTAATCCGCAGGGTAATCCCCAACCTATACGAAGATTTCGGCGGCATGCCTATCGGCATGGCTCTGCTTGAACCGACCCGGCTCTACGTTAAACCGGTCCTTGGCCTTTTGGAGGAAATTGAAATCCACGGGATGGCCCATATCACCGGCGGCGGTTTCTACGAAAACATTCCCCGCATGTTCCCGGCGGGTTCCGCCCTGGAGGCCGTAATCGGAACGCCTCTTTCCGTAGCGGGTTGGACCGTGCCGCCCATTTTCGCCCGGATTGCCGCCGGTATGGGCGGCCTTAACGGTTCCGGCGGCGCCGCCCAGGAAGCGGGAGCGGAGCTTCTAAAGGCTGATCCGGATATCAGAAAAAGCATGTTTAACACCTACAATATGGGAATAGGTTTCGTGCTGGCTCTGGCCCCCGAAGACGGCGACAGGGCGGTGGCTTATCTGGAGAGCAAAGGTTTCCCCGCCTGGGAAATAGGCCGGGTCGAAACCGCTCCGCAGACGGAAGCTTCCCCGGGAGGAATTCGTTTTGCCTAAGGTAAAGATCCTGGTTTTAGTTTCCGGGGGAGGCACCAACCTCCAGGCCCTGCTGGAGGCGGAAAAAACCGGAGGCCTCGGTCCGGGGAAACTAACAGCGGTCATCTCGGACCGTCCCGGGGCCTATGCCCTAAAACGGGCGCGGATGTGGGGCATTCCGGTTTATATTGAGGAACCGGATACCAGTCTTCCCATGGATGAACGCCGCCGGGATCTTTCGGACCGGATCTTCCGTACCGCCCGGGAGTACCACATCGGCCTTATTGTTCTGGCGGGCTACCTTTCTATTCTAGAGGGGAAAATTCTTCACTTCTACGAAGGGAGAATTATCAACCTTCATCCCAGCCTGCTTCCCAAATTCGGCGGCATGGGTATGTACGGAAACCGGGTTCATAAGGCGGTACTGGACGCGGGGGAAAAGGAATCGGGCTGTACCATCCACTTTGTAGATGCCGGTACCGATACGGGGCCGATCTTGCTGCAGCGCCGGGTCCCGGTATTGCGGGGGGATACCCCGGACGCCCTGGCGGACCGTATCCACGGGGAAGAGCATGCCGCTATTGTAGAGGCCGCAGCCCTGCTGGCAGAACGCTTTGAACAGGACCCCTTTCCCCATCCCGTTGCTCGAAATGTTCTTCATAAATGTCCCTCCCCGCCGTAAGAAGCGTAGAATTTCCGCGGCCTGGTCGTCAGGCCCACGAATGGAGTTGTTCGGGAACCCGGTTGGTTCCCGCGGATATAGTCCGGCGCAAGTCTCCTAAAAAACACGGATTTCTTGACGAAATCCGCGTTTTTTGTTGTTTTTAAGCAGTTACCGGCGAGCCTTTGGTTTGTCAACAACTGAAGTTTCCGAACAGCTCCAATGAATCTTTCCGCGCAGGCGGGTTCTTGGGTATCTCCCCTGCGAATGAAAATGGAGGAATAAAGGTAATGAAAAGGCGCGCATTAATCAGCGTATTCTACAAAGAGGGCATTCTTGAATTGGCCTCCTATCTTAGCGCTTCGGACTGGGAAATCCTTTCTACCGGCGGCACATCCAGGTATCTGCAGGAAAACAATATCTCCGTTACCGATGTAGCATCGGTGACGGGTTTCCCCGAATGCCTGGATGGCCGGGTCAAGACTCTGCATCCGGCCATCCATGCGGGACTTCTCGCCCGGCGGAGTGAACGTTCCCATATGGACACCCTGGGAAAGCTCAACCTTGCCCCGATAGATTTGGCGGCGGTAAACCTCTATCCCTTTTTTGAAAAAGTCCAGGCGGGGCTTTCTCTGGAAGAAACCGTGGAGTTTATCGATATTGGCGGACCAACTATGCTCCGCTCCGCTGCAAAAAATTACCAGGATGTAATCGTTCTTACCGATCCCGAAGATTATCCTGAAACCATGGCGGGCCTCAAAAAGGGAAACCTCTCCCCCGAATTCCGCAGGCGCCTCGCCGGCAAGGTCTTCGATCTTACTTCAGCCTATGACGCCGCCATTGCCCGGTATCTTTTGAATCTGGAAAACCCCGGGGATGCGGCGGATGCGGCATATCCTGAGTATTGGCCCCTCTCCCTCAAAAAAGCCCGAAATCTCCGTTACGGCGAAAACAGCCATCAGTCTGCGGCGCTCTATCTGAATACGGACCGGCCCGGCGCCCTGGGCGGACTGGAACAGCTTAACGGCAAAGAATTGGGTTACAACAATATCCGGGATCTGGACTTGGCATGGAAAGCAGCCTGCGCCTTTGGCTTTCCTCCTGACGGCGCTTTAGGCGAAGCCGGACTCTGCAGCCTCGGCGTTATCAATCTGGAAAGAGCCGAAACTCCTGCCTGCTGCGCGGCGGTAAAGCACAATACCCCCTGCGGTATTGCCCTGGGCCCTACTCTCGTAGAGGCCTACGAAAAAGCCTATGTCTGCGATCCCGTTTCCATTTTCGGGGGGATCCTGGCATCCACCGTTCCGGTAGACGCCGCATCCGCAGCAAAACTGGCGGAGCTTTTTTTGGAGATCGTCGCCGCCCCGGACTTTGAAGAGGAGGCTTTGGCAATCCTTAAAAAGAAAAAAAATCTCCGGGTGATAAGAGCCCGCCTTGCGCCCCGGGATTTAAAAGAATGTATCGCCGTGGACGGCGGCCTTCTGGTACAGGAGGCGGACCGGCATCTTCTTGAAAAATGGGAAGTGGTTACCAAAACCGTCCCGGATGCGGCGGATATTCCGGACATGATCTTCGGCATGCGGGCGGTTACCTTCGTTAAATCTAACGCCATTGTGGTGGTAAAGGATGCCGCCGCAGTGGGTATAGGCGGCGGTCAGACCAACCGGATCTGGGCAGCGGAACAGGCCCTGGCCCGGAGCGCCGGTGTTGTCAAGGCCGCCGCAGAAAACCCTGTCTTAAGGGGGAGTGTCCTTGCCGACGGTAGGCCGCCGCGGGTCCTTGCCTCCGACGCCTTTTTCCCCTTCGCCGATGTAGTTGAAGCTGCGGCGGCGGCGGGGATTAAGGCCATTATCCAGCCCGGCGGTTCCATACGGGACAAAGAATCGATAGAAAGCTGCGACAGGCTGGGTATCGCCATGGTCTTTACCGGAACCCGGCACTTTAAGCACTGACGCTGCCTCACAGATAAATTCCGTCAATGGAGAAAGTCCCCAAAGCATAGCCAGAAGGCCCTTCTCCGGTTATACTTGGATCATGAAGGTCTTAGTTATTGGTTCCGGGGGCCGGGAACATGCCATCGCCTGGAAGCTGGCCCAGTCCAAAGCAACGGAAACAGTCTATGTTGCTCCGGGAAACGGCGGCACTGCGGCGGAGCCTAAGTGCGAAAATATCAGTGTTTCCGATCCTTCTTCGGAAGAGGGACAGGACGAACTTATCCGGTTTATAAAAGAAAAAAAAATCAAGCTCGCCGTAGCGGGTCCCGAAGGGCCGCTGGCGGCGGGACTGGTGGACCGTCTCCGCCGGAAGAAGATTGCCATTGCCGGTCCTGACCGGAAAGCTGCCCAGCTTGAGGCGAGCAAGGTTTTCTCCAAGGCCTTTATGGAGAAGTACCACGTCAGGACGGCCCGAAGCAAAAGTTTTACCAGCTACAAGGCGGCTCTGCAATATGCGGCGGATCACTTCAATGGCAAGTTGATCGCAGGGGATGCGGAAGATGATAATTCCCGTCCCAGAGGAGCGGGCCTTTTGGCAAAGGCGGAAACGATTAAGGCAGGGCCCAAGAAAAGCCGCAAAAGTCCCCGAAAAGAACAACGATACGCGCCGCAGGGAACGCCCCTGGTAATAAAGGCCGACGGTCTTGCTGCGGGTAAGGGGGTCATCATCGCCGCCAGCCTTGCCGAAGCGGAGGAGGCTCTTTCGTCTTTTATGAAGGACAAGGCCCTGGGAGACGCCGGGACCTCGGTGGTACTGGAAAACTTTCTTGAGGGGAAGGAAGTATCGGTTCTGGCCGCGGTAAGCGTACAGCCCGGCAGAAAGGGGGTTATCAAGCCTTTTATCGCCGCCCGGGATCACAAGCGCCGCTTCGACGGCGGTACAGGTCCGAATACCGGAGGCATGGGCGCTATTGCGCCGGTGCCGGATTTTACCAGGGCCGCCCAGCAGGATTTTCAAAAGGCGATCCTGGAACCTACCCTGTACGGCATGGAGAAGGAGGGGATGGACTACCGGGGCTTTATTTTCTTTGGTCTCATGGTAAAGGACAACCGTTGTTCTCTTTTGGAGTACAATGTACGCTTGGGAGATCCTGAAACTCAGGCGGTGCTTCCCCTTATGAAATCCGGCTTCGGAGATCTTTGCTTTGCCATTCTTGACGGAACTTTGGAAAGCTTCCCTCTGGAATGGCAGGATGGTGCGGTCTGCGCCCCGGTGGTGGTGGCCGAGGGCTATCCCGGCCCCTGCCGGCAGGGGGATCCCATTGCCTTTAACGAAACCGCCTTCCTGCGGACCGGAGCCCGGCTGTTTATCGCCGGTGCGAAGCGGGGCCCCGGCGGACCGGCAGGTTCCGGCTTCCGTACCTCAGGAGGACGGGTCCTGGCTGTAGCCGCCCTGGGGGACGATGCCGCAGACGCCCGGACCAAGGCGTATCAGGCTCTGCGGGCGGTCTATTTTGAAGGCATGGACTACCGGCGGGACATAGGAAGCGCTTAAAAGATTTTGGCAAAGTTTTGTAAACGTTGTGTTACTTGAGCCGGAGCAAGCGCGAACCGAAGGTTCGACGGGGTATTAAACCAGAATTTCGAATAATCTGCAGTAAAAACAGAAATAGGCTCCGCATGGACGAAAGAAACAAAAGGATCCGGAATCTCCTGGGATTCCGGACCTCGGCGAAGCGTTTGCTTTAAACGTAACCGCCCTCCGGCAGCCCGCAAAACTTAGGTAACAATCTCCAGGAAGCTGGGGATCAGCTCGCCCGAGAAATAGAAGAGGCCCCGGCCCAGCTGGTCCGCATCCCACAGGCGCTGGGGATTGTCCGGATAGGCGGTATAGCCGCCGCAGTAGGTTTCGATCCGGTTGCCCGAGGGTTCCCAGAAGTAGATGGTAAGGCCCCGGGTAATGGCGTGCCGGGTCGGGCCTATATCCAGCTTTAGATGGTTGATGGCGATAAGGTCCGCCGCATTAAGGACATCTTCCCAAGTCTGGAGGTAGAAGCCAATATGGTGGATCGTGTTAGGTTTGGGGAATTCCACAAAAGCCAGATCATGGGGTTTGTTGGAACTTGTAATCCAGGTGGCAAGCCGCTTTCCATCGGGGGTGTTACAGATCTCGGGCACAAACATATCAAAGACTTCCTTCATAAACCGTTCGGCCTCTTCGATCCCCGGTCCGTAGAGCAGGAAGTGATCGAGCCGGGTTGCCCGCATGCCCCTGGGCTGACGGTTCCAAATGTCGGGGTTCTTAACCGGAGGTATGTCCTTGGCCAGTTCCACCTCGGAGTAGACGTGAAATTCGTGGCCCGTACAGAGGGTGAATTTATACTGTTTGCCGAAACCGGGCTGTTCCGTGTTGGGGGCAACTTCGGTTACTTTGTAGCCGAATTTTTCAGTTTTGGTCCTGATGTCTTCGAGCGTTTCCTGGCCGGAAACCCTAAAGCCTACATAGTCAAGACCGGCCGTATCGGCCTTACGGAGTACCACGCTGTGATGATCAAATTCATCATAGCATTTCAACATGATCCTGCCGTCACTGGTACGGCCCACCTCATCCAAGCCAAGAATTTCCTTGTAAAAGTTGAGGGTTTTGTCAAAATCCAGCACCTTAAGCTGGATAAGACCCGGGCGAAGAGTTCCATGAAATCCCATATTAGTGTCCTCCGTAAATAAAATATCTGTGTTACGCCTTGGCGATGATCAAATCGCTTCGGGGTTGAACACAGCACAAAAGGGCTACGCCCTCTTCTTTCTCCGCTTCGCTCACATGGGCTGCACTCATGGGCTTAAAGGCAACATAGTCCCCGGACAGTATCCGCATCCGGCATACGCCGCATCCGCCGCCGCAGCAGCCATGGCGGATGGGACCATTCCAGGTTCGAAGCATAGCCGGAAGTACCGCCTGATCCTCGGCGCAGGAGAAGCTTACTCCCGTATCCTTAACCGTTATGGTATGCAGTAATCCCATAGGGCCCCTGTTTTTTATGAGAAAGTTCGTAAGCCACATCGACGATCATGTCCTCCTGGCCGCCCACCATGCGCCGCCGGCCCAGTTCCACCAGAATATCCCGGGGCGGTATGCCGAATTTTTCCGATGCCCGGCGGGTATGGAGGAGGAAGCTGGAATATACACCGGCATAACCCAGCATGAGAGAATCGGTACGAATAACCTGGGGACGCTGCATAATGGGCTCCACCACATCTTCGGCCAGATCCATCAAATCGTAGCATTTTACGCCGGTCTCATAACCAAGACGCTGGAGCGCCGCGCAGAACACCTCAATCTGAGTATTTCCCGCTCCGGCCCCCAAGCCCCGGCAGGTGGCATCGATGTACTCCGCCCCTTCTTCTACCGCTGCCAGAGAATTGGCCACCGCCAGTCCCAGGTTATTATGGGAATGAAAGCCCACCGGAAGGGCGATGTTTTGTTTAAGGGCCCGGACCCGTTCCCGCACATCATTGGGGGTCATATAACCCGAAGAATCTGCCAGATTGATATAATCCGCCCCGGCGCCGGCGAATATCTTCGCCTGTTCGACGATCTTCTCCGGTTCCGCCATGTGGGTCATCATCAGGAAACCCGCGGTAAACATACCGTTCTGCTTTGCCCAGCCTATGTGCTGGATAGCGATATCCGCTTCGGTTACATGGGTGGCGACCCGGACTGCATTGGCCCCCCGCTCCCTGGCTTTTTTAAGGTCCTCAATGGTTCCCACCCCCGGCAGCAGCAGAACCCCAAGTTTGGCCCGCTTAACCACCCGGCTTGCCGCCTCAAGAAGATCCAACTCCGGGGTTTTGGAAAAGCCGTAATTGATGGAAGAACCGGCAATGCCGTCGCCGTGGCTAATCTCAATCAGATCGATCCCCGCCCTATCCAAGCCTCCGGCAACTGCCGCTGCCTGATCCACCGTAAAGGAATGACTTACCGCATGACTGCCGTCCCGCAGAGTGGTATCTACAATGTGTATTTTACCGGTTCCCATTACATTTCCCCCAGCATTTTTGCCGCCAGTTTATCCGCCACAGCCACCGCCGCCTGATTGATAATATCCAGATTCCCCGAGTAGGAAGGAAGGAAATCCCCCGCCCCTTCGACCTCGATGATTACCGTTACCTTATTGCCGTCAATGACCGGGGGAACCCGCAGGCGGTAACCCGGTACATAGCTCTGTACTTCCCGGATGATGTCCTGTACCGATTCGACGATCTCCTTTTCGCCGGGGTTTTTGACCAGGGCGTAGACCGTATTGGTCATCATCAGGGGAGGCTCCGCGGGATTAAGAACGATAATTGCTTTGCTCCTGTCCGCGCCGCCTATCACTTGGAGGGCCTTGGCAGTGGTCTCGGTAAATTCGTCGATATTGGCCCTCGTACCGGGACCGGCGCTCTTGCTGGATATGCAGGAAACAATTTCCACATATTCCGCATCCGCCGCCCGGTTGATGGCGTGGGCAATGGGTACTGTGGCCTGTCCGCCGCAGGTTACCATATTAAAATCAACCTCATCGGTAAGCTTATCCAGATTTACGCAGGGTACCACATAGGGACCCACTGCGGCGGGGGTCATGTCAATGGCGATCTTTCCCGCCGCCCTAAGAATGGGCGCATTGTGGAGATGCGCCTTGGCGCTGGTGGCATCAAAGACAAAAGTTACCTCCGGTTCCGCCGCCACCGCATCCACTCCCTGGATGGAGGTTTTAAAGCCAAGTCCCGCCGCCCGCTTAATCCCCTCGGATTCTACAATTCCCGCCATAATGTGCATTTGAAGGCGCTTGCTTTTCATCACCTTATACATCAGATCGCTTCCGATATTGCCCGGCCCGATGATGCCAACTTTTATTTTCTCCATAACAGCCGCCTAAATCTGTCAGGTATTGAGGATCATCGATAATCCGATAATCCGTGAGCTTTTCCCAAAACCCGGTTAGTTTTGGGAAAGCCTCCCATTTTTTGAAATCAGCTCATCTGTTTTTAGTTATTCGTTTTTTGAACTTTAGACAGGCGTTTCACCGCCGCCGCGGATGAAACGGTTAGAACGGCGCCTTCATAAACTGAAAGCGCCTGAATCAAACGAAACGGGCTTCTACCTTTCCAAAGGAAGAGAATTCTGCGATAAAGACATCCCCCTTGACCGCCGGGGGAGCGGCGGAGAAGGCCCCGGAAAGGATCACCTCTCCGGCCTTGAGGGTTACCCCGTAACTCCAGAGACGGTTAGCAAGCCAAGCCACGGAAACGCCGGGATCTCCAAGTACGGCGGCGCCGGTCCCTTCCCCGGCCAGGGCGCCGTTTTTATAAAGCTTCATGGAAACGCTGGGAAGATCCGCTTCCTCCAGCTTAAGCCGCCTGGTCCCCAGTACATAGCGCCCGGAGGAGGCGTTATCCGATACGGTATCGGGGAGCTTTATTTTCCAGCCGGCTATCCGGCTGTCCACAATCTCGAAGGCGGCAACAACATAGTCCGCAGCCTTGACCACATCGTCCCGGGTTACTTTACCTCCGGCAAGATCCGCCTTGAGGATGAAGGCAATTTCCCCCTCAATCTTCGGCTGAAGCAGAGCGGCGGTATTGATATTGCCGTCTTTGCAGTCCATCGCCGCAAAAAGGTGGCCGTAATCAGGCTCGTTTACTCCAAACTGTTTCTGAATCCCTTCAGAAGTAAGGCCTATCTTTTTACCCGATATGACATGTCCCATCTCCACCGCCCGCTTAACGTTGACCAGCTGGATCCGGTACGCATCGTCTGCCGTGAGGGAAGGTTCCTGTTCCGTCAGGGGCGGAATAGCTTTACGGCTGCGTTCAGCGTTAAAAAGCTGCCCCGCCAGGGCGGCAATTTTTCCTTCGTCCATAGTTACCTCTTAAAGAAGGAACGGATCAGATCTGCGAATTCTGCGGTATGTTCAATCTGGGTCCAATGGCCGCAATGACCAAATACATGGAGCTGGGCCTTGTCGATAAGCTGAAGAAGTTTGAAGGAATTCTCCAGAGGGATAACCCGGTCTTCCCGCCCGTGGATAATCAGCGTTTCGTGGGGAATGTTGCGGATATACTGTTGATTCCCCGCCATGGCCTCCACCCCTTTCTGGCGGGGTTCGGGGAATAAGGCGTGGAAACTCTCCTGGAAACCGGGCTGCATGCTGGACTCATACCGGGTCTTGACAAGTTCCCTGGTGGCAAAACTGTGATCATAGGTAAAGATCTCCAGCAGTTCCTCCATACTTTCCAGAGAGGGCTCGTAGCCCCAGACCTGATCCAGCCCATAGGTAATGGGAAAGCTGACCCCCATGGCGCCCATAAGAACCAGCTTGTTTACCCGCTGCGGATACTTAATCGCTATCGAAAGGGCCAGAGCGCCGCCGAAGGAGTTGCCCACCAGATTGGTTTTTTCTATTTTGAGAGCGTCCAGGAGATCGATGGTCTGCTGAACCCAGCCGTTCATGGTTTCTACCCTGCCGGGAACCCGCTCAGTAAAACCAAAACCGGACATATCCGGCGCAATAACCCTGAAATCGTCTTTTATAAGGGGGAAAAGCTTTCCCCAGTTTGCCCAGGCCGTAACCCCGGGACCGGAACCGTGGAGCAGGGTTACGGGAAAACCCTGGCCCAGATCGTGATAATTGGTTTTGAACCCTCCGGTCTGTATGCTATTGGCTATTTCCGGTCTCTGTTCCGCCATCAAATTCCTCCTAAAAACTAATTTTTATGACTATTTTAATAATCTTAGCAGTATATCATGGTGTATCTACTTCTTCGAATTGTCAAGAAAAATTTTTTGTTTCCTGTTCGCCGTCTACGCAAACGATTGTCTTTTAGTCCGGAGTGTTTCATCCCGTCTGTTCATGCTGAAAATGGCGGCTGCCCCGGACTTTTGCTGTCCGGTATGTTTAACATCCGGAATATACGCCGGTCCGCGGCAGCGCGGGGAGTTGCCGTTCTTTCATAATTCGTTATATTTAAGAAATGAATTATAAAAAAAATTTAATTAAAACCGGAGCGGGGCCGCAGGCCGCCGCGATCCTCCTCAGCCTGTTTTTGGTTCCCATCCTGCTGTCCTGCGCTTCAATCCAGGCAAAAACCTACGGTGGATTGGGAAAAGCTTCAGATCCGGTACCCTTTATTGCGGCGGCCAGGACGGGGACGCTTCCCAATGGGCTTCGTTACTATATTCTGGAAAACGCCCGTCCCGAGGGCCGGGCCTATCTTACCCTGGCGGTAAACGCGGGATCGGTTCTGGAAGAGGACGATGAACAGGGGCTTGCCCATTTTGTGGAGCACATGGCCTTTAACGGTACCCGGCGTTTTCCCGAATCGGAGCTGATTAATTATCTCCGCTCCCTGGGGATGCGTTTCGGCCCGGAAGTAAACGCCTACACTACCTACGACGAGACCGTATTCGGCATTGAGGTGCCGGTGGAAAATGCCGCCGGGGTTAAACGGATTCCCGGTAAGGCCCTGGCGGTTATAGACGACTGGACCTATGCTATCACCTTTGCCCCTAAGGATGTGGATGATGAGCGCCTTGTTATCATGGAAGAATACCGTTCCAGCCTGGGCGCCATGGAACGGTTCCGGCGGAAGATCCTGCCCCTGCTTTTCCAGAATTCCCCCTATGCGGAACGGTCTCCCATCGGATTGCCGGAAATTATCCAGAACGCTCCGGCGGAACGGTTGGAGAATTTCTACCGGACCTGGTACCGCACCGACAATATGGCCCTTATCCTGGTGGGCGATTTCGACGGCGCCGCCCTTGAGGCGGATTTGGCCCGGCACTTTTCCGCCCCCGCCCCCAAGACGCCCCTAAAACATCCTGTCTACGATCTTCCCCCGCCCCAAAAGGGGAATCTCCAGGCTGAGATCTTTACCGATCCGGAACTCACCGTTACCAGAATCGATATGTACTACAAACGTGCGCCCAAGGCGAACCGGGCCGACCTTGCCTCTTTCCGGCAGAATCTTATCGACAGCCTTATTGAGCAGATGCTTTCCTTCCGTTTCGATGAGGCAACGTCCAAGCCGGAAACTCCCTACATAGGAGCCGGGGCAGGGGCTTTGCGCCTCGGCGCTTCCTCCCGTTTTTATATTATGATGGCCTATGCTAAAACCGGAAACGCCGAGGCAACTCTAAGGGAACTGCTGCGGGAAAAGGAATCCCTGGTCCGCTATGGTTTTACCGGCCCCGAACTTGCCCGGGCAAAAACTTCCCTGCTTTCTGATTTGACCCAGCGGGCCGCGGAAAAGGACCGGCAGAATTCAGACTATTATGTGCAGCTTTTTACCAGCAGTTTCCTGACAGGGGATTATGCCGCCGGCATTGAATGGGAACTGGCGGCGGCGGAAAAACTGCTCCCCCTTATCGGCGCCGAAGCGATAAGTAAAAGTATCCAGGATTACTTTGCCGCCGATGATGTGGCTGTTTTTATATCCGCGCCGGAAGCGGAGGCCGCCGCCCTGCCCGATCCGGAACGGATCAGGCAGCTTGTCCTGGAACTGCGCTCCGCATCTATTGCGCCTCCCGTGGCTGAAGCGGTCAGCGGCGAACTGATAGCAGAAGATCCCCAGCCCGGACTTATCGCCGCCGAATCGGAGAACCCCGCCGCCGGCGTTATTATCTGGGAACTGGATAACGGCGCAAAGATCATCCTTAAAGAAACGGCTAACAAGAACAACGAGGTTTCCCTCTACGCCCTTGCCAGGGGAGGGATCACCAGCGTCGATGACAAGGTGAACATTTCTGCAAGCCTTGCCGCGGAAATGCTGGAAGCTTCCGGGACCGGGCCCTACTCCCGGCCTGTGCTGGTGAAGAAACTGGCGGATAAGCAGGTGTCGGTATCCTTTTGGACTACAGACTATTACCGGGGCTTTCAGGGCGCCGCCGCGGGGGGAGATCTTAAGGCCCTTTTTGAGCTGCTCTATCTGACCTTTACTCAGCCCCGGCTGGATGCGGATGCGGTTCAAGCTATGCTGGATCAGTACCGGACCACGCTCGCTCAGCAAAACGAGGACCCCGATACGGTCTTCTCCCACGAGATCACCAGAACCATCTACGGGAACCATCCCCGTTTTAAGCCTCTGGAAACGGCGGACCTTGACAGGGTATCCATAGATGAGGCCCTGGCTTTTCTAAAGGACGCCCTTAACCCCGGAGATTATACCTTTGTGTTCACTGGGAATTTGGACACCGCTACGCTCCGCCCCCTGGTTGAAACCTATCTTGCATCCATACCGCCGGGCAGATCCTGGAACTCCTGGCAGAATCCTCATATTACGCGTCCCTTTAATGTGGGAAAAACCGTTTTCAAGGGAAAGGAGGAACGGAGCCTGGTGTTTCTGGGCTGGTATGCGCCGACGGTTTATTCGGAACAGGCCGGAGCGGCGGCGGCGGCGCTGAACGAGTATCTGGACATTATCCTTACCGAAGAAATCCGTGAAGCCCTGGGCGGGGTTTATTCGATTTCGGCGAATGTTTCCATCAGCCCCATTCCTTCGGGAGAGGCGGCCATGGGGGTTTACTTTGCCTGCGACCCCCAGCGGGCCCAGGAACTGGTTTCCGCCATTACCGCCCGGATTCAACATGCTGCAGAGGGCGGTATTGACGCCGGTGTTTTTGCCAAGGCTGTGGAGGCGCTGAAGAAAAACTTTGAATCCTCCATGGAGAGCAATGTATACATTGCCCGGAGTTACGCCAATCTTTCGGTACTGTTAAACCTGCCCCTGGATCGCCTGGACAAACGTCCCGAATTATATGAAGCTGTAACGATTCGGGACATGCAGGGAATCGTCCGGCAGCTTCTGCAGAATCCCCCCGTTCAGGTGATTCTCTACCCCGAGGGATGGCTGAAAAAGATGACCCAAAGGATTGATTTGCAGACAGGTCCATATTTAAGAGCCCGCCTTTCGGCGGGGGAGCTTTAGGGCATTGAACCCGCATAAAATCCACCGGTCCTTCAGGACTGGCGATTAGAGGAGACGGCTAATGTTTGACATCTACTATCTTGTGATGGTGGTTCCCACTATCATCCTTTCTCTCATTGCCCAGTTTATGGTGAAGAGTACCTTTGCCAAATATTCCAGGATAAGGTGCTCCCGGAATGTTTCGGGCCGGGAAGCGGCGGCGCTTTTAATGCAGGCGAATAATATTACCAGCGTATCCATCGAACCTGTGGCGGGCTCTCTGACGGATCATTACGATCCTTCCCACAGGGTACTCCGTCTTTCTCAGCCGGTATATGGACAAAACTCCATTGCCGCCGTGGGCGTTGCCGCCCATGAAACGGGTCATGCCATTCAGCACGCCCGTTCCTATGGACCCCTGATCCTGCGGAGTACCCTGGTCCCGGCGGCGAATATCGGCTCGTCCCTGGGACCCTGGCTGGCAATGGCGGGGTTGGTTTTCTCTTTTCCGATTTTGATCAACCTGGGGATCGTCCTCTTTGCCGGGGCGGTACTCTTCTATGTAATTACCCTGCCGGTGGAATTCAACGCCTCCGCCAGGGCCATTGCCCTGCTGCAGAGCAGTCAGGTACTTACCCCGGAAGAACTGAGGGGCGTAAAGAAGGTTCTTGCCGCCGCGGCCATGACTTACGTGGCCTCCGCCCTTACCGCCCTGATGAGCTTCCTGCGGCTTATCCTGCTCTCCCGGCGGAGACGCTAGGAAAAGCCGTCGCACGCGGACAAAAAGCCGCCCAGTCCCGGGCGGCTTTTTCATGCCTTGACGGACGGCGCTATTCGTTCTTAATAGTCCCCCGGCTGGGGGGGAAGATAAGGTTCAGGATAATGCCGACCACCGTAGCCAGAGCCACCCCGGCAAGCTGGAATTCAATGTCCCGGGTGATGGCAAAGGCAAGTCTGCCGCCGCCGATACCGATAACAAAAATCACCGAAGAGATGGTCAGGTTCCGTTTATCCTTATAATCCACCCCGCTTTCCACAATGGTCCGTAAGCCGCTGGAAGCGATGATCCCAAAGAGTAACATGGAGATACCGCCCATCACCGGCGTGGGAATAGTCCGTATGAGGGCGCCGAATTTTTGAACCAGGGAAAGAATCACCGCAACGACCGCCGCGCCGCCGATGACCCAGACGGAGTATACGCGGGTAATAGCCATGACCCCGATGTTTTCGCCGTAGGTAGTATTAGGAGGTCCGCCCCAGAGCGCGGCCCAGGAAGTTGCTAGACCGTCCCCCGCCAGGGTACGGTGCAGGCCGGGGTTCTTGTAGAAATCCTGGCCCACCACCTTGCTGGTTACCAGGGTATCCCCCAGATGTTCACAGATGGTAGCCAGAGAGACAATTACGAAGGTTAGAACGGCGACAAAATTAAACTTGGGAAGGACGAAGACCGGAAAACCGAACCAGGGGGCATCCCGGACAATTTGAAAATCAATAATTTGATAGGCGGGGAAAAAGAAACCCATGATCAGGGTAAAGAGATAACCCGCCACCAAGCCGATGAGGATCGGAATGGTACTGAAAAAACCTTTAAGAAAGATATTTGCCGCCACCGTAACCGCCAAGGTTACTGCGGCGATGGAGAGGAGTACCAAACTGTATTCGCCCTTCGCATCGCCTCCCACATGCATGGCCATAGCCATGGCGGTAGGGGCCAGATTAAGGCCGATAACCACAATCACCGAGCCGATGACCACCGGAGGCAGCGCCCTGTCCAGCCATCCCGTACCGGCAAATTTGATGATGATCCCCACCAGAATATAAAAGAGGCCCGCCGCAAAAGCGCCCCCCAGGGCATAGGGCATATTGACGCCGCCGGGACCGGCTATGGCAATGAGCGGCGGAATAAAAGCGAAAGAAGACCCGAGAAAGGCGGGAACCTTTGCTCCGGTCAGCAATATGTAGATCAAGGTCCCCGTACCGGCGGTAAACAGGGCGGTCGCCGGGTTTAGGCCTGTTAACAGGGGCACCAGAATGGTTGCTCCGAACATGGCGAATACATGCTGAATACTTAAAGGTATCCAGTACCCCAGGGGCGGCCTGTCCCGGGGGCCCAAGGTTTCGTGATGAGCCATAAATTTCCTCCCAAGCTGTTTTCGCTACTATACACTATCCCCGCCTGTCTGTGTAGAAGTTTTTTTGTTTTTTTTATGCTATTATTCTACAGCATGAAACGATTTACCCTAAGCCTGTGGATTCTGCTGATTCTTTCCGGTCTGGCCGCCGCCGATGAAGGAGAACTGCGGAGGATGATTATCGAAACCGCCAGGCGTTACCTGGGGGTCCCCTACGTTTACGGGGCTTCATCTCCCAGCGGATTTGACTGTTCCGGCTTCGTCAGCTTTGTATATCAGGCTGCGGGAATCAGCATTCCCAGGAGTTCAGGCGGCATCTGGTCCGCCGGCGGTTCCGTCCGCACGGAAGCCGCCAAGCCCGGAGACGTGATTGTCTTTAACACCGTGGGAGAGAGGCCAAGCCATGTAGCCATTCTTACGGAAGACGGCGCCCTGATTCACGCCGTATCTTCGGGCCCCAGGACGGGGGTGATTATCTCCCCCATAAACGACCGTTACTTTGGTCCCCGGATTATCGGAGCCCGGACTTTCATCGCCCCCGTTTCCGCGGCGCCCGCCGGGGTTATTGCTCCCGTCCCTGCGGCAAGCGGCGAACCCAGCCCGGCGGCTCCTCCGGAACCGCCCCGCCCCGCCATTGAACTGGTGGGGATCTCCATTACCCGGCGGCAGTCTCTTTATACCGATAAGATCCCCGCCGCCTTGGGAAGCGGCCTTCAGTTTGCCCTTACCAACGAAACCGGCAGTAACGGGACTTTCGTTCTGCTCTTCTATAAAATGGATATAGACCCCGCCAAAATACAAACCCTGCGTCAGGACAGGGTAGAACTTAAAACCGGAGAAACCCTCGCCATTGATCCGGTTATCTTTACCGAGCCCGGACAGTACAAACTGATCCTTAAAACTTCATCCAACCTAAAGCGGGTAGAGCGGATCTGGCAGGTAATATCCCTGTAGCTTACCGCTAAAGACGAGCCTTGCCGAAGGCTTTGTCGGCCTGGCCGGAAAACCAGTTAAGAATAGCCTCGGCCCGGGTGGAAAAGGAACGGCCCACCCTTTCGCTCATGCCGGGCAAAGACGCCGCCTTGGCCATAGAAACCGCATAAAGCAGAAGACAGTCCCCCGCATCGATGGCCGCTGCCACGGAACGGAGTTTGTTCCTGCCCACCGCCGGAATAATGCCGTAGTGCATGGTGGTAAGATTCTCCTGAACAAAGACAAAAGAATCCTGCCGGACATAGTAATCGTAGCGGTAAATATTGTTTCCGAAGGAAAGATCTTTCTGCCGGGCGTAGAGGGTAAGCTCCGCAGGGGGGCTGGCAAAGACGGGGTCCGCTATATTCTGCCTGCCCTCGGGGCCGTTTACCACGCTGGAAGTTTCGTAAAAGGTACGCATTTCCTTGCGGCTTGCCGAATAGTACTGGAGCCCCGCCAGGCTGCTCAGGGCCAGAACCTCGTTATACAGGGCGGTCCGTTCCGCATCGTTCCAGGCGCGGGCGGCGGCTTCGGGAGGCTTGCGGTAGAGGTACAGGGTTTCCACAAAGAAGCCCGGCGAAAGACTCCGTAACATGCCGTCCACCCTATTCTGCAGGCTGCCGTCTCCGGGAATAAGCCGGGGGGTGATGTTCTTCTGCTGAATCTCAGTCAAGGTCTCCCCGCGGCGGAGACGGTCAGCCCGCTCCGAACCAATCAGTTCTTCCAGGGAAGCGGCAAAAACGGGCGTCCCGGCAAAGATCAGAAGACAGAACAGGACAACGCCAAAATGCCGCCTGTACATCAACGCATACCCCGGTAGTAAACCCGGACCTGTTTGTAGAGCCCTTCGCCTTCGCTTTTAGTCTCTACTTCGGCAATATCGTTCAGCGTGGTATGGATCAACCGGCGATCAAAGGGATTCATAGGTTCAAGGAGGATAGAACCCCGGTTTTCCCGGACCCGGTCCGCCACGGTATAGGCCAGCCGTACCAGGGATTCTTCCCGGCGGATACGGTAGTTTTCGCTGTCCAGAATAACCCGGATATCTTCCCGGCCCTGGCGGCCCGCATAGATATTGACCAGAAGCTGAAGCGCATCCAGGTTTTTGCCCTTTTTCCCAATCAGAATGGACGAATATTCCGATTCTATTTTAAGGCCAATTTTGTGGTTCTCCCGGAAGAGCACCGAAACCCTGCCGCCGTATCCCATGTGTTCAATCAGGCCCTCAACAAAATCGATGAGCTTCTGCTCAAAATCGTTTTTGGCCTCCGGTTCCCCGTAGACAGCCTGACTGCGCTGTACGGCGGTTTCGGTCCCGGCCTCCCCGGATTTTACCTGGACGGGCTGATCCGTATGTACCTGGATTTTAACATATCCTTTTTTAAACAGTCCGGAACGGTGAGTTTCCAGAATCTCCACATCGAAGCCGTCTTTATCAAGATTGAGTTCCTCCGCCGCTTTGTCGATGGCTTCTTTTTCAGTGCGGCCTTCAAATTCATATACCATAATCGCTCCTAGCGAATGAAGTTACTTCATAATAAAACAAGGGCGTCCCGGCCTCTGCCAAACGGAAGCTTCCTTACCGCCTCTTTTTCTTCCTGGGGGCAATTACCGGCGCCGGTTCACTCTCCAGCGCCGCTGCGGCCCGTTTTCCCGCCATAACCTTGTTGATGATCATCTGCTGTCCCATGGTTAATATGTTGGACATGATCCAGTACAAAAGCAGGCCCGAGGGCACATCGTAGAGGATGAAGAAAAAGATAATGGGCATGGCATAGAGCATCATCTTCATCTGGGCATTGCCCTTCTGATCCGGGGTCTGGGTTACCTTTCCGTAGAGCAGCTGGGACCCCACATAGATAAAGGGAAGAAGCCGTATATCGCTCCAGCCCAAAATGGGCAGCCGGAACGGGGCAAAGCTGAATACCGATTCGGGAAGGGACAGGTCAGGAATCCACCTGGGGATAAACATGGCCCCCCGGAGATCAAAGTGGTTGTTAAAAAGGTTATACATGGCGAAAAAGATAGGGATCTGCAGAACGATGGGCAGGCATCCCGACATGGGATTGTATCCCTCCCGCTTGTAGAGTTCCGCCATTTCAGAGTTCATCTTGGCGGGATTATCCTTGTACTTCGCCTGTATCTCCTGGATCTTCGGGGCCAGGGTCTGCATCCGCAGCGTAGATTCGGAACTCTTCTTGGTCAGGGGGAACATCAAAAGTTTTACCAGCAGGGTCAAAAGAATGATCGCCACTCCGTAGTTGGGAACTATCCGGTAGAAGATCATCAAAAGCTGCTTCAAAAGCCATTCCAGGGGAGCCAGGATGCCGCTGGTATTGGCTACGCTGGCAAGCTGCATATCCCGAAGTTTAAAACTGTTATCGCCGTTATCGTAGACCGCCAGAGCGTTCTGACTTTTGGGACCCAGATAGAAACGGTAGACATCGGTGGTTCTGGAATTGTTCAACGGCGGACGTATCATATAGAACCGGGAAGCGCTGGGAATCCCCGGCGCCGCTTTGGTGGAAAAGGCCAATTCGTACTGTGTGTTGTCGGGAACGGCAATAAAGGTAAAGTACTTGCCCGCTATTGCCGCCCAGGAGACCCGGGAGCTTATCACCGTGGGGCCGTTATCGCTTACCTTTTCCTGTTTCCGCTTGTTGTTTATGTTCGTGTAATAGTGGCGGTACTCGTAACGCTGATCCAGCTTTTCAAACAGGGGCCCAAACTGGGGACCGTATTCCAGGGTATAGGCGGCGCCGCCGAAGTTGAAGGCCTGTACCGAACGGTCCCCGTCCAGGGATACCACCAGTTCAAACATATACTCGTTGGGTTTAAATTCGTAGCGTTTGGTCAGCCGGAAACGGCCCCCCAGGGGAACCGCAAAGTCCCGGTAAAATTCAACCGCATATTCGGAGATATGTTTTACCGTAAAAAAATCGGCCGCCGGCTTGGCGTCCATATTGCCAAAGGCCACGGTAAAAGCATGAGACTCGGCGGCGCCGGGCAGTATCATCTCCACATAATCTTCCCGGTCCTGGTGCTGCCGCAGCTTATAGGAGACCATATCTCCGCCCCTGTTGGTCAGCACCGCCGTTACCAGCTCTCTGCCGTCCTTGTCGGGAACCGTGATAGTTACCCGTTCTTCAATGCCGGGCCCCGTATCCAGCGGGGTCTCCGCGCCGGTCTCCGTAATAACGGAAGGCGCTTCCTCAGGAACAGGAGTTAAAACGGGAGCTTCGGCAGAAGCGGGCGCCGGCATTGAGGCAGGCTGGGAGGCGGATTGATCCGCCGTCCCTTCGGCCTGCTGCCGCTGCGGGGGGAAGAATATTCCCTGGATTATGTAAAATCCGGTAATAACTATGATCGAAAGTACGACCGCCAGTAAGGTTCGCTTTTCCATGGAACTCCTTGTACGCAGGCCTTATGTGAGTAAAACCTGCGGAGGGGGAAATTATCCGGTAATTTCCCTCCGGGCAACTTAGGGTACCGGGTCATAACCGCCCGGGTGAAAGGGATGGCAGCGCAGAATCCGTTTAAGCCCCAGAAAAAGGCCCCGGCATAAACCATAGCGTTCCACCGCCTCATGGGTATAGGCGGAACAACTTGGATAGTATCTACAGCCGGCGGGCAGATGGGGGGAAACAGCCTTCTGATAGAACCGGATTAACAGGAGAACCAGGCTCCTCAGGAAAACCACTACACACCATCCCCGGCAGGCATAAACCCGCCTTGGAAAACAGGAGCTTTAACTGTTCCATCCGTTTTACAAAAAAATCGTTTCCGGGATAAACCAGTAAAACCAGATCATAGCCGGGTTTCAGACTGCGCCGCAGATGCCGGTACGCCTCCCGGCTGACCCGCCGGGCACGGTTTCGTTCCGCCGCATTCCCAAATTTCCGTCCCAGGGTAAAGGCAATCCGGTTATAAGACAGCCCGTTTTCCAAAACAAACAACTTAGCGCCCGGACAGGTAACACCCCTTTTCCGGCTAAATACCGCCTGTATTTCGCCTCTTTTCTTTAACCGCTCCGGTTTACGAAACCGAAAAATCCGCATCCTCGAATAGCCAAGAGGCTGCGCCCTGCCTAATAGGGCTTTTTCTCATCGGCGGCGCTTAGTTTATACCGGCCCTTAGCCCGGCGGCGCTTTAATACCAGCCGCCCTCCCCGGGTTTTCATCCTGGCCCGGAAGCCAAATTTCCGGTTGCGTTTAACCTTACTGGGTTGATAAGTCCGCTTCATGGGAACATCTCCTTGCCGTTTGACGGCTCTATTTTAAGGTTCATAAAATCGAATTCGGGCCCAAGAGCCGAAAATGAGCCCCTAGGTAAGGTAAAATTCAGTATAAAAGAACAGCCCAAAATGGTCAAGGCAGGCCAGAACCCGGCGTAAGGCGTAAACGCCGGTAAAAACAAACCCCGGCGGAAAAAGCCGCATCCAAACGTACAAAACGGTACTTTTACCGTATCCCGGTCAAGTATTGCTTTCCGGCTTGAGTCCCGGCAGATCCCATTCCCTGGGGATTTTGACGGGCGTACCCTTGGCGTCCACAAAGGCCCAGGTAACCTTCGCCGCGGCGACAAGCTCATCCCCCCGTTTTATCTCCTGGGCAATGGTCCCGCTGACAGCGCCGGTTTTGACCGGCCAGGAGCGGATCACCAGGACATCATCGGTAACGGCGGCTTTTTTATAATCAATTTCGACCCGGGCAACATATACCCCGTATCCCGACGCAATTGCCTTGGGATAATCAAAGCCAATAGTCTTGAGGAATTCGTACCTGCCATATTCCAGATAGTTGAGATAATTGGCGTTATTCACATGACCGTACCTGTCACACTCATAGGTACGAACTATTAGAGAACATTCACTGATCATGGGGAAACTATACACCGGGGAGCAAATTTGTTCAAGAATTCACCGTTGACCGCGCTCCAGGTAAGCGCGGATTACCCGGCGGGTCGAATCAAAGGCAAGTTCCGCAGGATCGATCTCCGCGGGCCGCAGGAAACGGACATCCGCTATTTCGCCGGGATCGAGACGGAGATCCTCCCTTTGCAGCCCCGGCGCCGAAAGGATAAAGAAAAGGTCGCAGGTATTGTACTCAATCCCCTTATAGGGATAGATATTGGGGAAGGATGCGAAAAAGGAGAATGCGGAGCCCGGATCCCAGCCTATCTCTTCCCTGAATTCCCGCCGCAGCCCCTCCACAACGCCTTCGCCGGGATCGATGAACCCCCCGGGAAGATCCAGTTTCCCCAGGGAGGGTTCTTTGGCCCGGACCAAAAGGGCGACGGTATCCCCGGTCTCGACGATGCAGCCCGCGGCGGCGGCGGTATTGTGGTAATAGACAAAGCCGCAGCCGGAACAGCGGAACACCCTCTGTCTCTCAAAGCTGATACCGGGCGAAGCGCACGAAGGACAGTACCGGAACATAGCTTTACCATAAAGACATTGCGTACCTTTGACAATGGATTTGTTCGAGAATCCGGCGGCGGCGGATGAAAACGGCGTTTCCCCGTTGACATATTCGTGTTTTCTCAGCATGGTAACGGTATGTACAGCTGTCCTCCCCGTATAATCGAAGCCATTCCCCAGGAGTACCGGCAGACGGCGGAAGCCCTGTTTCCGCCCGGCGGTTTTGCCGCAGGAAAGGGATTGTCCATCGAAGCCGTGGAGGCATTCGCCGGCATTCTGGGCATAGGCGCCGATTACAGGCATATTCTTTTGAACAGCTCGGCCCGGGACATGGATCAGTTTCTGGGCCACTTTCAGAACAACCTGGATCTGCTGATCCAGAAGACCTGGGTGGAAAAGGCCGATGAGATCCGCAAAGAAAAACTGCTGGACCGTATACCCGGTTTTATCGCCCGGATAGAGCGGGAAGAATACTCCCAGGCCCTGGAGGATTTCGGCTCCATTCTGGAAGAGCTGGCCTATCTCCTCTTCGGGGCCCAGAGCCATAAAGAAGATTTTACCGAGTATACCTTCCGCATCGACACCCAGATGGGGCTTTTTTGGTGGTACGGCGGACAGATAGGCGGGCTGCGGGAAACAGGCGGCTGGGACAAGGATACGCTCCGGGCGGTTTTACTTATCGGCATTTGCTATCTTACCAATTTTTAACAGGGAAAAGCCCGGGGGAAGCGGATGGAAACAATAAAAACCGCCGGCGGCGAAGTTAAGGCGCCGGATTTTATCAGCGAGTTTATCAAAGAGGATCTTGCCTCGGGCCGTTTTTCCTGTGTCCGCACCCGTTTCCCCCCGGAGCCTAACGGCTGGCTCCATATCGGCCACTGCAAGGCTTTTTACATCGATTTTACCATGGCGGAACGTTTCGGCGGCACGTGCAACCTCCGCTTCGACGACACCAACCCCGAAAAAGAAGACAGCTCCTATGTGGAGGCCATCAAGCGGGACGTTAAGTGGATGGGCTACGACTGGGAAGACCGGGAGTTCTATGCGTCGGATTACTACGATTACCTCTACGAGCTGGCGGTAAAGATAATCAAAAAGGGCCATGCCTACGTGGACGATCTTTCCGACGCGGAGATAAGCGAGTACCGGGGAACCGCCGCCGGGGACAGGAACGGCGGCAGGGCCGCCGTCACCATAACCCCGCCGGGCCGGAACAGCCCCTGGCGGGACCGCTCCGTGGAGGAGAACCTGGACCTCTTTGCCCGGATGCGGGCCGGGGAATTCTCCGACGGGGCCAAAACCCTGCGGGCCAAAATCGACATGACCCACCCCAACCTCCTGATGCGGGACCCGGTGATGTACCGGATCCGCCGGGAAACCCACTACCGCACGGGGAATGCGTGGTGCATCTACCCCATGTACGATTTTCAGCACCCCCTGTCGGACGCCAAGGAGGGAATCACCCATTCCCTCTGCTCCCTGGAATACGAGATACACCGGCCCCTCTACGAATGGTTCATCAACGAGGCCGGGGCGTTCACCTCCCGGCAGATCGAGTTTGCCCGGCTCAACATGACCCGGACCGTCATGTCGAAGCGCTGGCTCCTCCGGCTGGTGCAGGAAAAGTTCGTCTCCGGCTGGGACGATCCCCGGATGCCCACCATCGCGGGGCTCCGCCGGCGGGGCTATACGCCGGCGGCCATACGCAGCTTTGTTTCCCAGGTGGGGATTGCCAAGACCGACAGCATGGTGGACATCGCCTTCCTGGAATACTGCCTCCGGGAGGATCTGAACAAAACAAGCCGCCGGGCCATGGCGGTATTACGGCCCCTCAAGCTTATCATCGAGAACTGGCCCGAAAGCGTAACCGAAGAGCTTGAGGCGGTGAACAACCCCGAAGATCCGGCGGCGGGGATGCGGCGGCTTGCCTTTTCCGGGGAGATCTGGATCGAGCGGGAGGACTTTGAGGAGGTTCCGCCCCCCAAATATTTCCGGCTCTATCCGGGTAATCCGGTGCGGCTCCGCTATGGCTATATTGTTACCTGTACAGGCTGCGACAAGGATTCCGCAGGCGCCGTCACCGCGGTCCGCTGTACCTACGATCCGGCCACCAAAGGGGGCAATGCCCCGGACAACAAAAAGGTTAAGAGCACCATCCATTGGGTGTCGGCGGCCCATGCGGTTCCTGTCGAGGCCCGGATCTACGATTACCTCTTTGCGGTGGACCGGCCCATGGAAGCCCCCCCCCGGCCCGGCGGTTCTCCGGGTTCCTTCACCGACAACCTCAACCCCCGTTCCCTGGAGATCATTGAAGAAGCATGGGCCGAGCCCTGCCTGGCCGAAGCCCGGGCGGGAGACCGTTTCCAGTTTGAACGGCTGGGTTATTTTGTCCGGGACCCCGATACCGGCAGGGACGGCAGGCCGGTCTTCAATAAAACCGTGGGACTTCGGGATACCTGGGCGAAGATCGCCAAAAAATGAGCTCCCCCGCCCCGAAAGGGGTGGAACAAATCCCCCGCATACACTAAACTTGACCCATATATCAAAAGAAATTTAACCACGAACAGACACGAACCATCACGAACAGCAGCGCGTTATTCTGATTTTTCTCCTTCCTTCCCATCCCGTTTCACTGTTTTCCGCAAACAAAAAGCAGATACAGGTAAAATCAAGGCTGCCAAAGTGAAAGTTCGTGCCGTTCGTGTGGTTCGTGGTCCTTCTCTCTTGTAAAACACGAGTTCGGGAATCATTTTGTGGGTCAAGAATAGCGCATACAGTGCGGTTTCTTGACTATCCTTACCCCTTAGCCGCAAACGCCTGCAAAGATACCCCGTTTTCTCAGGAAAATAAGCCATTCTGGAGACCGGATGGCCCATTCTGGAGACCGGATGAACCATTCTGGAGACCGGATGAACCATTCTGGAAACCGGATGAACCATTCTGGAGACCGGATGAACCATTCTGGAGACCGGATGAACCATTCTGGAGACCGGATGAACCATTCTGAGGACCGGATGGACCATTCTGGAGACCGGATAGCTCATTCCGGAGACCGGATGGACTATTCTGAGGACCGGACAGATCCCCGGCGCTCCCCGGCGGCGGCCGCTCTCCGGATTTCAACATCCATCCGCATCCCCACGGTAAGGGTAAGGCCCGGCATGTGGTAGTCATAAAAGGACTGGTAGGATTTGTTCAGTAGATTGCGCAGCGTTATAAAGGCCCTCAGATGCCTGCCGATCCGCTGATTGAGGCCGGCGTTGAGCAGGAAGACGGGCTCCAGCTTTTTGGCGTTCATGGCGGCCGTTGGCGTAACGGTGTAACTGTCGTAACGCAGGCTTTCGTAATGGCCGGAAAGAAGCAGGGACCCCGACTTCCAGGGGATTTCCAGGGAGAAGCCCAGGGTGTGTACGGGCGCATAGGGGATGCGGATACCGGCGGAGAAACCAAGATGTTCGCCGCCGGCGGAAGTTACGACATAGCTCAGAAGGTACTTATAGGAGAGGGAGGGAATAAGCTTGCCGGCCCCGCTGAAGGGCAGGGGGATTTCCAGGCGCAGCCGGGAGTCCCAGCCGAAGAAGGCCGCCTCGGCGATATTCTCGGGCCGCCAGGACCCGCTCTTATTGCTCCAGTGAATGGAATTTTCGATCCACTGGGCAAAAAAAGAGCTTTCCAGGTGAAGCCAGTCTTTCCGGCGGAACTGCGCGGAAAGGTCCCCCCCCCAGCCGTCTTCGGGCTTAAGGCCGGGATTGCCGTAATAACCCGGCTGATTCCAGTAGAGGGCGTCGAAGCCGGGGAACTTGAAACTCCGGTAGTAGTTGTTTTTCAGGGTCAGGGCTTCGTGGACATGCCAGGCCAGGCCGAATTTGGGAACCGGAATGGCCGCGGCGTCCCGGAAGACCGCCTTGACCGAAGAGACAAGCAGGAGCTTTGGATGGGGCGCATATTCCGCGGTAAGGTACAGGCCGCCGTCGTGCCCGTGATGCAGCCCGCTGCTGGTCGAATCTATGCGGGCGTAACGGTAATCGCCGCCGGCCCTGAGGGTAAGCTGTTCCAGGGGATACCAGCTCCAGCGGCTTATTGCCGTAAGGGTATTTTCTTTGTGGAGGGCATCCTCCGATGAAGATTCGTAGTCCAGGGTCTGCCAGGAATGGCTCAGGCTGAATTCGGCGGCCAGATCATCCCTGAAAATCCGGGGCATGTCGAGCATGACGTTCTGCCGGGTGGAAAAGTCCCGCCAGCCGCCGTAGGCGTTTGACCCGCCGGTTTCGGGGAAATTTTTATCCCCCGAGTAAATATCCCCGGAAAGGATGAGTTTTGAATAATCCGGCAAATCCCAGACAAAGGAGCTGTTAAAACCCGTATCGTATACTTCGTTATGCTCCCGGCGGCGGCGGGAATTATCGGAGGCGGTATACAAAAAATGATTGGCCGCCCGGTTGCCGAACCAGTTGGCGGACCAGGAAAAATTTTCCAGCCCCAGGCCGGCGGAAAGGCTTAGATTCTGGGCGTCCGCAAGGTCCTGCCATTGGGGGTTTTCCCGCCCGCCGGCCTGGTTGTAGTAGTTCCCCGGCAGGGCGGAGACATTTGAAAAGCCGCCTCCAAGCCGCAGGCCGGGGGCCTGTTTTTTGACGGTGATGATGTTGATAAGCCCGCCCAGGGCGCCTGAAACATTGTATTTGGTATCGGAGCCGCCGTAGATGACCTCTATCCGTTCTACGGAACCGGGGCTTATGGCGGTAAAATCAAAATCCCCGGTCCGCGCAGATTTTACCGGAATGCCGTCTATAAGCACCGCAACCCGTTCCGTGTCAAAGCCCCGGAGATTGATGTCCGTCTCGTTGCCGTAGGGCCCCCGGCGGACCAGGCCGATGTCCAGGCTTTCCTGCAAAAGCGTTACCAGATCCGGGGCCTGCCGCCGTTCAATTTCCTCCCTGGTGATGATTTTCATCTGCTGGGTGGTCCCGGTGGTCCCGGTAACGGTAATGCCCTCCGGGTCTTCCATGACAGGAATGCCGCCGCCGGAAACATCCTCATCCGGAGCATCCTCTTCCGCAGAGACCGGACAAAGGACAAGAACGGCGGCGCAGACGGCAAGTAGTTTTTTACCCCGCAAGGCAGCCAAGGCAGCGCTCCTGATTATTTGGTAAAGGCCGTATACGTTGAGAAATAACCGTTGGCCGTGGTGTATGCTACCCGGGCGGCGTCCAGCGTGGGCTTGCCTGACCCGTTAGACGAGCCGGACAAATCGATGGAGCCCAGGGTATGATTTTTCCAGTGGATGGCGTAGTAGTTACCGGCGATTGATCCTTCCGGAAAGGCTGCGTTTACAGCATATTTGATGTAGATATAGCCTTCGCTTTGGAAGGGATCCGTGGTTCCCACGATGACTCCCGAGTAGGTAACGCCGGAAGAACCCCCATACGAATATATATCCGTATAGGTGATGCCGGTTATTTCTACCGTTCCGCCCCAGGCAGAATCAGTTAAGTCTCCTTTAAGGGGAACCCGGACATTTACTTTGGCGTAGGTCTCAAAGTCCGTCCAGCTGCTCGTATCATAAGAATCTTTTGCCGTTTTAATGTCATCAAGGGAACTTCGTATATCCTCTCCATTGGACAAGCCGCTCCCTAACTTTATACTGGTCCCCCCATAACTTTCCCAGCGAATAGCAACATATTCATCGGAACCACTATCGAAATCATAATCGTCATCTAACTCAACATATATCCAGCCTGCCGGCTGCGATATACCGGTTATTTCGACAACTTTGGCTGAATAAGTGATGGCATCCTTGCCGGTGTTAAGGTTATCACCATTCATATCGGTAGAACCATCAAGCATACTCGGCATATATTCGGTATAGGTCGTATCAGTGATGGCGATGTACCAGTCGTCAGACGGATCGCTGTTGCCGTAATCACATACCCAAACGCTTGCTACGCTGTTTGAAGGCGTATAGAGTTCGGGGATGTACGGAGAATTTATGCCCCCCGTATCGCATCCGCTGAAAAACAGCGCCGCGGCGGCGGCCAGACCCAGGACAAGCGGCGGGGATAACGGCGCGGCACGCGGGCTTCCTGTGTTACCGGTACGATTAAAAAAAGAAAACATGGCTCACTCCTTTCCGAAGAAAAGGAGCCTGGCCTGCTGCGGCGGTGTCCGCACGGACGCCGGGACATGCTCTGCCGCATACAGGGACTGGGAAAAATTACCGGCTGGAATAAACGGCAGTTTTTCTCATGGCTCAATCCTCGAAGCCTGAAAAGCGGATACAGGCCCCCCAAAACCTGCGGTTTTTTACGGGCGGCCTGCGTATACCAAAGTCTCCTGGCTTATGGGCATTTCCCCGCCGGCCTTCCCAGGCGCTGAACTTCGTTCAGCCGCCCAGTGGCCGTTAGCGGCGGTTTTTCCCAATCACAGTTACGGGATAGCGGAAGATTCCCGGCCTGGGCCGGTTACTTCTCTTCCTTTGCAGTATACGGGTATCACTTTATTGTATGGACCATACCTTGTCAAGGCTTGCCGCGCCGCAGAAACCCGGGCCGGCGGCGGACAAAGCGGGTCCGCCGGTCCGCGCTTTTTTACCTTAACGGCCTGTGCTATACTCCGTGAAGTTAAAGTGAAGGAGTAAAAGATGAAGACAACGCTGAAAATAAAAGGCATGAGCTGCAGCCACTGTGTTAAGCATGTAAAGGAAGCCCTGGAGGCCGTCGACGGGGTTACCTCCGCCAGGGTAAGCCTTGAGGACAATGCCGCCGAGGTGGATCACGGGGACGGGACCGGGGCGGAAGCCCTGAAGGCCGCGGTAAGCGGGGCGGGCTACGAGACGGCATAAGCCCTTCGCCGCCTGTGCAATACCGGCCTTGTTTGGCATTTGGGGCAATGCGCCCCCCGCGGACCGGGAACGGGGTGAAACAAAAGAATGGAGGCAATGATGAAAAAAACCGTTTTTTTGCTCTGGGGGCTTTTTCTGGCCGCGGGTCTCTGCGCCGATCCTGTGGAGGGTTACTGGCTCAGTACCGATGAAAAGACCGGCCTGGATACTGCGGGCTGGCAGATATACCAGGAAGGGAACCGGCTTTACGGTAAGATTCTCTTCGTTACCGCCTATCCCCAGGACGTAAAGGCCGAAAGGTGCAAAGACAGCTACCGGGGATTTCCCCTGCCGGGGAGGGTTTCGCAGATGCCGGTGGTGGGAACCACCTGGATTTTCGGCCTTTCCCTGCACCGGACCGGAGAATGGCGGGGGGGAAATATTATCAACCCCGAGGACGGCAGCATGTACGGGTGCCGGATTACATACCATCCTGCGGACGGCGGCCGTTACAAGGAAGATACGCTGGAAGTGCGGGGCACCATAGGCCCCATAGGCCGAAGTCAGTACTGGCGGCGGCTTACCCGGGAATGGCTCAGAGAGCGGGGGTACTAAAAGGGCGGCGCATAAACCATTTTGCGCCGCCCTGTCTGTTCCGGCAGTCCGCCGCCGGCAGACGCCGCCGCCGCTTCCCCGCCCGGCCCTGGCTGTCCAAGCCGCCGGGCGATCCGCTTCACCCGGTACAATTCCTTACCAGCACTTCCTTGACCGCCCCCCTCCCGGCGGCATCGGAATTAATGGCCCGCCGGGCTTCCAGAACGGTAATCTCGAAGTCCCGGTAGAGTTCCCTGATAAAGGGGGTATCGGAATTGCTCAACAGGCAGGAAACCCCCCGCCGGGTCAGCTCCGCAAAGGTATCTCTCAGCCGCCGCTGTTCCCCTTTTCCAAAGCCCGGAGCCTGGTAGCCGGTAAAGCCGGACCTGTTCTGGCTGTGGTAGGGTGGATCAAAGTAGACAAAGTCCCCTCCGGCGGCGGCTTGTACCGCATCGGCAAAATCGCCGTTCAGTATACATATTCTGTTTGATGCCAGGTAGCGGTGAATGGCCCGCAGGTTCGCCTCATCGTAGAGGGGCGCCGTCTTGTAACGGCCATAGGGAACGTTAAATTCCCCCCGGCGGTTAACCCGGTAAAGGCCGTTGTAGCAGGTCTTGTTGAGGTAGATGAAGCGGGCGGCCCTCCCGGCGTCTCCCATTTCTGCATAGCGGTCTTTGTCCCGGTCCTGGTTCCTGATGTAATAATAGTAGTCCCGGCTGTTTTGGACTCTGTGTTTTTCCAGAAGTTCAAGCAGTTCGTCTATGCTGCGCTGAATAACCCGGTAAAGGACGGCCAGATCCCCTATACGATCGTTGATCACCGCCCGCTCCGGCTGCAGATCGAAAAACGCCGCCCCGCCGCCTATAAAGGGCTCGTAGTAGGTATAACCGGCTCTGTCTGACGGGAAAAAGTTCCGTATTTTCTCCAGAAGCTGGCGTTTTCCTCCGGCCCATTTAAGAAAAGGTCTGCCTTTGAGCGGAGGGACCTTTGCCGCCGTCATCCTGGGGCGGCGGCCCGGCCGGTCCTCTTTCCCAGGTACTTCCGCACAAAACCGCAGGGCCGGTAGGTCATTTTCGCCTGGCGGAGACCTTCGTCCCCCAGATCCTGTTCCCGGTTGATGTGGATATAATGGCGGGGCAGGGATGCGGCAAAGGCCTGGTTCATAAACTGATAGATGCCTTTGTATGCATCAATGGCCTTTTCAAAATGGATGGCGAACATCCTTCCCCTGGTCAGCCGTTCCCCAAGGCACCAGCCCGCGGGCCTGCCGTCTACATAGTACATGGCCCCCCGCATCTTCAGATCCTCAAAAATATCCAGAGCTTCCCGGGCGGCGGCATAATCCCCTTCGGCCCCTTTGTCAAGTCTCCAGCGGTCCAGCACTTCCGCCGCCTGGGGCACAAGTTTTGCCGTAAGGGGGCGTTCTTCATAGGAATAGGCATTGATAAAGGCGTTTACCAGATTCCGCTTTTTATGAAATTTTTTCCCCGACAGTTCGGCAAGATCGCTCCTTAAAAAAAGGTAGTCAAAATTATCCCGGTCCTCGGCAAACTCGATGCCCTGCTGTTCCAGCGCCGGCCGCTTGGGATTAAGCACCGAATCGGAGATCCCCTTCCAGTAATCGTGGGTATCAAAAAGGGCGGAGAGGGTTTCCCCGTCCGGAGCCGCGCAGGGGGTTGTAAAAAATTTTTTCCCGTTTAATTCCCCGGAAATGATAAAGGTAGGCAAAGCGTCTTTAGAACCGGGAAACCAGGAGACCTTGTACTGGTAACGGCTGCGGAACAGATAGAGATTGGCAAAGGTATATTCTGAAACGCCGTCGGGGGTCATGGAAAGCACCGGATGCATGGCCTTTTTCAAAGCCAGGGACATAGGAACAAAGACAGGGAAACAGGGAATGTCCATATAGTGAATAATAATAAACCGTCTCTTATCAGTAAAGTGGATTTTCTGGCCGGCCTTTACCAATATGGCCCGCCTGTTTATCATAAATAATCTATGGAAATTGATGACGCTCAGATTGAAGCATTGATAGTACCCCGTTTTTTGCAGTATGTCCGCTGCTGGACTACCAGTGACCGCCATGTAGAAGAGACCCCCTCCACCCCGGGCCAGTGGGTCTTGGCCAAGGCCCTGACGGAAGAACTTCGGGGTCTGGGCATTGAGGATGTGGAGCTGACCGGACATTGCTATGTGACCGCCCGGCTTCCCGCAAGCCCCGGCCGGGAGCAGCTTCCGGCGGTGGGTTTTCTGGCCCATATAGACACCGCCGGCGATGTGTCCGGCCGGGATGTAAAGCCCCGGCTGGTTAGAAACTACGACGGAAAGAGGATAGATCTCCTTGACGGCTATGCCCTGGACCCGGAAACCGATTCGGATCTTGCCGCCTGCCGGGGCCGGGATCTGATCCACGCCGATGGAACAACGCTCCTTGGGGCGGATGATAAGGCGGGGATTGCCGAAATCATGGGGGCCGCCGCCTGGCTCCTCAGCCATCCCGAGGTACAGCACGGTCCGGTGGAGATCATCTTTTCCCCCGACGAAGAAACCGGCAAGGGGCTCCCCGATTTTCCCCTGGAATGGCTCCGCTCAAAGGCCTGCTATACCCTGGACGGCGGCCCTCTGGGCGAACTGGAAATTGAATGTTTCAACGCTTACAGCGCGGATGTCCGCTTCCAGGGCCGGGCGATCCACGTCGGTCATGCCCGGGGAGTTCTGGCTAACGCCTGTCTTATGGCCGCCGCCTTTGCCGCCATGCTTCCCCGCTCGGAAAGCCCCGAGGCCACCGACGGATACTACGGCTATTATTGTCCCATGGAGATCCGGGGCAATCTGGAACAGGCGGTTCTGGAAATAATAATCCGGGACTTCGAGGAGGAGGGCATTAAACGCCGCGCCGCCGCCCTGGAGACCTTTGCCCAGGCTGTGGAGGCCCAGTTTCCCGGCGGCAAGGTAAGCCTGAATCTCAAGCCCCAGTATTATAATATGAAAGAAAAGATCCGTACCCAGCCGGCGGTACTGGAAATACTAAAGCGGGCGGCATCCAACCTAAACCTTGAATGCCGCCTTAAACCCATCCGCGGCGGTACTGACGGTTCCAGGCTTACCGGGCTGGGTATTCCGACCCCCAATATCTTTACCGGCGGCCGGAACTTCCACAGCCGTACCGAATGGATTCCCGTTTCCGATATGATCGCCGCCTGCAAACTGGTAATAGAACTTATCCGCCTCCGGGGCGAAGGCTGAACTACCGCCGGACCGGGTAATTATGCACACTATCCCGGCGGCGTATTTCTTGACAGTCAATTGAGGGCGCAGGTATACTTAATGCAATGGAAACCCTGACTACCGCCTTCCGTGATATCATCAAAGAAGCGCTTGCCCGTTCCAAGGCAGTTACTAAGGTAACCGAAGACAATGTGTATCAGCAGGGAAACGGAGAAATCCGCCCTCTGCTGGATAAAATGGTAGAAACCCTGGTTCTCCCCGGTTCGGGGATAAGCGGCATGGAGAACCTTTGGGATCTTTATCAAAAAAGCCAGGAAGGCCGTTCCTGTCTGCTCCTCCTGGAACACTACAGCAATATGGACCTTTCCCTTTTCGATTATCTGGTCCGTCAGGAGAAGGGAGGGGAATCCATCGCCGATTCTTTGGTAGCCATCGCGGGGATGAAACTTACCGAAGACAATCCCGTAGTCGCGGCCTTTGCCAGCGCCTACACCCGGCTGGTTATCTATCCCAGCCGCTCTCTCCAGGGGATCGACCCCGAAAAGAACCGGGAGGAACTGCTCCGCAGCGCCGCCATCAACCGGGCCGCCACCAGGGCCCTCATCAGAATTAAAGATAAGGGCAAAATTGTCCTGGTCTTCCCTTCGGGAACCCGTTACCGCCCCTGGGACCTAAGTACCAAACGGGGTGTTCGGGAGATTGATTCTTACATCCGCATTTTTGACTATATGTGTCCCGTGGCGGTTAACGGCGAAATTCTCCACGTCCATCAGGGCGATATGATGGAAGACTCCATCAGTCCGGATCTGGTCCGCCTTACCGCAGGGCCTGTTCTGTCCTGCCTGGACTTTAGAAACAAGACCCGGGAAGCCGCCGGGGCCGCCGGAGTAGAGGATAAGAAGCAGGCAACCGTGAACGCCGTTATGGAATTTCTGGAGGGAATGCACATCGCCGCCGAAGCTGAGCGGCAGCAGCTTCTCAAAAAGTAATTCCCGCAGCCCGCGCCGGTCAGGGGAAGGCTGTACCCGTTTCATGCCGGTATTCCCGTCTGTTTGGACAGCTAAAATCCCGCAAGGCTTCCCAGTTGATACACGATGAAGCAGACTGCCCATCCCAGAACCAGGAGAAAGCCTATCTCGAAGGTAAGCCATTTTCCCCCAAGCTCCGCCCGGATAGCCGCCAGCGCCGCAAAACAGGGGGGAATTATCAGGGTAAAAAGCATCAGCGACAATGCAACTAAAGGGGTCATATGGGCGTCCGCCCGCAGAGCTTCCCGGAGGCCGGCGCTTTCCGCATCTTCCTCGGCGCCCACCCGGTAGAGTATCCCCAGGGTGGAGACAACCACTTCCTTGGCGGCAAAGCCTGTAACCGAGGCTACGGCGATTTTCCAATCAAAACCCAGGGGCCTAAAAACAGGCTCGATAAACTTTCCAAGCCGTCCGGCAAAGCTCTGTTCCAGGGCGGTCCGGGATGCCGCAGTTTCCGCCCATGCCTCAGCTTCCGCCGTTTCCGCACCGGGATGCTCCGCCATAAAGGCGGCGGCCAGAGAAGCCCGCTCCTCCACCGGCGCTTCGTAGGAGGGAAACGTCGTAATGGCCCATATCAAAATAGACGAAGCCAGAATGACGGTTCCCGCTTTTTTTATATACTGATAGGTCTTTTCCCACACATGCCAAAGCACTCCCCGCAGGGTAGGGGCCCGGTAGGGCGGCAGCTCCATCACAAAGGGGGTCGGATCGCCCCGGAGGATGGTCTTCTTCAGAATAAAGGCGGAGACCAGGGCCAGGATTACCCCGGCGGCATATATCGCCATCACCGCATTGACGGCGCATTCCGGGAAGAAAACTGCCGCCAGCAGAATGTGGACCGGCAGCTTTGCGCCGCAGCTCATCAAGGGGGTGATAAGCACGGTGATGATCCGGTCCCTGGGACTCTTCAGGGTTCTGGAGGCCATCACTGCCGGAACGGAACAGCCGAAACCCAGCATCATGGGGAATATGGACTGGCCGTGGAGGCCAAAACTGTGGAGAAGTTTGTCCGTAGCAAAGGCGGCTCTGGACATGTAACCCACATCCTCCAAAATAGAGAGAAGGAAAAAGAGGATAACAATGAGGGGAACGAAGGAAAAAACTCCGCCCACTCCGCCGATGACGCCGTCTACAATCAGGGAACGGAGCATCCCTGCGGGCATCGCCGCAAGCAGGGCGGAGCTTACAAGGCCAAAGAAATTTTCCAGCCATACCGCCGGATACTGGCCCGCAAAGAAGGTAATTTGAAACACCGCCCAGAGGACCAATACAAAAACCGGCAGCGATAAAAAGCGGTTCATAATGATCCTGTCTACCGCTTCAGTAAAAGAGAAGTCCGGAACCTTCATAATCTGCAGGGATTCCTGTACCGCCCCCCGGATATAACCGTAACGCTGTTCACTGATAACAATTTCCGCATCCCTGCCAAAGTGTTTTTCTATCCACATGATGGCGTCTTTGGCGGAAGCCTTAATCGCCGCCGCGCCGGGATGCTCCTCAAGCCGCCGGTATGCGTTGGCGTCCTTTTCCAAAAGCTTAACCGCCAGCCAGCGGTCAGGGTACTTTGCGGCAAAACCGGCATCGGCGGCGATAAGTTTCTGCAGCGCCTCAAGCTTCGGTTCAATTTCGTCCCGGTAACTGATCACCCGGCCCGAAACCTGCCCCGCTACGGTCCTGTCGATGCAATCCAGGAGATCCTCCGTTCCCGCACCCCGGGGCCCCACGGTTTTGATCATGGGGATGCCCAAGGTAGCGGAGAGATTTTTCCCGTCAATACGGAGACCTTTGGCGTCCGCCTCGTCGCTCATATTCAAAGCGCCGATAACGGGAATGCCCAATTCCTGAAACTGCAGACAAAGGTAAAGATTCCGTTCCAGGTTGGTGGAATCCAGCACGTCCACAATCAGATCGGGCTTTTCATCCAGAATAAAATCTCTGGCCACTACCTCGTCGATAGAATAGGCGGTGAGGCTGTATATGCCGGGCAGATCGATAAAGTGATACTGCTTATCGCCCCTGGTTCTGACTCCTTCCCGCTTTTCAACCGTAACTCCGGGATAGTTCCCCACCTTGTGATGAGCCCCGGTCAGGGCGTTGAAAAGGGTAGTTTTCCCTGAATTGGGGTTCCCCGCCAGGGCAATGCGCAGTTTCCGCTTAATCGCCGGGGACGCGGACTGACTGCTCATTATTCTGTCCCAGAACCGTCTGTTTTCTAAACCAGCGTATTAAAGGGTTTCCGTACCCGCCTGCAAAAAGGCCACGCGCCGGAACGGGCCAGTTCCCCACAGGTTCAACCTCTATCCCCGCCGCCTCACAGCGGCGAATCAAAATATCATAACCCCGGATACGGACCTGCAGGGGCCCGCGGAAAAACCCGGAACGGACCACCGCCCCTTCGGTATTTTCCGTAAACCCCATGTCGGCTAAACGCTTGCCCACTTCCCTGCGCAGCATAACCTTGACCACCTTGAAAGAAGCCCCCTTGGGGGCATCCGACAACAGCATTAATTTCCTCTCTACATGTTAACATACCGTAACTTGTAAGAATGTCAAGATCCGCCGCCGGAGGCCGCCAGGATCAGCAGAAGCGGAAGATGATCGCTTAGGCCGGAACCGGTACGGGGATTATAAACGGCGGGCAGTCCCTGGGAGTTGATAAAGGGTTCTCTGTCCAGAAGAATGCAGCTTTCAAAGTCCCATCCTTTGAAATCAAAGAGTTCCCCGGTCAGCAGCACATGATCGATGGTTTCCCATTTATCCCGGTAATAGTAGGAACCCCGGCTTCCTTTCTGCTCCAATTCGTACCAAGGTGAGTAGAGGACCCCCGGCAGGGGCGGCTTTTCCCCGTCAATGATGAGAAAATCCCTGGCAGCCGGCCTTTCCTTTGTACTATTTGAGATGTTCTCCGTTCCAAAACCCAGTTTCTCCGCCGCCGGTTTTGGGAGGAGGGCGCAGATTGCTTCCCCGTCCAGGCGGTAAAATTCATCGTGGTTTTCGTTAAGATCGCCCAGAACAATGACCGGCATGTCCGCATCTTCCTGCCGCAGTTCCCCCAGCCGCCGCTGAATAAGCCGGGCCGCCGCCCGGCGGAGCGGTTCCGTGTCTCCGCCAAGTTTCGATTTCCAGTGGCAGATCAGGAGAGTTACCGGCCGGCCGGCGGGCTCAATCCGCAGTTCCAGCACCGGACGCGGAGTATATTCTCCAAAGTAATATGCGGAATGGGTTCCCGTGGCGGTAAAGGGGAAACGGCTCAAGACCCCAATCCCCAGGGAAGCGCCGGGATTTGCCGCAAAAAAAGTCCAATTATATCCGTATTTCGCCAAGGCCGCTGCCAAATCCTCCAGTACTCCGGAATTTTCAAGTTCCTCCAAGGCCGCCACGCCGGGAAAGGCCGGATTTCCCCCTTCGCTTAACTGACCAATCGCCAGGGAGAGGGCAGTCAGCCGGGCCCGGTATTTTTCTCCGGTCCAGCCCGGTCCGGTCCGGTACTCCGCATACTCGTTCCCCGTTTCCTCTCCGTCAAAGAGGGCCTGTACATTCCAGGTCAATATCCGCAGTTCTTCCGGCCCGGTGTTTTCCGGGACCCCGCACCCCGCCAGCGCCGTCAGTATCAATCCCGCCAAAACCAAAGCCGCCGGATCTTTCTTCATGCTCCTTTTCATCGGACCTCCGGCTTTAGAAGGCTCTGCCGCAGGGGACGCTTCAATAGATGTATTCGATAACCCTGATTGTCTCACAGGTCTTGCAATTTCTTGCTTTATGGCTGCGAAATTGCGGTTTTCCATAAGAAAGTTGTTCAGAACCCGAAGTTTCCGAATAATTCCAAAAGAAAAACTCGGGTAAAGGTCCTTCATCCAGCCTGTTCTGCGGAGGCTCATTAGAACATTGACATAAAAAAACAATTTGATAAAATGAGCCGACATGAGGACAATTACTGCGGCCAGGGGATCCGCCATAATTTTTATAATAACAGGCCTCCTTGTCAGCGCCTGTACAACGGTAAAACCGGAGACGGCCATTTCATATTCATATACGGAATACTTAAATATTTCGTATGGCGAAGATGCCAATCAAAAATTTGATATGTCCGTGCCGCATGTCCACGATGGAACGGCGGATGTATTTTTATTTATCCACGGCGGATCATTGCTTAACGGCGACAAAGATACATATCCCCGGTATCTGGATAAATACAGAGAGAGCTGTATTTTTGTAACAATGAACTATAGGTTTGTAAACAGCGGTATCCATATTGATGATATACTTTTGGATGTTGATAAAACAATAAAAACGATAAAAAGCGCCGCCGAAGGCCGGGGCGCCGTTCCCCAAAAGCTGATTATTATGGGACATTCCGCCGGGGCGCAATTGGCCCTTCTTTATTCATACAAATACTTTGACCAAACAGCAATGCCAATAGCCTTCTGCGTTGGTACCGCGCCGCCTGCCGATTTTACCGATCCCAGCTATTACTCCATGGCAAAGAACAGACAGGGGAATTTTAAGGAAGGATTAAAGACCCTGATGCAGCTTGGAGCGCTCTATACGGGAACAGTTATACAGGAAAGCGATATAGCAACGGATGAGCTGTTTGATCAAACCGTATCGAAATATTTTACTCAAATTTCGCCGGTTTATTTTGTATCCGGAAACTGTCCTCCGACAATTTTAGTGCACGATACCAGCGATAAAACAGTTCCATATTCAAACTCCGTGGGCCTGCGGAGCGCATTGAATGTACTCAACGTGCCGAATGTACTAATAAGTTCAACAGATAATCTGGGGCACAATTTGGGCGAAACGGGGGACAACTGGTCAATGTCCGGCGCGCATAAAGGAATTGTCCCCTGGATACCAAGATTGATAAACAAAATTGACGAATATATTGCGATATACTGCAATTAGAGCTTTCCCCAAAACCCGGTTAGTTTCGGGAAAAGCTTCCGAAAAAACGGTCAAAAACCCGTTTTTTCATATAAATCTAAGGCAGCTTTCCCAAAAACTGAAGTTTTAGGAAAGCCTCATTGGAAAGCAAAACATACATGGCCGCGCCTTTCTGCGGATCGCTCCGGCATGTGGCGAAGCGATCCCTTTCGCGGGTAAAACTTTTGCGCCCTTGACGGTCTCATAAACACTTGATTATTCCATTAATATATGATAAAAATAAGCAAATTAAGGGAGCGATCCCAATTTATCGGAGGTTATTATGGGAATTGTAAATGGATTCATTCTTATCGTACTTGGCGCGCTGTGTGTACCCGCACTGGTGGCGCAAAAAAGCCCTAATGCCAAGGCGCTCTTAGACAAGATAGTGCCCTTCCAGGGAATTTTCGGCTTTGTCCTGTTTATATGGGGGATTTGGGTAATTATCCAACTCATTCTCAATTTGGGGTGGATAGGAACAGTCTTCCCCCTGGGGCTTATATACTGGCTTACAATTTTGATAGACGGAATCCTCAGTTTACTCGGCGGTGCGATACTGGGGTGGAGCCTGATTCAGAAACATCTTTTGGCCAAAGCTCCGGACAATGTAAAAGCAAAGGCAGAAGAATCCTTTGCAAAGATTGTCGCTTTCCAGCCGAAGATAGGCATTGTAGCTATCATTTTTGGCATTTGGGTGATTCTTGCCGCTATTATTCTTATTTAAACAAATGAACTTCCCCGTCCTGAAGGGCGGGGTATTAAACCCCACTGCGAATGAACAAAACCATATCCGTATCGCCTCCGGCTTTACGGTATGGATGCGATATTAAACAATGGATTTGTTTGAGAATCCGGCTGGTTCCTGCGGACTATAGCCCGGCGCAGGTCTCCCAAAAACGCGTATTTCTTGACAAAATTCGTTTTTTTGTCGTTTTTAGGCGCTTATTGGCGACCCTTTGCTTAGACAGAAACTGAAATTTCCGAACAACGCTCATATCAGCCGCCGTTTTTATACCGGATGTTTTACTCCTCCGTAAAAAGCGCCTCCCCCAGGGTAAGGGCAAAGGCGCTTAGATCCCCAGCGGAAGAAGAGGCCAAAGGGATACTGCGCCGGAATACCGGTTCTCCCCGGACGCTGTCGTAAAGCTCGCAGACAAATTCGTCTCCCGCCGCCGTCAGGCCGAGCCGGAACCTGGCTCCTCCCGTGCGGACGCTGCCGGCCTGCTGCGGTTCGACGCCTATACGCCGGAGGGTCCGGCGCAGGTTCCGTTCCATCCGGCGGCTGGGGCTGCCGCCTTCCGGACCGGCGGCAATGACAAGCTCCACGGGCAGTCTGATTCCCCTCTGGCGAAGGGCGCCCCGGTTAAGGGCATAGAGCCGTTCTTCGGGACGCTGGGTGTCTTCGCCGGTTCCGGCGGCGGTGCGGAGTAATGTTCCGCCCAGTCCGGGCCGGGCAAGTTCGGCGTACACATCGGCGATCATATCCCGTTCCCAAACCGGATCAAGGTTTTCCAGAGCGCTCCGCAGCAGACCGCCGTTTTTCCGCAGAATACCTTCTTCGGCATCGTAGGAAGGCTCCGACAGGGGTATAAGGGGAACTTCAAAATTCCTGGCGGCCCTTAAGTAACTCAAGCCCCGGCGGGGATAAAGCTTAAAAGCGTTATAATACTGCAGCAGGGCATCCAGATGGGGCTCTTCAGCATGCTCCTTCAATGACGGAAAACGGGACAAACTATAATCGTTGGCAGAGAGGAGGCTGTACTTTTCAAAGAGACGGCGGTGAACGGAAGCCTTAAACCAGTATCCGGTCCTGCGAAACCGGCCCCGTATCCAGTCTGCAGGAGAGGCGTAGAACATAAAGGCTTCGGTTTTCTCAAGGCCCCCGTAGGTCTTGTAAAGAATCTCGTGAAGGTCCCGTCTGTACTGTACCGGATCGATACCATAGTTGAGCATCCAGGAAAGATCTCCGGCGTTAAGACTATCCTCGCCGTAAAGCCGGGCCTCCTCAAGGCGGCCTGCAATCTGATAGATCTGGGCCAGATCCATCTTGGAAAGGGTAGAGGTATCGGCCTGGTAAGCTTCCTGAAATTCCCCAACGGCCCTGGAAATATCAAGCTGACGGAGGAAAAGTTCTCCCTGTATCAGCCGCCCCGAAACCCGGTCGCGGGAAGAGAGGGACAGACCGGTACGCCTAAAAGATTCGGCATAACGGTAAAAACGGCTTTCTAAAATTGCCAGATTGTAATGGGCCACCGCAACAAAGTCCCTGGCTTCCAGGGCCGTTCCCCGTTCTATGGCATCCAGGTAATGGCCTTTGGCATCATCGTAGCGGAACATATCCGCATAGATTGTCCCCAGGGTCATGGAAATATCCGCATCCGTTCCGTTTCGTTCAATAAAGGCTTGAATGAGTTCTTCCGCATCCTTAAGGCGGTGCAGCTTGTAATACATCCAGCCCAGATGATTCACCGCCTCCTTGTTATCCTCGTTTAAAACCAGAAGCCGTTCCAAATAACCCGCAGAGATCCCGTTCTCGTTAAGATGACCCGAAGTTTGAAAGAGCCGGTACAGCAGACCCGGATCGGCGGGAAGCATCCGGTCAAGTTTCTGATACTCGTCCCGGGCAAGCCGGTAGAGCCCCCGGCTAAAGTACAGATCCCCCAGGGTCCAGGGAAAACGTATATCCCGGGGAAAACGCTCCGCTCCCTCCGTATAGAGTTCGATGGCCCGTTCCCAAAATTCCCCGTCCTGGGCTTTGGAGGCTTCGTCAAAAAGCCGGTCCGCCTCACTATCCTGGGCTCCGGTTCGATCCCCTGCGGGAAGCAGCAAAAGGAAAATAAGAAACAGCGCCGGAATGCCGCCATTATGAACGCCGGTCCTGCCCTTCCGCTTTGCGGGGAGGATCAGGGCCAGGGGCGGCAGAAACCAGGCAAGAAGCCGCCGTCCCAGGATGATTTCCTTTCCGTATCCGGCGGAAAAGAGGGCATAGGCTTCCTGCATCGCTTCCAGATCCGCCGGGACGTAGGAGGGGGCATAGCGGGCGGCGGCGGCGCATTGATAGAGACGGTAGACCCCGGGGACAACGGCGTCCATGGCTTTGGCCCATTCCGCCCCGGCAGCGGAAGCCGGACGCCGCCAGCCGCCCAAAGCAAGCCGTCTCAGGACATGGGCCCAGAGGAGAACCCCCTTCCGGCGGGGCCTGCGGCTTAACCGGGAAGCGGCCAGCAGGGAAAGACGCATAAAGAGCATGGCCGCCGCCAGAAATATCACGCAGAGGAAAATCCAGCTTCTTTGGATAAAACGGATCGCCCCCCTTCCGGCGGCGGCAAGGGCCGAAACCGCCTTTTCGCCGGTCCCTTCCCGGGGAACCAGCCTGGAATGGTTGTTCAAAATTTCCCTGAGCAGCCGTTCAAAACTATCCTGCACATTTGAGGGAGGACGGAACTCCTCATCTTCTGCGACTATGGCCGTGGTTGGGTCGTATTCTACCCAGCCGTATCCGGGATACCGGACTTCCACCCAGGCATGGGCCATATCCGCCCTGACGGGGTAATAGTCAAACGTATTAAGTCCGGGATCTATAAAGAAACCCACCGCCACCCTGGCGGGTATTCCCAGGGAACGGAGAAGTATGGTCATAGCAAAGGCATAGTAAGAACAGTAACCCTTCTTTGACTTAAAAAGAAAGAATTTAAGCTGATCCCCATCGGGGGCGATCCCCGGTTTCAGGCTGTACCGGTATTCGCCGAACTTAAGCCATTCGTAGATCCCCTGTACCTTTTCCCAGTAATTCACAAAACCCGCTGTTATTTCCCCGGCATAGGCGGCAATCTCTTCATCGCCGCCGTAGTCGGTATAGAAAGCATATTCCCCGGCGCTCAATCCCAGTTCCGCCGGCGAGGGCATGCCCCGGACCAGGTTTATCAGATCGAAAAGGCCGGCCTTACTGACCCGGCTCCGCACTCTGTAGGCGGAACTAAAGGAAGAAGCGTCCCAGGTATCGAAGGGGATAATCTCCGCGGGTTCCTTCATGGCGATAAAGGCGGCGGCGTCAAAATTCACCAGGTAATATTCCTGATTTGTCATGCGGGTATCCCAAACTTCTTCGGTTTCCAGCGCCGTTCTTCCCTGGGGAAGCTGCTGGGGATGGGCCCGTTCGTCAATTTCCCCGGCGTGGAAAAATCCCCGGCTTTTGGAATAACCGGACAGTACAAAACGGCGGAGCAGTATATGACTATCCTCGCTGTCTTTTTTTACAATGAAGATCAGATCATCGTTCATGGAGATTTCATTTTCCAGCCGCAGAAACTGGGAAAAGTCAAACCGGAAAAATTTAGGCTCCAGAAGCCCGCCGCCGCGGTTCAAGGCCCGCTCCTGGGAGGGCCCGATGAACAGTGCGCTCCCGGCAAGGATCAGGATGAACAAAACCAGGCCCGCCCAGAGGCCCTCTTTTTTCCGCAGCCGGTATTCGGGAGGGATGGAAAGCATCACCGCAAGGATCTGCAGAAAGAGGATCGTCCCGAAAAAGGCAATCATAAAGACCGGCCAGCGGTACGCTTCCATTTCGGCGGTCCGGGCAATGGAGAAGAGAATTACCAGAAGGGTGTCGGCGGCGAGAATATCGGCCCGTAAAAAGCGCCGGGACCGGAGGGATCCGTAGGTGCCCAGGGCGGCCCAGTAAAACGGGATAAGGGAGACAAAGTTATTGTGATCCAGCCTAAGGAGGAGAGAATCCAGAATCAGCGCCGGCCCCTGCACAAAAAACCGGGGAAAGGCGATGAGGGCCCGGGCCGCCCAGGGTATCAGAATTAAGATGATCGCCGCCGCCGGAGGAGACAGCTTTTTTTTGAAGAGCCCCCAGGCGGCGGCAAAGGCCAGAAGGAGGGCGGCGGCAAAAACCGGCGTATCCGCCAGCTCAACCGCAAAGAGACGAAACTGCCAAAGTATGCCGGAGAGGGCCAGGGAGCGGAGTATCAGCGCCGCAAACCATTGCCGGTCTGCCGCTGTTACGGCCCGCCCCCTATTCCGGGGCAGCCCCGCGCTCAGTCCCGGAACAGGCTTAGAAACGGAGACGCCGGGCACGGATTCCCCCCCTGCGGTTATAGATACGCACACAGCTCCCGGCGGCGGCGTCGCGGCTCTCTCCCTCGTAGAGAAAGAGCAGATCCGTCCGCCGGTTCCCCCGGCGCTTCAAAAAACGGTCCAGAACGGAATTGACCGCCCCGGTCCGGGGCAGGGCCAAAACCAGGACCCCGCCGGTATCTCCATCCGGGGGAACGGGCAGTTCTCCCGGATCGGTCAGCGCCGCGGGATAGGCCAGGGCCGCCGCCAACTCCGAGGGACTGCCCCCCAGGACAGTTCCTCCGGCATAACCGGTTTCGATAATCAGCCCCGGTTCAACATAGGACATGATCCCCGCCAGGGCGTATTCACAGAGCAGATCCACTCCGCGGCGGCCTTCCTCTTCACCGTATAACTGAGGGTCCCGCTGGGTATCCAGCAGCAGGGTAAGCTTCCCATAAGGCGGAGGCTCCCGTTCCTCCTCCCGGACAAAGAGATCCCCCGCATGACCGTAGAGCTTCCAGTTGATCCGCCGGGGATCGTCTCCAGGCATATAGGGCCGGTGATCGATGAGGTTATCGCCGCGAAGGAAGCGGGACGCCGTCCGGCGTTTGGTTCCTCCGCCCTGGGGAGGCAGGAAAGGAAACTCCGCCGCCCTTTCGGGCAGAGCCAGCAGCCGGGGAACCCGGTCCTGGGGTACGGGGATACAGATGCGAAAAAAACCCGGAATGTCGGCGATGATAAATCCGTCCCAGGGCCCGTAGTAGGCGCCCCGCTTTTCCACAGGAAAAGAAAGGGCCTCCCCGTTCAGTACACCGGGATCAAAAACATGGCGGATGATACGCCCGTCCCGGGTTGCCAGGTTTAATTCGTAACGGAGAAGAATCCCCGGCAGGCGGATAAAGCCCTTTCCGTCTCCCCGGAATACCATTTCCCCCTTTCCGCCGGCGCCGATTTCCCTGGGCGCAATGCTGACCAGGAAAAAAGAGGCCCGCCTCCGGTGGATCAGGCCAAGAACCAGCGAAGCGGCCAGGGTGTAGGCCAGAACCATAAAAAAGACCGCTCCGGTCAGGGTCAGTACCAACTCGCCCCGCATAGTCCCCAGGGTAAAGGCGATGGTGCCGATAAGCAGCGCAAAGATCCCCATGGTCCGGGGGACCGGAAGAAAAACAGGAAAAGGCCGGACCGGAACCGGACCGGAGAGGAGGACCGGGTCAGCCGGTCTTGAGCCCGTTGATTCGTGCAAGGCAGATCTCCCGGATTAAGTTTTCTCCCTGGGCCCTGGGATCCCGCAGTTTCAACCGGTGGACAAGGACGGGAACGGCCAAAACGGTAATGTCCTCATCAATCACATAATCCCGGCCCTTAACCAGGGCCAGGGCCCTGGCCGCGGCAAGCAGATGAAGCGCCGCCCGGGGAGAGGCCCCCAGCAGAAAAGCCCGGTGAATACGGGTATCACGGACTATATCCGCAGCAGCTCCCCTCAGATCGGGATGACAGAATACCCCCGCCGCAGTTTCCCGAAGGGCGGTAAAATCCGCCTTTTGAATCACCGGTTCCAGGCCCTTTAAGGCCCCCCCGGCGGGATTTTCTTCGAGAATAGACAGTTCCGCCCCGCGGTCCGGATAGCCCAGGGAGAGGCGCATCATAAAGCGGTCCAACTGGGCCGCCGGCAGGGGAAAGGTCCCCTCGCTTTCTATAGGATTTTCGGTGGCGATAACAAAGAAAGGTTCCGGGGGCCGGTGGGTAGAGGAGCCGATGGTTACCTGGCCCTCGGCCATCACCTCCAGCAGGGCGGACTGCACCTTGGGGGTGGTCCGGTTAATCTCGTCCGCTAAAACAATGTTGGCCAGTACCGGACCGGGCACAAAACGGAAGGACCGGCTTTCGGGATCAAATACATCAACCCCGGTAATGTCATAAGGAAGAAGATCCGGGGTAAACTGAATGCGCTTAAAGAGCAGGGGTTTTCTGCCGTCGGCGATAAGCCGGGCAAAGGTTTTGGCCACCGTGGTCTTCCCCAGACCGGGGTTATCTTCGATAAGTACATGGCCCCCCGCAAGAATCGCCGCAGTAAGCAGTTCCAGAAATTCCCGTTTCCCCCGGATAATCCGGGAAGCCCCCTCTATCAAAGCCGATACCACGGCGGCGGATTCCACCCTAACATCCATAATTTCAGCATAACACATCGGAAGCCGTTGCGTATATCCGCAAAAAAGATTACCCTGTTACTATGAAATACTTTGCGGTACTAATTGCGGCGTTCTGCCTTTTGACGGGATGCGCCACCATCCGGGGGGGCAGGGATCTTTCATCCTATTCACCGGTAAGCATTGTCTCGGTGGTTTCAAACTACGACATTAACTGGGACGGCGAAGGGCCCTCCCTGGAGAGGAGCCTCGCCACCAATACCGGCGCCTTTGTCAAAAGGGCCCTCCGGCGGGATGACCGGGAAACCAGGGTGCGCATCTCCAAGGCCGGCGATCTTATAAACGAAGCGGATCTGATTCTGCGGGGTATTGCCGCCGATTCGGGGATCGCCGTTTTTACCGGGAAGGATGATGTCATTTCCTCCCAGGCCTATGCCGCCGCCAAGATCAACCCCCGGCAGGATAACGAAGATACCGCCGCCGCCGAAGGCTACCGTTTTGTTTATTTCCGGGACAAGGATTTCCCCGGAAACCTGGCCCGGGAAACCGGCGCGGGCAGCATTATGTTTGTAACTTTTTCCTTTACCAAGATTGTAGCTTCTGGGGTGGCAAGAAACGGCACCATGCGGGCCAAGGCCGATATGAATATACGCATTATCAGCGCACAGGGGAAAACCATTTTCAACAGAAGCTTTAACTTGACCAGCGGCGAGAAAATTCCCGTTTCCGGGGGTTACTATGAAGAGCCGGATCTAATGCGGCTCTTTCATTCCGTCATTAATGATGTCTGTTATGAATTTGCCGCCCAGTTTAAGTCAGCCAAGTGGTAGGCCGGCGCGGGAATGCATCTCCCGCAGGTTTCTTAGGAGATAACAGATGAGCGTTATTGGCGTTGTTAATTCAGATCCGGAGATTAAAGAAGCGATAGACTTTGCCTTCAGCCAGGGCTCAAAACATGAAATAAAATATCTTATCGAAGAAGAAGCCATCCTGGAGTTTTTGAATTATGAACTTCCGGAGATCGTCATAATCAATTTCTCCGATCCTTCCATAAAGATAGACGAAATCGTATCCCACTTGAAGAACGACAAATGGATTCTCAACTTCGGCATTATCGGGCTTTATTCCCACAAACAGGACGAAGAGGAGGAACTGCTAAAGAAATACAAGGCCATCAATGTGCTCACCCTGCTCGACAACTACCGGCTCCGCTCTCATCTGGTAAAAAACCTTCAAATTATCGAAGAGAATTATCAGATTATTTTTCAGCGGGAATTTACAAAAAATCTCCTGGACGGCGTTTCGGGGGGCTTCGTCATTGACAACGATATTCTGGCGGTTCCCCTGTATGCCGCCATCGGCGCCACCATCCTGGCCCAGCGGGGGCTTATCAATCCCGACAGCAAGATGCACCTGCAGCTGGCCCTGGGCGAACTTATTGTAAATGCAATAGAACACGGCAACTGCGGCATCACCTATGATGAAAAGACCGAGGCCATGGACCGGGGGCTTTCGGTGGTCGATTTGGTTGCGGAAAAATGCCGGGATCCCGCAATTATGGCCAAAAAGGTTGATTTCCAGTGGGAGATTCAAAAGGACCGGAGCATCTTTGTCATCGGGGACGAGGGAAAGGGCTTTGATGTTAAGGCCCATCTGCGCAAGATAAGCAGCCAGGATCAGATGAGCCTCCACGGCCGGGGCATCAAAATGGCCGCTTTGCTTTCCCATGAGCTGAAGTACAATACCTCAGGAAACCGGGTTGCCCTTCTCCTGCGCCACGATTCGTCGGTAGAACACGAAATCCCCCTGGGCTTTTCCAGAGAACAGATTCTCCTGGTCAAGCCCGGAGAAATCGTCATAAAGGAAGGGGAACCCAGCGACAATCTCTACTACATCTCCAGCGGCAAGTACAGCGTCTTTCACAACCAGAAAAAGGTAGGCTCCCTGTCGCCCCAGGATATTTTTATGGGCGAGATGTCCTTCCTCCTCAACCAAAAACGATCCGCTTCGATCAGGGCGGACACCCAGGGAAAACTTATCCTCCTGCCCCGGAAAAATTTTATCAATGTAATCCGGGACTATCCCCATTACGGCATATTCCTCTCCAAGCTGCTGGCCAAGCGCCTGGTCAGAAGCAACGATCAAAACGCCATGCTGATGGGCGGGGTCAAGGGCGAAGCCCCGCCGGTTCCGCCGGAGAACAGCAGTTTACCATGAGCGGAAAGATCGCCGTCGGCATTGTATTCGGCGGAAAGTCGGCGGAACATGAAGTTTCCCTCCAATCGGCGAAAAATGTCTTTGACGCCATAGACCGGGACAAATACGATCCGGTGCTTATCGGTATTGATAAATCGGGCCGGTGGCTGCTGAAGGGTTCGGAACATTTCCTTACCGGCGGCGCCGTTTCCGGCGGCGGCGCGGCCCTTGTGCCGGGACCCAAACCGGCGCGCACGGAAAATGCCGGCCCAAACTGCCCGGCGGAAAGCCCCCCCGGTACGGGTTCCTCCACAGGAAGGGGCCGTATCGTCGATCTTTCCGATCCCGCCGCCGGGGAGACTGCCCTGGATGTGGTCTTTCCCATTCTGCACGGACCCTTTGGCGAAGACGGCACGGTCCAGGGTTTTCTTAAACTGGCGGATCTCCCCTTTGTAGGGGCGGGAGTACTCGGTTCCGCCGTGGGAATGGATAAGGATGTGATGAAACGCCTTCTCCGGGACGGCGGCATTCCCCTGGGCAGATACCGGGTTCTCCGTTCCCATGAAAAACTTCCGGACTTTGTCCCGCTGACGGAGGAACTGGGGCTTCCCCTCTTTATCAAACCAGCCAACATGGGTTCCTCCGTGGGGGTAAGCAAGGTCCGTACCGGAGAGGAATTCGCCGCCGCCGTTTCCAGGGCCTTCGAGTACGACGCCAAGATCGTTATCGAAGAATACATCCGGGGCCGGGAGCTTGAATGTTCGGTGCTGGGCAACGAGGAACCCGCAGCCTCCCTGCCGGGGGAAATCATCCCCTCCCATGACTTCTATTCCTACGAGGCAAAGTACCTTGACGGGAAGGGGGCCTCCCTGGAAATCCCCGCCAGGCTCTCCCCGGAAAAAACAGCGGAAGTACAGCGGCTGGCAATACAAACCTTCCGGACCCTCTGCTGCGAAGGCCTGGCCAGGGTGGACTTTTTTATGAAGGCCGATGGGACGATCCTGGTAAACGAGATCAACACCATGCCGGGCTTTACCAAAATCAGCATGTATCCCAAGCTCTGGGAAGCCAGCGGCGTCTCTTATACCCGGTTAATCGACAGGCTAATCGAACTTGCCCTTGACCGTTTTGAAAAAGAAAAAAAGCTAAAAACCAGCATTACCCTGTAATTGCCGCGGCGTCCCGGCCAGGCAAAGCCCATAGAGAATAACCGCGAAAGAATAACCGCGAACAAAGAACTATAACCACGAACGGCACGAAAAACACGAACTTGTTGTTCGATAGCTTCTTCCGTTCGTGAAGGTTCGCGGCGGACCAGAGGTCCGTTCGTGGTTTTTTTCTTTTTGCTGAAACCGGGCATGGCCGCTGCGTTTTCCGGCCCGGATTCTTTAGACACCGGCTCGGATTCTTTAGATTCTGACCCGGAGTCTTTAGATTCTGACCCGGATTCTTTAGACACTGACTCAGATTCTTTAGATTCTGACTCAGATTCTTTAGATTCTGACCCGGAGTCTTCAGACTTTGACCCGGAGTCTTCAGACTTTGGCCCGGAGTCTTCAGACTTTGGCCCGGAGTCTTCAGATTCTGAGTCAGATTCTTTAGATTCTGACCCGGATTCTTTAGATTCTGAGTCAGATTCTTTAGACACTGACCCGGAGTCTTTAGATTCTGACCCGGAGTCTTTAGACTTTGACCCGGAGTCTTCAGACTTTGACCCGGAGTCTTCAGACTTTGACCCGGAGTCTTCAGACTTTGACCCGGAGTCTTCAGACTTTGGCCCGGAGTCTTCAGACTTTGGCCCGGAGTCTTCAGACTTTGGCCTGGAGTCTTAAGACTTTGGCCCAAAAACAGTACGCAGCGGCGCCGTTTGAAACCAAAAGAAGAAGAGAAAAACCACGAAGGACACGAAAACCACGAACTTGTGGTTCGATAGCTTTGATTTGTTACAGGGGGTTCGTGCGGTTCGTGCGGTTCGTGTGGTTCGTGGTTATTTTCTTTGTTTGTGTGGACGAAAGAAGAGAAACCACGTCGGACCTACGGTCCGCTGGACACGAAGGAAGGAGGAATGGTTAGAGCATAGGCGCAATTTAACACATTTTTGGCGAGTCTTTCTTGCAGGTAATCATCTTTCTTTCCTTTGTGCGCCTGCGAACCTACGGTTCGATGTACCTTTGTGGTTCGATAGCTTTGATTTGTTCGTGAGGTTCGTGGTTCGCGTGGTTTGTGGTTATTTTCTTTGTCCTGCGTATGAAGCAAGCGGTAAGGCGGCCTCCGGGCCAAAGACAGGCGGCGCGGGAGCTTGCCTTTCACAAGATCTCCGTTTCTGGTACTATCGGGATGGAGCGCTTGATGATTGTGATGAAATTCGGGGGCAGTTCCGTAGCCAACGGCGAGCGGATCCGCCGTATGGGCCAAATTGTAAAGGACCGGCTGGAGCGGAGGCCGGTCCTGGTTTTGTCCGCCATGGGGGACACCACGGATCATCTGCTGGAGGCCTCCCAGGAAGCCCTTAAAGAGGGAACGGTCTCGATTGAAAAGATACAAGATCTGCACCTCAAAACCATAGAGGAGCTGAATCTAAAGAAGACTGCCCCGGAATTGAAGGTCCTGTTGGAGGAACTGAGGGATCTCCTGGCGGGAATATCCCTAATCCGGGAGCTGACCAGGCGGACCAGGGATTACCTGGTTTCCTTTGGGGAGCGGTTTTCGGTGCGGATCGCCGCGGCCTACTTCAATTCCATTCATATAAAAGCCCAGGCCGTTGACGCATGGGATGCGGGCTTTGTCTCCGATTCAAACTACGGCGCCGCGGAACTGCTGCCGGAAAGCTGGAACCGCATCCCCCGGGCCCTGGAACCCCTGGCGGAAAAGGGGACGCTTCCGGTGCTTACCGGCTTTATCGCCAAGGACGAAGCGGGTAATATCACCACCCTGGGACGGGGCGGTTCGGATCTTTCCGCCACCACGATCGCCGCCGCCTGCCGGGCGGAGGAGGTTCAGGTCTGGAAGGATGTGGACGGCATCCTCACCGCCGATCCCCGGCTGGTCAAGAACGCCCGTCCGGTGGAGGAGGTTACCTACGAGGAGGCCTCGGAGATGGCCTACTTCGGCGCCCAGGTGCTCCATCCCCGGGCTATGCTGCCCTGCATAAAGACCGGCGTGCCGGTGCTGGTAAAAAATTCCTACAACATCGGCGCCCCCGGCACCAGGGTGGTATCGTCCCTGGACAGAAAGGCCGGCCCCGTCAGGGCCATCACCTCCCGGAAGAACGTTACCCTGGTAGATGTGGTCTCCACCCGCATGGTGGGCCAGCACGGCTTTCTGGAAGAAGTCTTTACCGCCTTTGCCAAGCATGGTATTTCCGTCGATATGGTCGCCACCAGCGAAGTCTCCGTCTCCCTGACCCTGGATGCGGTTCACGACCTGGGGGGCCTGAAAAAGGATCTGGCCAAAATCGCCAGCGTGGAGATCAAAACCGGCAGGGCCATTGTTACCATCGTGGGAGATGTGCGCCGCTCTTCGGAGATTCTCTCCAGGGCCTTTGGGGTCTGCGTTGTCCTGGGGGTGCAGGTGCAGATGGTTTCCCAGGGGGCCAGCAAGGTTAATATCAGCTTTATCGTAAACGATACCCAGGCGGCGGAGGTGGTTACTGCGCTGCATATCACATTTTTTGAATAAAGTTGTTTAGAAACTTCAGTTTCTAAACAACAACCGCTTAAAAAAACAGCAAAAGCCACAGATTTTGCAAAAAACCGGCGGCTTTTGGGAGACTTGTGAAAGAACCAACCAGGTTCTTGAACAAGTCCAATAGACGGGTATTACCCGCCGCAAAAGAGGAGCAAATGAACATAGCCCTAATCGGCTTTGGCAGAATGGGAAAGATGATTGAAGCCGCCGCCCGGGAACGGGGACACCGGATTGCCGCGGTGGTCGATCCCTATGGCCCGGACGGCGCGGCCCCCGGTACGGCGCTGTATAAAACCATTGAAGAAGCGGAACCGCTGGGCGGGGCGGATCTGGCCGTAGAATTTACCCGGCCCGAAACGGCGGCGGAAAATATCAAGGCCCTGGCAAAGCGGGGCATCCCTGCGGTAACGGGAACCACGGGCTGGTACGGCCGGCTGGAAGAGGTAAAACAGGCGGTGGAAGCTTCGGGCTCGTCCCTGCTCTGGTCTTCCAACTTTTCCCTGGGGGTACACTTCTTTTACCGTATCGCCGCCTTTGCGGCGGCCCTGGCGGACGCCGTTCCCGAATACGACGCCGGGGGCTGGGAGGCCCATCACAATAAAAAGGCGGACAGTCCTTCGGGAACCGCCAGGATTCTGGCGGAGAAGGTTCTGGCCCGGATGAAACGGAAAACAAGGGCTGTCTTTGAAACCCTGAACCGGCCCCCGGCGGCGGAGGAGTTTCATTATCCCAGCCTGCGGATCGGATCGGCGCCGGGGATTCACACCTTGATCTTCGATTCCCCTGCGGATACCATCGAGATAACCCATACCGCCCGGAACCGGGAAGGGTTTGCCCTGGGAGCCGTCCGGGCGGCGGAATGGCTGGTATCCTGCTCCGGTCCGGGAAAGCCCGCGGGGGCGCGGCGGCGGGGTATTTTTACCATGGATGATGTTCTGGCCGGACTCTGGCCGGATCAGCCTTAAACCCGGTTGGGTTTTTAAGGGTCCCTGTTATTATACCAGCGTTGGCGGCATAAGATTTCCGTATGCAGGAGTTAACATGACACAGTTCCGGGGCGCCTATACTGCCCTTATCACCCCGATGAAAGAATCCGGCGAAGTGGACTACGAAGGGTTCCGCCGTTTAGTCGCCTTCCAAATTGAACAGGGTATCGACGGCCTGGTTCCCCTGGGGACTACCGGCGAAACGCCGACCCTGGACGAAGACGAAGAGGAAAGGCTGATCAAAACCGCGGTGGAAGAGGTAAAGGGCCGGGTTCCGGTAATTATCGGTACCGGTTCTAATTCCACCAAACACATGGCGATCTACACCAAACGAGCCAAAGATCTGGGGGCCGACGCTGCTCTGGTGGTAACCCCCTACTACAATAAGCCCAACGATGAAGGACTTATCCGCCACTTTGAGACCGCCGCTGCCGCAGGCATCCCGGTAATAATCTACAACATCGCTTCCCGGACGGGCCGGAACATTCCCACGCCGCTTTTGGAAAGGCTGGCCCGGATCCCCGGCATTACCGGCGTTAAGGAGGCCAGCGGCGATCTTAATCAGATGGGGGACGTAATTAACAACATCAAGCTGAAGCGGAAAGCCCAAGGAAAAGACTTTACGGTTCTCTCCGGGGACGACGGCTTTACCCTGCCTTTGGCCGCCCTGGGGGGCGACGGGGTTATCTCGGTCATTTCCAACCTGGTTCCCGCCAGGGTCGCCGCTTTGACCAGGGCCGCCCTTTCGGGCAGCTATGAAGAGGCCCGCCGGATTCACTACGAACTGCTGCCCCTGGTAAAGGCGGCGTTTATCGAAACCAATCCCATTCCTATCAAGACTGCCATGACCTGGGCAGGCCTCCCCGGCGGACCCGTCCGGCTGCCTCTGGGTCCGCTGTCGAAAAACAGTGAAGCCCCCCTGCGGGCGGCGCTGGAGGGGCTGGGAATTAAAATGATCTAAAGCGCTTAAACCCGGAGAAGCATTCCTGTCCGGCAAGCTGTTCTACAGTTTCCGGATGTCCGGCGCAAAAGACTTTTTTGTACCGCTTTCTAAAGGTTTCAGGTTTCAACACGATTCTATTGACAAAGGGTATTGGTAAAGCATAGGATGAGGCCAAAACAGCATCCATTCCCGGCGGCGGCATCGACAGAGGTTAATCATGGCAAAAATTCCCGTAGGCATCCTGGGGGCCACCGGCATGGTGGGACAAAACTACATCGCCCTGCTCAACAATCATCCCTGGTTTGAGGTACGCTATGCGGCGGCCTCCCCCCGGAGCGCGGGGAAAACGTACCGGGACGCGGTGGCCGGCCGCTGGCAGCTTGCGGCGGAATACGATCCCGCGGCGGGGGACCTGGTGGTGGAGGATGCCGGCGAGGTGTCCCGGGCGGCGGCGGCCTGCAAACGGGGGGAGCTGTCCTTCGTGTTTTCCGCCCTGGAAATGGGAAAGGACGAAACCAGGGCCCTGGAGGAAGCCTACGCCGCCGCGGGCATCCCGGTGATCTCCAACGCTTCGGCCCACCGCTGGACCGAAGACGTGCCGGTCCTCATCGCCGAGGTAAACCCCGGCCATGCGGAC
>JAISMC010000035.1 GCA_031276965.1 Treponema sp.
TCATCTTGGCCCGTTCCCGGAGGTTGTACGCGTCGTTCTCCTGCCAGTACAAGAGATTGGTAAATGTCCCGTCCTTGCCGTTGTCCAGAATCCGGGCCACCCGCCGGATGTTGGCGTCAAAGTAGGCCCCGCCAAAGAGGTTTTCCAGCCGGCCGCGCCGCACAAGTTTCGCCGCCGCCGTGCCGGGGTCCCCGGCCGCATATTTCCCCAGGATTTTGGCAATCTCCGCCTGCTTCCGCTGCTGCTCCTCCGGGCTGTCGCCGTCGTTAATCCGGTACCCGGTGATCCGCAGAATGTCCGAAAGTTTGTTCCGGTAATTTTCGTACTGGATATACCGGGCCTCGTTCTTTGCCCGGAGATTTTCCCGGCCTTCGACGTAGAGATCGTCCACCGCCTCCGCCAGTTCCGCCAGTTCCAGCATCGTCCATGCTTCCATCGGCTTGTTCTGGATCCGGGTGTACAGTTCGTCCCCCAGGGCTTCACGGGCGATCTGTTCCTCGGCGGTCCCCAGTACCGCCTTCCCCTCGCCGGAAATTTTAATGTCCAGGGGTACCAGGTCTTCCCGGTAGGCCTCCAGTTTTTCCAGCCCCAGTTCCGCAATCCAGTTCTTTTTGGGGAGCATACGGATTAGGTCCCGTTTTTCCTGATTGGTGATATAGTCCCATTGCGGCTTTCCCAGAATGTCCGCTATTTTTGTAGCCCGGCTCCCCGCCTGCCGCCGCAGGTCCTCCCGGAAGTCCGCGTCGGTTTTCCACTTTTCGTACAGTTCCCGGATCGCCGGGCCCCGGACGGTCCCCAGCCGGTGGTTCACCCCCGCAATCAGGGAGGGTTCAAAAAAGCTCTGCACAATCGTAATGGCCACGGCCTGATCATGGTCCACCGTTTTCAGGCTGATCTTGCGGACTATCCGTTTGACCAGGCTCTCTTCAATCCGCCTGACCTCCCGGACCGCGTTGCGCTTTTTCTGCAAGTCCCGCAGGCGCCGCCGCTCCGCGTACCGGGCGTCTATCCGGGCCAGTTCCTCCCGGATTTCCGTCCGCAGGTTTTCCGCCGCAACAAAATCATCAAAGGCAATCCAGGCGGCGTCAAAGTCCGTAAATAACAACTGATCTTCCTGCCGGTAGCGTCCGGTCAGGTCCTCCCCCCGCCGTATCTTTTGGGCCAGATCCGTAGTCCGGGCCTGGTACTTCTCTTCCGCTTCCTTGAATTCCCGGTACAGGTCCAGCGCCCGCCCCTGGACGGCCCCTCTGAACTTCCGGGCGTCCCCGGCGATTTCCTCCTCCACCGCCGCAATCGCCGCCTCCGCCTTCTTTTCCCCCGCCGCAAGCCCCTGGTCAAAGGCCCGTATCCGGGGATCGTCCATGGCCAGGGTCCCCTCCCGGATGCCCCGCGCAAGATCCGGGTCCGCGTCGCCGACGGCCTCCGCCAGCCGGTCCCGGTTTGCCTGGTCCATGTCGTCGGGCCGTTCCATCCGGGGGGCGGAAAGCGGCGTGTCGGGGACCCCGTCCTTCATTTCAGTGAGGTTCAGCCCCCACTCGGGCCGGTCCGCCAGTTCAGCGAACAGTGCCCGGTAATCACGGGGGGCGTTCCGCATATAGCCCCGGAGGGTGTTGTAATCGCCGGGCGACAATTTCCCCCCGTTGGCCGCCTTGGCGGCAGCCCCCACCCAGGCGCCGTAGTGGGGCAGTTCCCGGCTTATCCGGGCCTTCAGGGCCTGGGCCTTCCGGTATTCGGCCATCTCCGCGTCATAGGCCGCCCGGTCCTCCCCCGCCTCCGGCGCCGCCGGTTCTTTTTGTTGGGCATGGACGGCCTCGTCCAGGGTAACAAGAATGTCTTGCAGGTTCTCCCGGTTAATGTCCGTAAGGAAGGCCCGGTCTCCCCGCTCCGGGGCACCGGGGGACCGCTCCCCTCCGGCGCCGAAGACCGTCCGGGCATCCTCCCAGAATATTTCAAACCACTTGCGGTCCGCCGCCGTGGAAATATAGGCATCCTCCGGCCGGGTCTCCGGGTCCCGGTAGGCCGCCTCAAAGTCCGCCGCCGACGCGTACCGGGCCGCGTCCTCAAGGAATTCCTCGTAGGTCTGGAAGAGGACCCTATCTACTTCTATTTGGCTTTCATTAAATACAACATAATCCTGCGCCCCCCCCTTTGCATATCTGGTATCGCCAATATAAGAAATGCCTTTAATGCCGTAATGAAAAAGTAATTCTGATGCAAGACGGTCGCTTCCTAAATGAGTTGATATTTGGCTGTAGATTCCTTCCCCATCGAAGTCTTTTATATTATTTTCAAAGTCAATGCCTTCTTTATTATTCTTAGCCAGTTTTTTAAGAGCCTTTTTTACATAATCGCTCTGTTCATTGAATTTTTTTCGCTCATCCAGAAATTCATTTTGATCTGGGATTTCAACTTGATATTTAAAGCCGGGGCGACTATATACAAGGCCTTCGTGCAAAAAGTTAATAGCCTTGTCCGCCGTTTCTTTATCAATATCTCCGTTTTTTAGTTGTTGTTTAATAGCCTTTTCAGCTTTTTTTATATTACCTTCAGCATTATTAAATTCCGTCAGGGCAAAGGCTTCATAAACCTGTTCGTATGAGACATTTACCGGATCCTGCCATCTATTATAATATATCCAAAGAGAATTTTCCAAAACATATTTCCCACTATCTCCTTCGACACTTATTGATACACCGTCTGATAACTGTCTTCGATAGCCTTCGGCAACAGCTTCGCTAGCAGATAAATATATCCCCCACCCATGAACTTGAACCCCTTCTCCTCTACCCATATAGCTGGTATCAAAATCTTCAAACCAATAAGGCGTTCCGTGATAAGCGGTTTGAAACAAAGTCCCGTCCGCCTCCGCCAAAGCCGTCCTTATCTGGACGCCTTCGGTAAGGAACACCTGATCTTCCCGGTTTACGTCCTCGGTCTCCTCAAGCAGGGTTTCAAGCCGCCGTTGGGCCGTGAAGCCCATACGGGCCTGAACGTTCCGGGCCTCCACTTCCCCGGCTGTTTTAGTATAGTTTTCTCTCCCCGTACTCATACCAGCCCCGCGGGCAAAGCCTTCAATTTTCTGTATGGCGTGCTGGATTTCGTGGACAAGAATGTATTCGTACCTTTCTCGTGTCCAGCTTTCATCCAGTGTTATTACATTTGTGTCGTATATACCACGCACTTCCCCCGGTAGATGTTTTACTTCCACGGCTATGGTTTCAAGTTCGGGATAAGCTGTAAAAAGAGCTTTGTTGTCGATAATGTCAGGCAGGCGCTCATATGCGCCATACTCAAGGCTGCCATCTTTAAGTCTACCATGAAGGACAATGTCCCCTATCTCGTACCGCCATTTTCCGTCAGCTCCCCGCTCCCAGCCCGTGGCCAAACGGACCGCCCTGGCATCCTTCCCCGCCGCTTCCATCTGCCGGGCCACGGCCAGATTATCCAGGCGGATCGTGCTTTCCTCCGCCTGGTCCAGGGCCTCCGCTCCCCGTTCTCCGATAATCTGGAGAAGGGTTTCGGTCTTCGCCATCCCCGCATCGTCCAGGGCCGCCGCCGCCTTGGCCGCCGTGCCCGCCGACGGGTCCGTCAGGGTTTTCCGGTTCTCCGCTTTCCGCCGGCCAAGGTCTTCCCGGTATCCCGTATAGCGGTCAAGGAGGACCTCCTTGCTTTCCACCGCCCCGGTGAACAACTCCGATTGTCCTTTGGCCGCCTCTGCCAGGGATGCGTTAAGGCCCCCGTACCAGAGGGCAAAATCCTTTTGTCCGCCGCTTTCCAGAGCTTCCGCAAGCTGGACGCTGGCCCGTTTCCCCACCGAAAGACCCTCGGGCATTCCGGGAAGGATCTGCTGGTTCACATAATCCCGCACCGTGCCGTAGGTCCGCTTCCCGTCCCGCCCCACGGTGTTATTCACCGCCAGGGCTATTTCCACCGCCTCGTTCATTTCCGGGATAAGGGAGTAATCGCCCATCCCCTTGTTCTCCACCAGGGCGGTAATCCCCCGGACCAGCTTTTGACGCATGGCCGGCGCATCATACAAGCCCCGGATGTTCCCTTCTTCAAGCACGGACCCCAGCATCACCGATTCGAGGAAATCCTCCCCGCTCCGGGTGATTTTCCCCTTCTCGTCCACGTACTGGGGCCGGTCATAGTCGCCGATGATTTTGTTTGTCTGGAGGGTGTTGAAAATCCCCTGGATGGCCTTTTTGTCTTTATACAGTTCTGGAAGGCTGTCATGTTCGTTGATAACCGCTGCTATGTTCCGTATGACATCGGGCTTTTCCGCCAGCCGCTTGCTCATCTTGACCGCCGTCTCCATGGGGGAAGCGGCTTTTTTGGTGTTTACGTTGAACTGCGCAAAGGCTTCGGTTGAGTAGTCAAAATCTTCTTCCAGTTCAAATACCAGTTCGGGATTCCGGTACTCTTCCAGATCGGCCTCGGTAAGGCCGTAACCCGTAATATTGTCCCGGAGGTCTTCAAGGTATTTTGTGTTCGTTCCCTGACCGGCGGCAATCTGGGCGGCGATATTCCTCCCGTTTCCGCTGACAATAATACCGTCCCGGGTGCCCACAATGCCCATTCCCCGCTGGTCAAAATCATTCCCCTGTTTGCGGGTGCTTTCCTGGGCGTCGGGACGGTTTTGGTAGTCATTGTCATTTACCGTGGTTCCGTCCGCCCGGCGGGGAAAATTGGGGGTCTGCGTAAAATCCCTGGTATGGGAAGACGCAAACGTCCCGGCCTCGGCAATGACATATCGCCCCCGCTGCCGGGCCCCGTTGACATTGATAGTCCCTTTCCGTCCGTAGGTTTTCTTTGCCGCCCGGTATTTTTCCCGGATGGCCGGAACCCCGGAAATATCAATTTGCCCCTTGACAGTTCCGGCGGTTTGTCCGATATTTGAAGTGGAGGGTAGCGAAGTGGCTGATTTAGCTGAACTTGAGGCCCCGGCCTCCATAGAATCCCCTAAATTACGATTGGTTAAGTCCTCTCCCAAACCTGCGGCGCCGGAAGTACCGTTGTTTGACGATCCGTCATTGCGATTTGTCTGGTGGCGGGAAAAAGCCTGGGCAAGCAACCATTCCAGATTATTTAAGGTGAACTCGGATAAAACATTGTCTGCTTCCCCATTTTTCGAGGTATATGCCGAAAACGAAGGAGAACTCATATCAAGAGAAGAGGCGTTAGCCGCCGTTTCCGCCAATACCAATCCGTAAGCCTTCCCGTAAAACTTGTCTGATATTTTCCGTAGTAATTCTTTATCTTTTAGTTCTACAGCGGGGTCGATTTTCCCATTTTTTACTTCAGTGGTTAATGAACGCCTTACTTCATAAAGTGCATGACCGCCAAAGTTTTCTTTCGCATCAAACATCTGCCGGACATTTAACTGAATTTCCCCCACAAACCCGTCTTCCGTTCTAATATTGAGCAGGAAATCCCGGTATCCGCCCGGTGTAGAATTTCTATACCGGTCCTTTGCCCTGACCACCGCACCCTCGGGTATGACCTCTTTGGCCATCTTTAACAGGGTGGCCATGTCATCTACCACCACGGTAAACCCAACCATGTCCAGCATCTGGTTATAGGGGGTGTCTTCTTCTTCGTGTTTCTCTATGGCCCGCTTGTCCCCCTTGATCATGGGGGTATCGGGGTCCACGCCCTCGGGAACCGGGCGGCCCTTTACTTCGCCGCCGTAATCCTTCGCCCATCTTTGGGCGATTTCCCGTATCTTGGGGTATGCCGTCCGGGCCGCCGTTTTCAGGCCCCCCAGGTCCTCCGCTCCTACCCCTTCGATAATCAGATTGGAATCTGTCCGCCCCTCTATTTTTTTATCGTTTTTAGACAGGCTTTCCCGGCTCTCATTCAGGGCCTTGTTCCGCCGGTAGTTCTCCTGCTGTTCCACCGGAAGGGTAGCAACCCAGGCGTCAATATCGTCGTAACCATCCGCCTGAACCGGGTCCGAATCCACCCGCCCGCCAAATCCCGGAAATTGCCCTGTTTTTGTCATATCAGACCTATCTCCAAAATCCCCTGTAAGCGCCGTAGAGGCCCCTGCAGCGCTTCCGGCGGCGTTTGACGTGTCCTGTGCTGTCCCAGGGCTTTCCGGGCCGTTCTCGAAGGAATCCGCCCTCGTCAAAAGTTCGTCAAAAGCCGCCTTCTGTTCCGGCGTAAGCTTCCGCATACCGGACAGGTGGTTCACGATGTCCCGGAGCCATTCCACCATCCGGCGGAACAGACCCCGCAGTTCCGGCGTCGGGGCCTCCCCGGTTTGCAGGTAGTTCTCAAAGGCATAGGCGGACCGCTCCTTCCGCCAGGTCTTTTCGTCCAGTCCGCTCGCCGGGTCGTAGGCCCCCGCAGCGTCCATCATCCGCCGGTACAAGTCCGGGTCCGCCTGCTCAAGGAAATTGTCCACCGCGTGCTTCAGTTCGTGGACTACGGTGGAGAAGTCCGCCGATTCCGGGTCCAGGTAGACCACGGTATACTCCACGGCCTTCACGTCGGAATCCAGCTTCTTCAGCAGCTTGAACATGGCCCCCCGGGCCGCCCGTGTGCCGGGGTCTTTGGCGTACTGCGCCGCCCGACTGTTGAAGTCGGCCACGTCCTGATTCGGCGTGTTGGTGAAAATGTTGTCCCGGTCAAAGCCCAGCCGGTCCAGGAACCCGTCAAACTCAAGCCCGTAGCCCTTCCCGATCCGGTCAAGGAGGGAGATGACCCCCTGACGGCTTTCCGCCGTGGTCCGGGGCAGGGCCTCCGCAAGCTGCCGGTCAAAGTTCTGTTTCGCCTGCTGGATTTCCAGCGCCTCCCCCCGGACCGCCTCCGGCTCGAAATAGTTCAGCCC
>JAISMC010000093.1 GCA_031276965.1 Treponema sp.
ACTGTTGGATCGGGATGAGGCCCTGAAGGATGTTTTTTTGCGGGAACGGACCATGAGTACCGGCATGCAGCACGGCATCGCCCTGCCCCACGCCAAAACCGACGGCATCGCGGATATCGCCGTGGCGGTGGGGATCAAGCGGGAGGGCATTGACTTTGAGTCCATGGACGGCGAAAAATCCCGGCTTTTTATCCTGGTGGTTTCCCCCCGGAAGACCAGCGGCCCCCACATCCAGTTTCTTTCAGCCATCGGGGCGGTTTTGAAGGACGACGCCCTCCGGGAGGAGGTGGTCAATACCTCCGATAAGGAAGGTTTGGTAAAACTGCTGCAAAGGGGGCGGTGCAAAAACCAGGGCGCCCCCCAGTCCTAGGGGCTAAAGCCCTAATGCCCCCATGAAACGGCGGAGAGGAGGCCGGCCCCGCTATTCCCGGAAATGGGAATAAGAGGCCGCCTCCGGACGGGGCCTACCACCGGCCGGGCCGAAGCCCCGGCGTTGAAAAGGCTGCCTTCCCCTCGTTCAAAGCAGAGAAGGCGCAGCCGGGCCTTTCTTTTTTTATCCCAGGTAAAGGAAAATGGTCCGTCAATTACCAAAGCTGTTTTCCTTCATCCTCGAAAAGAACCGCCAAACCGTCCCGGAGCTTCTTTTTCCCGGCCGGCCGCCCCGCCGGGTTTTTTAAACCCAGTTCAATATACCCGGAAACTAAGGCGCCGTCTATCCTGGGCTCCGATCGTCTGGAGTAATGCCGGGCGGCCTGATATACTCAAAGTCTCGACAGGAATGGGTATTTCACCTTCGGGTAATAGGGGATGATGAAATTTTTCGGCCGTAACAAGACAAAAGCCGCATCCGGGGTTCCCTCCGGGCAGGGGAAGCCGGGGGGGAATGTCTTGAGGGACATACGCCTTACGGGCCGGGGCGGGGAGCTTCTCTATGAAGGGCCCCTCAACGGGCTGAGTTTTCCGGAAAAACTCATCATCGCCAAGAGCATTTACTTTTTTAACGATGAGGAACCCTGTTTTATCCACCGCAGCGCCGTGGCCGCCCGGCTTTTTGAGGAGCTGAACCTCCTGCTTGAAAAGAAGGGGAAGATGAGCGCCGCCGAATTGCAGGGGAGCGCCCAGGGATATCTGGATGAGTACCCCGGCTGGGAGTATATCGAATCCCCGGAAAGGCCGGACCGATGAAACACCGAATGAATTTCCGCCTCGGGATTATCCTCCTCGTTCTTTCCGCTTTTTCCCGGTTGAGCGCTGGGGCCGATGATGCGGCGGAAACGGAACAATACCTGGTCTTACACTACGCCTACAACAATCCCTGCGAATTGTGCCGGGATGATATGGACTTTTTCGATCACTTTAACCGGAAAATCCGGGATCTGCCTGACCGGCCCTTCATCGTATTTCAAAGTTATAACCTCTTCCATGCCGAACCTGCCCGCAGGTTTGACGAACTTTGCGGGGAATTGGGGATAAGCCGGGAAGGGCTCACGCTGCCGGTTTTAATCATCGGGGATGAATACCTCGAGGGCACTGGGGAGATCTACAACGGCGCGGGAGATCTCTATGTGCGGCAGAAAGAAGGGGCGGTTTTGGAACGGATAAGGTCCGACCCGATGGCGGAGCTCCGGCCCCCCGCCGCTCCACTTGCCGCCAAGGCGCCCTCCGAAGGGGCCCCTCCCCGGGGATTCCCCCCCACCGGGCCGGATCATTCCATCCTTGTCTGTTTTGTTACCACCGCCTGTGAGAGCTGCGCCAAGGTTGAAGCCCTGCTGGACCGGCTGCCCGGGGAAATTGCCCTGCGGGACGGAAGTATGAGCCCCCTGGCGGTTTATTATTTTAATGTGGCGGAACGCGAAGGGCTTCCGGCGGCCAGGCTTTTTTTTGAAGCCTACGCGGTTCCGGAAGAGGATCAGCTTACGCCCATTGTTTTTTATTCCGGCGGGTATCTTTCCGGCTTTGAGGATATCCGGGCGGGGCTTGAGGAAATTTTGGCTTCCGGGGCCGCAAGGAATTTTACCTATCCCGGTCTTGAAGCCACCGCGCCGCAACTGGCCTGGGGGGAACTGCCGGTCATTTTCCTCGCCGGCCTCCTGGGAGGGGTCAATCCCTGTTCCGTTTCCATGCTCCTGCTGCTGCTTTCCCTCCTGGGCGCCAAGCGCGGGCGCATACTGCCCCTGGGCCTTACCTATACGGCTGCCCGGATGGTAACCTACCTGGTCCTGGGGCTTTCGCTTTTCTCGCTGGGGCGGATCCTGAACCAGGAAGCCTTTACCTCAATTACGGGAATAATCCGGGTTGTGGTTATTGTGCTTTCCCTGTTTCTCTGCGTTTTAAATCTGGCGGATTTTATAAACGCCCGGCGTGAAAACTACGGCGCCATCCGGGTTCAACTCCCCAAGGCCCTGCGCCGCTTTAACCACCGCCTCATCAACCGGGTGGCGGAATGGGACCCCCGTTTCCTCATGGCCGGAATTTTTCTCCTGGGCGCCGCCGTTTCCGCGGGCGAATTCCTCTGCACCGGCCAGATATATCTGGCAACTATCCTCTACCTGCTCCGGGCGGATTCAGGCGGCGGCCGCTCCCTGGCAGTTACGGCCCTCCTCTGCTACACCCTGGCAGCCTCCCTGCCGCCCGCCCTGCTGGTGCTGTTTTGCCATAAGGGAAAGCAGGCCCTGGCCCTTTCCGAATTCGCCAGAAAGAAGATGCCCCTCATCAAAATTGCCAACGCCGTGCTTTTCGCCCTCTTTGCCCTTTTAGCCTTCCTGTTTTTCTAAGGCGCCCGAAGCGCGTTACCGCCCGTGGCGGCGGATAAGCCGGTTATGTGAAGCGGGGGTGTATGTTATGCGGGAAGAAAAATTAACCCCGGAACCAATCTCCATAGATTGACAAATTCTGTTCCTTATCTTATTGCTTATCATATCTAGTGTTTTAATAGTACATGGGGCTTTCCTAAAACTTCAGCTTTTGGGAAATGCCCACTTTTAAGGAGATTTTATGTCCGATATTGACTATGCGGCCCTTAAAAAAGGCGGCTTTATGCGTCAACGGCAAAGGGATCGCTTCTCCATGCGGCTTAAAGTCATCGGGGGACAGCTCAGCGCCGCCCAGGTCCGGAAAATCGGGGAAGTGGCGGAAAAATACGGCAAGGGCTATATCCACCTGACTTCCCGGCAGGGGGTAGAGATCCCCTTCATTGCCCTTGAAGATATAGACCGGGTAAAACAGGAGCTGGCCGAGGGAGGGGTACGCATAGGGGTCTGCGGCCCCCGGGTGCGGACCATAACCGCCTGCCAGGGCTCGGCCATCTGTCCCAGCGGGATCATTGAAACCTCCGGCCTTGCGGAGAAGTTGGACGAGCGGTACTTTGGGCAGGAACTGCCCCATAAATTCAAAATAGGCATCACGGGATGCCGGAACAACTGCCTTAAGGCGGAGGAAAACGACCTGGGAATTAAGGGCGGCGTCTTCCCTAATTGGGAAAAAGCGGCCTGTACCTTTTGCGGACTCTGCGAAGCGGCCTGTCCCGTAAAGGTCGTCAGGGTGGACAAGGAAAACCGGGACCTCTCCTTCGACACAAAGGGCTGCGTATACTGCGGCAAGTGCGTAAAGGGCTGCCCCTCCGACGCATGGAAGGGAAAAAACGGATACCTCCTCTCCTTTGGCGGAATGTTCGGCAATGAAATCAAGGAGGGGCTCCATCTGCTGCCCCTGATTTTTGATGAATTCCAGGTCTTTAAGGCGGCGGATACGGTTATCGGGTTTTACCGGAACCACGCGAAACCCGGCGAGCGGCTGGGCAAAACCCTCACCCGGGTCGGGACGGCGGGGCTGAAAAAAGAATTGGAGGAAGCGGTACTATGAAGGATCAGGCAGGGGGACAGGAACCGGACGCCAGGGTGGATATTACCACCGTGGTATGCCCCGTTACCTTTGTGAAAACCAAGGTTGCCCTGGAGGAACTGGAGGACGGCCAGACACTGGAGGTGCGGCTCAACGACGGGGAGCCCATCCAAAACGTACCCCGGAGCCTCAAGGACGAAGGCCACCGGGTGATCAGCGTTGACAGGGCCGAAGACGGCGCATGGCTGCTCCGGGTCGTTAAGGGCGGGCTGGCCCAATGACCTTTACCGATGAACAGTTGGATCGCTATTCCCGGCACATCATCCTGAAGGAAGTGGGGGTCAAGGGTCAGAAACGGCTCATGGAAGGCAAGGTGCTTATTATCGGCGCGGGCGGCCTGGGCGCGCCCGCCGCGATGTACCTGGCCGCCGCCGGGGTGGGAACCATCGGCATTGCCGACGCCGACAAGGTGGAGCTTTCCAATCTGCAGCGGCAGATCATCCACACCACCGCCGATCTGGGGAAACCCAAGGTCCAGTCCGCCCGGGAAACCATGGAGGCCATGAACCCGGACCCGGTGGTGGCGGTTTACCACGAGTGGATCAACGCCTCCAATATAACGGATATCATCAGGGATAAAGATTACGACTTTATCATCGACGGGACGGATAATTTCCCCAT
>JAISMC010000102.1 GCA_031276965.1 Treponema sp.
AGAACCACAAAGGCGCACGAAGGAAGTAGGATGAGGCGCAATACCAATTCCGCCCCAAGGACTAAACTTGACCCATAAATACAAATGAAGAGGAGAAACCACGAAGGACACAAAGGAAGAAGGAAGGAGGATGAGGTACAATGACTCTCTCCACCTCAAGGGACCGGGGAATGAACCCCTTGCAACAAATCGAAGCTATCGAACAACAAGTTCGTGTCCTTCGTGGTTTTCCCTCTTCTTCCACTTACACGGACGGAAGAAAAATTAACCACGAACCTCACGAACCACACGAACCCCCACGAACAAATCGAAGCTATCAAACCACAAATTCGTGTCCTTCGTGGTTTTTCCCTTCTTCTTCCGCCCATACGGACGGAAGTAGGATGAGGCGCTATGACTCTCTCCACCCCAAAGGACCAGAGTATGAACCCCTTGCAACAAATCGAAGCTATCAAACAACAAGTTCGTGTCTGTTCGTGTGGTTCGTGGTTATCCCTCTTCGTAGATTATCCCTCTTCGTACCGTTCGCGGCGGGGGGCTTCATTGCTTTTTCAGGATATTTTGGCTATACTGCCCAGTGGAGAGGAGATCCCATGCTTAACCGGATACGTAATATCGGCATCATGGCCCATATTGACGCGGGAAAGACCACCACCACCGAACGGATTCTCTACTACACCGGAAAGAGCCACCGGATAGGGGAGGTGGACAACGGCGAGGCCATCATGGACTGGATGGAGCAGGAGCAGGAACGGGGCATCACCATCCAGAGCGCCGCCACCACCGCCTACTGGCGGGATTTTCAAATTACTATTATCGATACCCCGGGACACGTGGATTTTACCGCCGAAGTCGAGCGGTCCCTGCGGGTCCTGGACGGGGCGGCGGCCGTCTTCGATGCGGTCCGCGGGGTGGAGCCCCAGACCGAGACGGTGTGGCGGCAGGCGGAACGGTACGAGGTTCCCTGTATCGGCTATGTCAATAAGATGGACCGGGTGGGGGCGGACTTTTTTCAGGTGCTGGAGGATGTCCGGGAAAAACTGGGCGTCCTGCCGGCGGCGCTCCAGATTCCCATCGGCAGGGAGGGCGGCTTCGAGGGGGTCGTCGATCTTTTGGAGATGCGGGAGATCCGCTGGGACGCCGCGGACGAAGGGGAAACCCTGATCTACGCTCCGGTGGACCCCTCAAGGAAGGCCCTGGCGGAGGAATGGCGGGAAAAGCTTATCGACCTTATTTCCGGCAGTTCCGACGCCGTTACCGAGTTGTACCTTTCCGGAGAGGCAATTCCCCCGGAGCTTCTTAAAAAGGAACTGCGCCGGGCGGTGTTAAACCGGGATCTGCTTCCCATGCTGGCCGGGGCTTCCCGGCGCAACATGGGGGTCCAGCCCCTGATCGACGCGGTGGTGGATTATCTTCCCGCCCCCGGCGAGGCGGCCCCCGCCCAGGGGCATCATCCCAAAAAAGAAGAGCCGGTCCTGATTCCCTGCGATCCGGCGGGGCCTCCCCTGGGGCTGGTCTTCAAAATTCAGCATGACCGGGAGGCGGGAAGCCTCTGCTATGTGCGGATGTATTCGGGAAGCATCAAGGCGGGGACCGCGGTTTTCAATGTGGGCAAGAAAAAGCGGGAACGGGCCAACCGCATCCTCAGAATGCACTCCAATAAATCGGAGCCCATGGACGCGCTGACCGCGGGAGACATCGGGGTCATCATCGGGATGAAGCTGGCCCAGACCGGGGACACCATAGGCAGCGAGGGCTGGCCGCTTATGCTGGAGCGGATGCAGTTTCCCGAACCGGTTATCTCCGTATCCATAGAACCCAAGACCATGTCGGAACAGGACAAGCTCAAGAACATTCTGGCCCTCCTCTCCAGGGAGGATCCCACCTTTACCACCAAAGAAAATGAAGAGACCGGGCAGCTTATCATTTCCGGCATGGGAGAGCTGCACCTGGACGTGCTGGTAACCCGGATCCTCAAGGAGTACCATGTCGGCGCCAGGGTGGGAAACCCCCAGGTGACGTACCGGGAGTCGATCAGCAAAACCGTAGAACGGACCGAGCGTTTCTCTAAGATTATCGCAGGAAAGGAAAACGCCGCCGTCCTCAGCCTCAGGGCGGAGCCCCTGCCCCGGGGGTCGGGAAACCGGTATGCCTCCGCCGTAAGGGGGGGGGATATTCCCGGGGCGATTCTGGAGGCGGTAAGCCGGGGCGTGGCGGGGGCCTTTTCCTCGGGCATAGCGCTGGGCTATCCCTGCATTGACATAGGAATAACCCTGACGGATATAACGTATTCGGAACTGACGGGTACCGAGTTTGCCTTTGAAGCCTGCGCCAGCCTGGGCGTGGACGAAGCCTGCCGCGCCGCGGAGCCGGTGCTGCTTGAACCCATCATGGCGGTGCATCTTATAGCCCCCAAGGAATTTGTGGGGGATGCGATCAGCCTTATAACCCAGCGGGGCGGCCAGGTGGCAAGCATGGATTCAAGGCCCTCGGCGGATCACGTAAAGGCCCTGGCCCCGATGGAGAAGATGTTCGGCTTTATGACCGCCCTGCGGAGCGTCAGCCAGGGCAGGGCTACCTTTACCATGGAATTTTCCCACTTCGAGAAAAGGGCCGAAAGATAGCTAGGCCTCTTCTTTGACGCCCAATAACTTAAAGGTAATCTCCAGCGTCTTGTCCGGCTCCATGGGCTTGGCCAGGTGGGCGTTCATGCCGTTTGCCAGGGCCTTGTCTATGTCTTCCTTAAAGGCGTTGGCGGTTAGGGCCACAATGGGTATGGTCTTTGCGTCCTTCCGGTCCAGGGCCCGGATGGCCGCCGCCGTTTCGTAACCGTCCATGTCCGGCATCTGTATGTCCATGTAGATAATGTCGTAGGCATACTCCGGGCTGTTTTGGAACATATTCAGCGCCGTAAGTCCGCCGCCGGCTTCGTCAATGGCAAGGCCGGTATACTCCAGCAGATTGATGGCTATGATGCGGTTAATGGCTACGTCGTCCACCAGGAGGGCCCGCCTGCCCGTAAGCCGGCCTGCGGCGTCCTCCGGAACCGCCGTCTCCTCTTCGCCGCCGGCAATTTCCGGCAGCCGGATCTCAAAACTAAAGACGCTGCCCTCTCCGGGCCTGCTCTGCACCGCAATCTCCCCGCCGAAAAGCTGGACAATGCTCTGGGATATGGCAAGCCCCAGGCCGGTGCCTCCGTAACGTTTGGATATTTTATCCGAGGTCTGTTCAAAGGGCCTGAAGAGCAGGGCCATGGATTCTTTGGGAATACCTATGCCCGAATCCTTTACCGAGAAGAAGAGCAGGGCCCTGCCGTCCCGGCTTTCCCGCTGTTCAATCACAAAATCGATACTGCCGCATTCGGGGGTAAATTTTACCGCATTTCCCAGCAGGTTGATCAGCACCTGGCGTATTCTGAGGGAATCGCCGGTAAAGAACGCCGGCGGCGGTATGGCAAAGCGGGTGTTAAAGGCGATATTTTTTTCCTCGCACCGGGGCCGTATCATCGACACCACCGTACCGGCCAGCTTCATCATGTCCACCGTTTCCTGGTTCAGTTCAATCTTGCCCGCTTCAATCTTTGATATGTCCAGAATATCGTTGAGGAGCCCCAGCAGATGCTGGGAGGAAGCCTCTATCTGGGACAGGTTGGCTTTAATCTCCTCCGGGGCATTGAGCTCCCCCGTCTGTTTTTTTACGATATTGGTCATGCCGATGATGGCGTTCATGGGGGTGCGGATCTCGTGGCTCATCCGGGCCAGGAAATCTCCCTTGTGCTGGTTGGCTTCGTTGGCCTCCCGGACCGCCCCTTCCAGTTCAAGCTGGGTTTTGCGGAGCTTGTTCTCGATGGAGACCCGGGCCGAAACATCCCGGCCGAATCCCAGAATACCCGCAAGATCCCCCTCCGTATCGAAGATGGGGGTAATCACCGTATCGAGGGTTTCCTTGTGGCCGTCGGCGAAGCTTAGTTTCTCCTCCACATAGTAGGGCCTCCGTAACTCGACGGCTTTCCGGTTATTTTCGCCGACGGAGGCAAGATACTCAGGGGGTATAACCTGTTCTACGTTAAGGCCGGTAAGCTCATTCGGGTTTTTGCCGAAGAGGGCGGCGTACCGGGGATTTACGGCCAGGAGCCGGCCCTGGGCATTCTGATACCAGATGAGATCCGGCGAAGCGGTAAAAATTGTATCCAGCAGGGCTTTCTGTTCCGCCGTCGCCTTTTGATCTTCGATAATTTCGCTTACATCGGTGGAGGTGATGATATAGCCTATGTTCTTCCCCTCTTTGCTGGTAAGGCAGGCGGCGCTTCCCTTGAAATAGCAGTTCATTTTCCGCTCGTAGAAGATATCCGTTTCCCGGCCCTCCTTTAGGGCGGCGATGGGATCGTAGACCGAACCGGGGGGATAGATGCTTAGGTCATTATAGGATCTTCCCAGGACGGCCTGCAGATCTTCCGTACTTTTTCCAAAGGCCAGGAGGCCGGCGTCGTTTACATAGATGATCCGGCCGTCCATACCGGTGATCACCAGGGGCCCCCGGTCGCTGGCGACCAGGCTGTCCGCCATATCGTCGAAGGAATCGGCCAGGATGCCCATCTCGTCTTTGACGGGCGTGTTAAAACGGAAATGGCGCTCGCCGGAACGGAAGCGGGAAATGCCGGCTATCATCCTGGTGATGCTCCGGGTAAAGATTGAAGCCATCCAGATGGCGATCAGCACGACGAGGATAATCATAAGTCCCGCGGAGACCGCCAGCTTTGCGGTGGTATTCCAGAGGTTGTCCGCAATGGCCCGCTGGGTATCGGCGGCGCTTTCGATAAGGCTCCTGTTGGCGGAGGAGATTTCCTCTTTTAGTACCGCCTCGGTTTCCCGGGCGGGGCGTTCAAAGTCCTCGAATCCTGCGCCGATGGCCACAAAACCGAAGCCCCGCTTTGACTGGCCGTAGTGGCCCGTATAGTAGGGGATGGTTGCCGCGGTGGTAAGCTTCCAGAGGCCGCTCCAGAGGATCAAGAAGGAGCCGGAACCGCCTTCTCTGGTAAGATCGAACCAGCCCGTACACTGGGGGGCGTGGTTAAGATACCTGCCGTCCAGCCCCACCAGTCCGGCCCCGGTCAGGGCCGCCGCGGGTTTTTTGTCCCTGGACTGTTCCGCAAAGACCGGCTGGTCCCTGATAAAACCGGTAAAGCTCCTGCCGCTCTCCTGCCACGCATTATAGATGCTTTCCTCCAGCCAGGGCACCTCGGGTTCCCCCGTTTCGGGATTATAGCCCACGATAGAATGATGCCTGGGGTGGCAGATGTTACGGCATTTATAGTCCCAGATAAAGGCATAGTTTCCCTCGTAGGCGCTGGGCAGCTCGGTATAACGCTCGTTCATGGGGGTGCTGTGATCGGTAAATTCCATCAGGTGATCGTGGTCCAGGGCCAGAGTTACATAACCGGTGATACTGCCGTTTTCCGTTACCGGCGCCGCCCAGCGGATGATTCCCCGGAAACGCTTCCCCAGGGGGTTTTCTTTTCCCGCATAGGCTTCTTCCCGGGGCTTAAATTCCAGCCCCCGGGCGGCGGCGTTTTCCGGGGTGTACATGCCGATAAGGCGGGATTTAACATAGGCGCCTATCACGTCGGAGACATAGATCTCTCCGGGTTTAAGCTTTAGGAGTTCGGGCCAATAAGTTTCCGCCCGGACATAGGTGTTTCTCCGGTCGGACACATTCTTTAAGGCCCCGTTCATCCGGGGGGAGGTAACCGCCTTTATCAGTTCATTTCCCTCAAGATCCACGTAGGTTATTTCCAGAAAGAGGGGGCGCTCTTCATACTCGAAAGTATCGGGGGGACGGTAATGGAAATTGGAATCGTTTTCCCGGTTTGAAGAGAACACCTCCTTCCCCCCGGAAGGGGGATTGACGGGAACCCATGATCTGCCGTCCTCCGCCAATTTCCATTCCCCCGGTTTTATAAGAGGTCCCGTTCTATTTTTGATGAAACGGCGGTACGTTTCGTATTCCGGCGGAAGCTCCGATGCGGCAAGTATATCCCGGTCCCGGGCGTAGAGAAATTCCGCTACCCGGCGGGCCATATCGGTGGACATCCGCTCAATGTTATCGGTGGCGCTGCTGTTCAGGGCCTCAACCGAGTTGTTCACCGCGATGGTTCCGGTTCTGGTCAGCGCTTCGTTGGCGCCAAGGGCCAATTCCATGGTACGGCTGTTCAATTCTTCGCCCAGAATTCTCGACTGCCGCCAGGCCATAAAAGTCAGCAGCAGCAGGGGAATGACCTTAATCACCACAAAGATAATGATAAGCTTGGTCCGCATGCCCAGGCCGAGCTTGGAGAGAATGTGTTCTATAGATAAGCGAAACGGGTTAATATACTTTCCCACATCCATTCCTTGGGCGGCGGAACGCCGCCCTTCATCTTTATGTATCACCTGGGACGGGACCGGATTCCGCCGGTTTTGCTCTATCCCCGCAGCCCCTTAAAAAAGGCGGCGATGGCATTCCATATTCTGCGGAAAAATCCGGGATGTTTTAATTTGTACAGTTCCTTTTTTGCCGCCGCCTGTTCGCCGGGACTGAGATCCAGACGGTGCAGGTTTTCTTCAATTTCAATTTCCAGCTCCGAAACTCCGTCGGGGATTTGAGCAATAACCGCATTGATGGTCCGCCATCCTATGGAACGGGCCGCCTCAAGACGGCGGCCGCCCGCTACCAGTACATTGCCGTTGGTTAGGATGATGGGACATATCAGGCCGAACCGCTTCATGCTTTCCGCCAGGGCTTCAATATTTCCCTTGTCTTTCCTGGTCCTCTTTTTTACAATAATGTCTTCTATGGGGACCTGCATTGATCACCCCTCCGTCAGTCCAGCAGCGGATTATAACTTGGCAGTTCCAGTCCGAAATTCCCGGAGGGTAAGGCATCCCTTCCGGAATTGCCGGCCGCCGGCGGTGAAGGTAGATTTTGCAGCTCCGGAGGCAGTTGAGGCATCGTGAGGCCGTCCAGCATTTCATTGTCGTTTAATCTGATGGTATCCAGCCGCAGGGTTTCCAGGCTGAGGGCGGTATTGGCCAGGGCGTTTTCCCCATGGAGGTTGCAGACTCCGGCGGGGGCGGTTCCCGCCAGGAAAGAGAGGGTTACCGTTCCCGGACAGGCGGCGGTGGGCAGCAGTCCCGATTTGGAACAAACCGTTACGTCCACGATCCCCGTGGAAGGACGGACAAAATCCCTTCGGGGAAGCCCCTGGTGGATCTCCCGCATAAAATCCCCCCAGACCGGTCCCGCCAGGGTGGCGCCGGTCAGGGAGAGTCCCAGGGAGTTGCCGGGTTTATCAAAACCGAACCAGATAGCGGTGGTATAGTAGGGGGTAAAACCTACGGCCCATGCATCGGCCCAGTTCTGGGTAGTACCGGTCTTGCCGGCGGCGGGGATGCGGTACTTGTTTCCTTTTTCGTCCACAAAGGTAAATTTCGCCCCGTACCCGGAGCCGTATTGAAGGGTCCCCATTTCTACGGTTTTCCGCAGTAAGGAAGTCATAACATACGCATTCTGGGGACTGATAACCTGAATATCCCCCCCCAGCCGCCGCTGCTGGAGCCGCACTTCCCGTTCCGTATCCAGCACCACCCTGCCGTTCCGGTCTTCCACGGAACGTATGGCGATGGGAGTTACCTCCCGGCCCTGATTGCCGAAGATGGCAAAGGCCCGGGCCATCTGGAGGGGGGAAACGGAAATGATTCCCAGCCCCATGGGATACACCCGGGGGAAGGTCCGGCGTTTTACGCCGGGATCGGTAATCCCCAGAAGGGAGGCGGCCCGGTTGATTGCCGCGTCAAAGCCGATACTGTCCAGAATTTTGAGGGAAGGTACATTCATGGACTGGGCCAGGGCGTCGTAGAGCAGCACCGATCCCTTCCATTCGCCTTTGAAATTCAAGGGTATATAGGGAGTTCCGTCCTCGTTGTGGAACACCATGGGAAGATCGTAAATGAGGGTAGAGGCGGTAAATTTCCGGGAATCGATGGCCGCCGAATAGTAGAGGGGTTTGAAGGAACTTCCCGGCATAACTCTGGCCTGGACTGCCCGGATAAGCTGGTTCGACTCGTCATACTTGGAACCCCCGATAAGGGCCTTGATATGGCCGGTTTCATTTTCAATGGCAATGAGGGCGCCCTCGACCACATTCTGTTCGGCGCTTTTTTTCTGTTCCGCAAAGGCTGCATTGGTAATGTCCTTTAGTTCCTGGAGGCCGAAAAGCAGGGAAGTCATATCCACCACCGGATTAATGACTTTGGTATACCGGGATACGGCCTTTGATTCATTCTGAGAATCCGAAGCGGCATGGATGGTATCCAGATTAAAGTAAAGTGAAAGAAGATCCACAATGGGCACATAGACCCGTTCCGCCTGAACCAGCCGGGTTCCCGCGGAACTGGCGTATTCTTTATTCGCCTTGACCAGCCCCTCCTGCATGTACTTCACCGCCGCCTGTTGGAAGTTCAGGTCCAGGGTGGTCTGTACCGTATAACCGTCCCGGTAGTAGTCCCTGGTCCCGTACATCATACCATCCAGTTCGCGGCGGACATATTCGCTGAACCAGGGGGCGGCGTCTTCCCGGTTATAGTAGGCCGAGGTGGAAGCCCGGGTGTAATCGTAGTTGTTCCAGTATTCGTTAAAAGAAGCGTCCGCCTCCTCCCGGGCAGCGTATCCCAGTTCAATCATCTTGTTTAAAACCGCCTGCTGCCGGTCCATGGCCACATTGGGATTATCCAGGGGATTGTACCGGGAGGGGTTTGAAAGCTGGATCACCAGAATCGCCGCCTCCGCCAGGGTTATGTCCCTGGCGCTGTGGCCAAAGAAGTACTTGCTCGCCGCTTCCACTCCGAAAACGCCGGGACCCATGTACATATAATTAAGGTAAATTTCGAGGATCTCATTTTTGGTATAACGCCGCTCCATCTGGAAGGCCCACCAAAGCTCCCGGATCTTGCGGGAAAGGGTCTTTTCCGCCCGGTTTGTATAGAGGGTCCCCGCCACCTGCTGAGTAATGGTGGAGCCTCCCCCCAGGGGATGACGGATGAGCTGTCCGAAGGCCGCCCGGGCTATCCCCCGGATACTAAAACCTTTGTGGTTGTAAAAATCCGGGTCCTCCCGGGCCAGCACCGCATTGATAAGGTGCCTGGGCAGGACGCTTAGGGAGACCAGTTCCCGCTTTTCATCGGCGGAAAATTCGGTAATCAGGATCCCGTTAACATCGACAATTTTGGTCGGCAGGGCGGGGGCGAATTCGGTAAAATTTTCCAGATTTTGTATGTTGGAGGTTGCCGCCAGGGACAGGCCCAGGCCGATACCGATGACCACCGCCGTGATTATCACCAGGGCCGCAAAAACCCGGACAAAAATAAAACTTGTTAAACCGGAACTTCCCGCCATGCCATTAGCCTAAAAGAGGGAACATTCTTTGTCAATGGGAACGCCGGTAATTCCCGGCGGGCCGGCCGCTTGGCGGCAGGAACCGGGATATAAAAAAGGCCGCTGCGAACCAGAGGTTCGGCACCGGCCCTGCCTTTGAGGCATGTCGGAAATATAGTGATTTGGGAGGGGAACTATAGGTCCGACATCTTGAATATCGGTTCCGGCGGAATTTTCTTTAACGAAATATGAAAAACGCCGGAAATTTCCGCCGGCATGGCCCTGCCCCGGGCCTATTCGCTCTCTTCAAAATTAAGATCCACCGTCAGGGCAATCCGGTAGGTACGGCCCTTCTGTAGTTTTATTGATTTAACGATGGCGTAATCGCTTACCTGAAATTTAACCTCGTGTAAGCCGGGCTCCGCGGAATAGGGCCGCTTGAAGTTCTCCAGTTGGACGCCGTCAAAGTAAATGCGGGAGTCCTCGGGGGCTTCAAAAAGCACCAGGGGGGTGGCGTCCCGGAGCTCGATAGTTAAATCGCTTACCTTTCCCCTTTCAATCAGAAAACGGCGGCTTTCGGTACGGTAATCGTTGGAAAGTATCATCAGGTGATGTTCCCCCTCCCGGAGTATCCGCTCCTCCTGGGGTTTGTCTATCAGTTCGTTGTCGATGTAGACCGCCAGGGGTCTGTTGGGGAGCTGTTCAGGATAACGGGGATGTATCCTTACCCCTCCCTCATCGCTCAGAATAGGCTTGGCGTTTAAGCGGAAACGCATGGTTTCTACCTCTTCGCTCAGTCCGTTGGCCGCGGGATTCAGTTTGAAAATGACGGGAAAGGCCGAAGGGGGGATAAGTTCCACGGGAATCGACACATAGGGATTCGAACGGAGACCGTGGTTAGTCCGGAGGGGAAACTGGTAGATGGTCTGAATTTTATTCGGCATAAGTTCCGAAACAAATGGCTTGCCCTGGATGTCGGCGGCGCCCGTTTCGGGGATCCTGTCCAGCTCTCCGTAGATCATCACCGTCAGGCTGCCCCGGTGGGCCAGGTAAGCCTGGGGGGCGGTCAGTTCCAGCTCCACCCCCCGGAAGAAGCGCACCTCCTCGTCAAGGCGGATGATAACCGCGTCGTTGTGAGAAAGGGAAATTGAAGCCCCTCCGGTATTTTCCACGGAGATCTCCAGACTCCCGGAGACGTTCAAATGAAGATTTTCCCCGTAGAGGGACAGAAAGCAAAAAAAGAATAAAGAGAAAAATCCGCAGCGTTTCATTGCCGTTCCCTGAAAAGGAATCTCCCCGGATCCTGGGCTCTGCCGTTCTGCCGCAGTTCAAAGTGCAGATGGGGTCCTGTAGACTGGCCGGTAGATCCAACCTTCCCTATAAGAGTACCTGATCGGACGGCGCTTCGCAAGCTTGTGGTGATAAGTGAAAGATGGCCGTAGAGGCTTACCCAGTTTTCCTCGTGCCGGATGATGATGTACTTTCCATAAACCGGATCTTCCCCCAGGCCGGTAACAATGCCCTCCCTGGCGGCGTATACCCCGGTCCCCTCCGGGGCGGCCAGATCCAGCCCTTCGTGCATGCGGGGCGTTCCGGTGATGGGGCTGATCCGCATTCCGAAGTTGCTGGTAACCCTGTAGTTGTACAGGGGGAAGCGGAAGGCCGTATTCAGAAAAAAGGCCCGCTCCGTGGGAGTAAAATCCGCCCCGGGGAGAAAACGGAACCGTTCCCGGCGGCCGTTCCGGGTAAAGCTTAGGATAATTCCCCGGTCCCCCCTGGCGGCACCCATGATCCGCTCCAGGTCCGTTTCCGGGGTCTCGGGGATAAAGATCCCCGGCGCCGAGGGAAGGAGCAGGACGTTCCCCTGGGCGAAGGCGGAAGGATGGGCCAGCCTGTTTATCGTGGCCAGGGATGAGTAGGGAATATTACATCTTGCCGCCAGGCCGAAGATACCGTCCCCCGGCTCTGCGGTGTAGGAATAAACGGTCAGATCCCCGGCCGGATTCTCCGGATCCTCTCCGTTCCAATCCCGGCTGAAAAGCCGGCGGCGGGCCTGTTCCACGTCGGCCTGATACTGCCTGAAGGCGGTGTCCCGGTTGTTCAGCCTGATGATGCGGGGATACCGGCTTTCCGTGTCCTGTGCCCTCCCGGAGCAGGGGATAAGGCTTTGGACTGCCAGCAGTATCAACGCCGCGACTGTCCTGTTCACGGATGTCCTTCAACGCGAAGCTCCCCGGCCGGGGAGGGGGGATATGTTCTTGAACCGGAATGGGCGCCGGGCCCGTAAGTCTGCGGAATAACAGCCTCCTCGATACAAAACGATTCCGCCGCGGAACGGGCGGCGTTTCAACCGGCCTTCCAATGACTCTCCCGGCCCTGAAGGGCGGGATATGGACCCGCCGGCGAATCAAACGGCCGTGCAGGGACCGGACGGGAGATTCGGCGGACAGTAGATTTCCTTGAAAAAAAAGGCAAGGGCGTATCCCTTGCCTTTTTGAAAATCTCCCTCCCGCTTACTCGGCTGAAATAGCTTCGGTAGGGCAGACCCCGGCACAGGCGCCGCAGTCCTGACATTTGGCAGGATCGATCCAGCGGGCGTTATCTTTTTCGGATATCGCCTCCACGGGACACTCATTGTCACAGGAACCGCAGTTGATACATGCGTCACTGATCTTATAAGCCATACAATACCTCTCTATATTTTCTGGTATTTACATAGTACTATAAAATCCGGGATAGTTCAAGGGAATTTGGGTTCTTCGTCCGCAGGCGGGTCCTATACCCGGAAGTCCGCCTTTGGGCGGTTTTGACAGAGGCCTCCGCTTTGGATCAGGGGTATTGGACCCCGCATAAAATTTATCCTTTGCGGAACGGCGGCGTCCTCTTCGGAGCGGGAAGGTCATTTTAAAAATCCAGGCGAACCTTGATTTATCGGTTTTGGCGGGATAAATGTTATAGAGGAGTTGTCCGGAAACTTCAGTTTTCCGGAGAACTCCAGTATGTTTTGTGTACTGGATGCAGGGGACAATATATAATCATGCTGGTCTTGAAAGAAAATGAAGAACGTCTGGTAGAGGAAGTTGAAGCCTATCTTGAAGCCGGCTATCCCGAAGAAAGCGCTTTGGCCCGTCAGCGTTTCCGCTGTCTCCGCAGCTTGGGGGAGGCTATTTCCCAGTACCCTTCGGTTAAGGATGTCCAGCTTCTGCGGGGCGAACCGCTGGATGAGTCGAAGCTGGTCCAGTCCCTCTGCGCTTTTGCCCCTTCCTCTCATTTGCTCCATATGCCCACCAAGGTCGTGGCGGCCCGCAGTTTTCTAATCGCCAAGTATCACGCCTTTGCCCTCCTGATCATCCTTACTCAGAACGATGGGACCTTTTATAAACCCCTGCGGGAAGTACTGTTTTCCATTGTCTGTACCCTCATGGCGGAGGAGGTTTACTTTTCCTGCCTGGGGGAGTCCTCCTTTTCTGAGCAGATAAAGATACAACTGGCCAATGATTTAATTTCCCTCTGGGACAGCGGGACCGATCCCCGTTCACACCGCCATCTTCCCGCCCTTGAAGCCCTTTGGACCTCCAGGGACGGGGCGCCCCCCAGTTTCGGTACTATGGACGGATCCAGTGAATTGATGCGCCTTTCCCTTGACATGGGGAAGGACTGGGATGATTTCCTGGTACAGATGACCTCGAAGGATGATACCCGCTGGGCTTTGGAGGAATTTCTCTTCGGTCTGTCCTACGAAGAAATTATATCGGTCAGGACCAGGTTGAAACGTTTTGGAATTTCCGCGGTGGGATATGAGGAAATACACGGCTACTTAGGAAGTCATCCGGCCTATAACATTGTAAGAAGCAGTGATCCCCGGGTCATTTATGACTTTTATGTGGCCCGCCGGGATGCGGCCGCCTTTAGAAAAAAAGTCGCCGCCCCGGGGCCGTGGCGGACCCTGGAGGAGATCTACCTGAAATACCGGATCATCCGGGAGTAGCGTTTCGTTAAAAACCTGCGCCGGAAATTGCCAACATCCCCGTCCGCGAGGACATTGGCCCCGTAAAGCGGTTTTCCCCCTGGGGCGGAAAACTTCTAAAAACCCGAAGTTTTCACGCGCTGAATTTGTTTGAAACCCGGTTGGCTGTCCCGGTTTAGCGCGGCACAAGTTTCCCGGGAAAACGCGGATTTTTGACAAAATCTACGTTTTCCTGTTGTTTTTAAGTGGCTTCCGGCGAACCTTTTGTTCGGCGGCAGCTGAAGTTTTCGAACGGCTCCGCTTTTAAAAAATGATCCGGGGCGCCTGTTTAACCGCTACTCCCCGCTTGTTCAGGCCGCCTTCCGCCGTTTTGGCCGCGGACGCTTCAGGCTGAAACGGCGTTTCATCTGCGGCATTTATTTTCGGCGGAAGATTTGCAGCGCCGGGAGAGGCCGGAGCCTTTCCCCCGGAAAATTCCCGCCCTTCCCCGGGAAAGAAAGTCCGCAGTTCCCGGGAATTTACAAAGCCGTCAAAAAAGTCCGCATGGTTCATCCTGATTTTCTCCAGGATCTCCCGAAGTCCCAAATAAATTTCCCGCACTTCGGTTCTGGTCTTATCCGTCAAGGATCGGATCAGCTCCAGGGCTTTTTCAAAACGCCGGCAGCGGTCTGCGATGTCTCCGCTCTCCCGGTCCATCCGCCGGCGGTTTTCAGCTTGTTCCCCGGCTGCCCTTTCGATGTTTCCGTTCAGGACCCTGCTCTTTTCCGCAGCTTCGGCGATGCCCTTCAGGCCGCCGGTGAAGCGGCGCATCTCTCCGGTTATTTCGCCAAAACCCAAAGAGGAACGTTCACTGGCATTGAGGGCGTTTTTGGTTTTTACCGCTATCTCCGCCAGTTCCTCTTGTATGCGCCGGGCATTTTCCCTGGTGGATTCGGCGAGCTTTTTAATTTCATCCGCCACCACGGCGAATCCGGCTCCGGCGGCTCCCGCATGGGCGCTTTCGATGGCGGCGTTCATGGAGAGGAGATTGGTCTGTTCCGATATCTGGTTGATAAGTCCGGCAAACCCGGCGATCTTTTCTACATCCCCGGAGATATTTTTTATGATGTCGTTTACTTCAAAGACCCGGCTTTCTTCTTCGGATACTTTTTCCTCCAGGGTTTTTGCCGTACCGGAACTTTCCTTAAGCCGGGAGACTACCGTGCCGGTTACGGAGACGGCTTCGTTCAGATCCTTTCCGGCCTGTTCCATAAAACGGGCCTGTTCCCCGGTTTCATCCCTCAAGAAATTAAGTGAGTCCCCTATGCCGTTCAAATCTTCCCCGGCCCGATTGGCGGCTTCTTCAATCTCTAAGCATTGCCGGGTAACGCCTTCGATAATGTCCCCGAGATGTTCGGCGATGACTTTTTCTTCGGCGCTCTTGGAACCGAGTTCTTTTTTTCTTACGGCGCATTCTCCAATCAAGGAGCGGAGGCGCTCAAATAACGTTCCCAGGACAGCCAGGGAATCCCTCAGTTCCGAAAGTCCCGTGCCGGGGTCCGCTTCCGGAATTTCGGCCAGGGCCCGGAGATCTTTTTCTTCCAGGGGACGGACCATGCGCTTGAGCAGATCCGCCTTACGGAAGAGCCGGCCCAGTCTCCAGAGGAGTATGCCCATGCCCAGGAGGGCGGTCAGCGTCTTAACCAGTCCGCCCCCCAGGATGACAAGGCGGAGCCGTCCCGGATCTCCGCCGCCGGCCAGAAGAAGCTGGATGAAGCTTAAGCCCAGGATCAGGGCGGCGGAAAAAAGCAGGATGAAGAGATAAGGACCCATGCCCCGGAGAACCGGAACCTCACTGTTTTTCATATTGCTGGGTCTCTTGGGAAATGTATTCCAGCGTTATACCGGCTTTTTGAAACATAGCTTCCGAATCGGCGGCGTCATGGTAGCGCCGCTGGCAGACCACCCTGACTATGCCGCAGTTTATGATAAGCATGGCGCAGGTTCTGCAGGGAGTCATGCGGCAGTAGAGGGTTGCCCCCCCTATAGCGATGCCCCGCTTCGCGGCCTGACAGATGGCGTTCTGTTCCGCATGAACCGTTCTGACGCAGTGGGTGGTGATGGAGCCGTCTTCGTGAACCATCTGCTTTAGCTGATGTCCCGCCTCGTCGCAGTGAGGCAGCCCCGCAGGGGCGCCCACATACCCCGTTACCAGGAGTTGATTATCCTTGGCGATGACGCATCCCGAGCGGCCCCGGTCACAGGTAGCCCGCTTTGAAATAGCGTCGCAGACTTCCATAAAATATTCGTCCCAGCTTGGACGCCGGTATGCCGTTTCAGCCATCGCAACCTCTTCAATCTGCCCGCGGGCTGCCGTATTGTATCACCGATACCCTCCCTAGTACAGTATGACTCATGTACCTCACTATTTCAATGAATCCGACCCTGCAAAAAATCGTCTGTTTCTCTTCTATAACAAAGGATGCGGTAAACCGGAGCCGGCGGCACCGCTTTGATGTTGCCGGGAAGGGTCTTAATGTATGCCGGGTACTCTCTCAGCTTGGCAAGGACGCCGTGCACCTCACCATCCTGGGGGGAGAAACAAGGCCCCTTTTTTTGGAGATGAGCCGCCGGGAGGGGATAGCCCTGCAATGGGTGGACAGCGGAATCCCCATCCGCTTCTGTTATACCCTCATCGACGAGGGGGACGGTACTGTTACCGAATTAATCGAAAATACCCAGTCCGTCGCGGCGGGAACCGAAGAACGGCTTCGGGAGGCTTATGAGGACATGCTTCCCAAATGCGGCGTGGTGGTGATTGCCGGTACCAAGGCCGGCGGCCTCTCCGGTGGACTGGTGCCTTTTATGGTACGCCGGGCCAAGGAGACGGGACGGAGGGTGGCGCTGGATCTCTGGGGAGGGGATCTCCTCAAAAGCCTTCCCTATGGTCCCGATGTGATAAAACCGAATCTGACGGAATTTGCCGCCACCTTTTTCCCGGAGGAAGCGGGGACTCCCGGCAGGGAACAGGTTCGGGAACTTTGCATCAGGCTCTGCAGGGAATACCGCTGCGCCGTAGTTCTTACCAGGGGGACCGGAGCGGTCTGGTATGCGGAGGGGGAGACCTTTGCCGAATATCCCTTTGTTCCCGCTGCGGAAGCGGTAAACACCACCGGTTCGGGAGACGCCTTTACCGCGGGGCTTGTTGCGGCCCTGGGGGAAGGACAGGGCCTGCGGGAGGCCGTCGCCGGGGGTGTCCGCTGCGGGGGTCTCAATGCGGGTTTCCTGCAGGTCGGTACGATTAAAGCCTAGCCCTCCGGCGGAGGGGCGGGTTTTGCCGTTTAGGAATAGTAGTAGCCAAGGATGTCCACGCTGAATTTATTCCGGTCTCCCCGGTAGCGGGCGATGGAGAATTCTACCGGCGAAGGGGATTCATCGGAATAGGCCACGGTCTTAACCAGAATGAGGGCTTTGTTCTTGGAAATCTGCAGCAGCTCCGCCTCTTTTTGATGGGCGTTGACCGCCTCGATTTCCCGGCGTACCCGGTTCACCCGCACGTGGAAAAGTTTCTCCAGGGACCGGTACAGGGACTTGGAGCTGAAATCCACCTCCATCAGCTTGGCGTAGGGATCATAGGGAAGAAAGGTTTCCACGTATACCAGGGGTACCTTATCCGCCAGCCGGACCCTGCTCAGGTAGATTAGGGGAGCGTCCAGGGAAACATCCAGTTTTGTATTGGCTTCATGGGGACCGGTTAGTTTTTTTAATGTAATCACCTTGGTCTGGGGGGTAAGCCCCTTGGAGATCATCTCCTTATCAAAAGTTTCCAGTTTGCTTAAAAAGCGTTCCTCCACTTTATGCTTGGATACAAAGGTTCCCTTCCCCTTGTACCGGTTCAGAAATCCCTCCGCCACCAGTTCGCTGAAGGCTTGACGAATGGTGGGCCGGGATACCTGGAGCAGGCTGCAGAGTTCGTTTTCCGGGGGCAGCATGTCCCCCTCTTTCAGGACCCCCTTGTCTACCAGGGCAAGCACCTGTTTTTTCAGTTGATAGTAGAGGGGGACAGGCACATTCTTGTCCAGTTTGATGACCTCTAAACCCATGGCATTCTCCTTATTCGCAATGGGGCCGGCGCTCCGTCCTCCGGGGGGAGGTTCATTTGTTTTCGTATCCCCGCATACAGGTTTTTTGTGCGGCCCGTCCTGCAGGCGCTGCAGCGGTCCGCCGCTTACCGGCGTTCTTTTACCAGTTTTACCGATTGTTCACATACCGCGGTAATTGCCTGGTAGTCTCCGGCGTTTACCGCCCTGCGGTCGCACAGCCAGCCGCCGCCTACGGCAAAGACCGCAGGGGTAATATAATCCCCCAGGTTATTCAGATCCACCCCGCCGGTGGGGATGAAGGAGACATTGGGGAAGGGGCCCGACAGCGCCTTGATTGCCTTGATTCCGCCATATACGGAGGCGGGGAAAAATTTAAGCACCCGCAGTCCCGCCTTCAGCGCCGCGGTAATTTCCGTGGGGGTAACGCAGCCGGGGAAAACATCGATGCCGCTGGAAAGACAGTGTTCAACAATCACAGGATCATAACCGGGGGATACGATGAATTGGGCCCCCCGGCGTATCGCCTCTTTGCAGTGGTCCAGGCTCAGTACGGTTCCCCCTCCTACCAGTACCCCGGGACAACCCTTCGCTACCGCTTCGATGGAGGCAAGCCCCGCATTTGTCCTGAGGGTGATCTCCATAATATCCACCCCTCCGGCCAGCATGGCCCTGGCGGTGTCCGCCGCCCGGGCCGCATCATCCATCACCACCACCGGTACAAGGTAAGCTGCGCCGATCCGTTTCTGAACATCGCTCATGTTATTTTCCCCATTTAGGATTATCTATCATACAAGGCTTACCGTCGCTGCCTTCAACCACCAGTTTGCGGTATCCCTTGGTTTCAATAGTACCATAGTTATGCCCCGCGTCTCCCCGGAAGGCGAAGAAACTGATCAGCGGCGTGGTTCCGGCATTGATGCTCCGGTGGGCGTAACGTTTAGGCACGTAGACCGCCTTTCCCGGCTCCAGGGCATGGAGCGCCACATCCCCTTCGGGATTTTCGGTAAGCATAAAACCTATTCCGGACAGGGTATAGTATACTTCCGCCGTATCAAGGACTGTATGAAAATGCCCCTTGGTCATAAAGTACTCATTCCCCACCTTGCCGGGATAGGTAATGGAGGTACCGAAGGCTATCTCGCCCGCCTCTTCGGGAACCCCCAGCTCATAAAATTCGTACACCAGCGGATCTCCCCCGGCTATCATCTTCTGAGCCGCCCCGGTATCGGCGTACATATCCGCCATTTGGGAAAGCCTCCGTTTGGTAGAGGGCGCGCTCTTGGAGATTCCATTAATCAGGGAAAAATCAATCACAAATCCCCCGGACCAATTCAACTTAGAAACATTCGACATTTTTTCCTCCGAACCGGGTTTCCGCCCGCAATTTGTATTTCCCTATGCTGATGCAGGGACTTGACGCTGCGCATTAGGTTTCCCTTGCAATCCTGCTCAGTTCTTCAAGCCGTTCCCTGGTAATGACGGTGTGAAAGACTTCGGCGATTACCTGGGTCCAGCCGTGGATAAAGTAATCCCAGCCGTCCTCGACGTGGAGATTTTTTTCCTTTGCCTGGGCCTGAGCCTGGTACATGAAGATCAAATCCCCCCGGTAGTTGATTTCCCAGACCAGGCTGTTTTGAGGATAGGACACGGCGCCGGTAGTGGGAGAACCGGGAGCGTCTTTGCCAAGCCCGGTGGCGTTAACTACCAGGGAGTAGGGGGGCAGGGCGGCCACCAGGGCGTCGTTATCCGCAGGGGAAGGTCCATGGACAAAACGGAATTCGATATTGGTATCAAGACCGCCCAGGACCGCCCTTGCCGAATCAAGCCTGGGCTGGCTGCGGTTGGCGATGGTGATCCGTCCGGGGGCGTTATCCTTGAATTTTTCCTGGGCAAAATAGAGGGACATCGCCAGAGAACTTCCCCCGGCTCCCAGAAGGAGAACTTCCCCGCCGTGATCGGCCCAGAAATTGGGGGGCACAAAGGCTTCCAGGGCCAGGCCGCTGGAGATAGGGTCCTTGGCATGGGCGGCGAATTTTCCCTTGTACTTTGAAAGGGAGGAAACTTCCTCAAGCTGTTCCGCATAGGGATCGATATAATCAAACATAGCCCTGCAAGCCTTGAACAGATCCAGCTTATGGGTGGTAACCAGCGCTCCCAGGGAAAGGGGATCATGTTTCAAAAAATCCACCGTCTCCCGGTACTGTTCCGGCGGAGCATGAAGGGGCAGATCTATGCCCGAGATAATGGCGTTAAGCCCCAGGGCTTTTCCCCATTTGGGAAATACCCGCATTATGGATGACTGGCCGGTGGTTACTCCGATAAAATAAAAGGTAGGAACCTGCGCCGGTTGAAAATTTGGCATCTTGAATTCTCCTAAAAATGTCAGTATATACTGACATTAAAAAATAATATCCCAGGGAAATTAAAAAGTCAAAGGGTATTGAGCTTGTTCCAAAACCCGGTTGGTTTTGAAACAAGCTCTTGAAAAAGCGGTCAAATGCCCGCTTTTTCCCTTAAATCTAAGGCTGCTGTTCCAAAACTTCAGTTTTGGAACAGCCTCTATTGTAAAAAAAGTAAACTTATGACAAGATGTAATAACATTATGATGTTTTTTATAAACCGGGAAAACCCTGTGGGCAAATGAGGTTTAGCAATGAAAATACTGGTAACCGCCACCTCCTTTAAGGCAGACAGCACCGGGCCGGCGGCGGAACAACTCCGCCGTTTTGCGGCGGAGCGCGGGAGCGAAATTCTCTATAATCCCTGCGGCAGGCCCCTCTCGGAGGATGAGCTTATCCCCCTTTTAAAAGATGCCGAGGGCTGTATTGCGGGCCTTGATTTTATTACCAAAAAGGCAATTGACGCCGCCGTTTCCCTTAGGGTGATCTCCCGTTACGGCGCCGGGGTGGACCGGGTGGATCTGGCTGCGGCAAAGGCCCGGAACATCGCCGTCTGCAATACCCCCGGCGCCAACGCTCAGGCGGTGGCGGATCTGGCCTTTGCCCTTATCCTGGCGGCGGCCCGCAGAATCCCCGCGCTGGACCGTAAAACCCGGGAGGGGCAGTGGCCCCGTTCCACCGGCATTGAACTTTACGGCAAGCGGATAGGTATCCTGGGTCTGGGAGCAGTGGGTAAGGGCGTCGCCAAACGGGCCCAGGGTTTCTCCATGGAAGTACTGGCTTACGATCCTTATATCAATGCCCGCTATGCGGAGGAGAATCATATCATCGTTTCCGGTTTTGACGCCCTCATAGCCGGTTCCGATGTTATCTCCCTTCATCTGCCCCTTACCGAAGAAACCCGGTACATCATCAATGCCGGCGTGATGAGCCGTATGAAGCGGGGGGCCATCATCATCAATACCGCCCGGGGCGGCCTTATCGATGAGGATGCGGCCTATGGTCTGCTTAAATCCGGCCATCTCGGCGGACTTGGACTCGACGCCTATGAGAAGGAACCCCCCGGACAGTCCCCCCTCTTCGAGCTGGAGAATGTGGTGGTAACCCCTCACACCGCTTCCCATACAGCGGAGGCCACCGCCAATATGGCGGCTATGTCGGTGCAGAACCTTATCGATGTTCTTTCCGGGAAGGAATGTCCCTGCAGGCTTCCCTAGATCTCCGCAGCGTCAAAGCCTGGGATTTCATACCGGAGTGCAGCTTTGCCATGATTACAGGACTGGTTCTCATGCGGCAGTCAATGGCAGCGGTGTTATCGTTTACAATCGCCGGGATCTTGCGTATTTGAAGGTCCAACTCCAGGCCGGACAGGACGTGGCATCAGACTCCGCGGCGAATGAAGAAGTATGTAAAAATGTATTGACATATTAACCTCAAGGTATGATAATCTTTGGGCTCCTCTAAAAACCCCGGTTGGGTTTCCAGAGGCGCCTCGAAGAAAATCGTAATTCCTTGTAATACAAGCAATTATGGTAATACGATTTTCTCCCAGGGGTAAGAAAACCTCCAAAAACTTCAGTTTTTAGAGGTTCCCCTTTATTCGAAAGTCTGGTTTAATACCCCGGAGCTCTGCTCCGGCTCAAATAGCGCAACGCATACAAAAAATTGGTATTAAACCAGACGGTATTATAAACTTCCTATCGAACGAGCCTCCGGTCAAACCAACGCAACGCCTAAGATACCGCGGAGCTCTGCTCCGCGGAGGCCCATTCTCAGAATAAGTAACAACAAGATACCCCGCTACTCTGCGGCGGGGAGGTTCATTTTTCTGTCGTGCCGCGAATTGAGAATTGAATATACCACGGGAGTAACAAAGAGGGTCATTAGAGAACTGACGGGCAGGCCCCCCACACCGGTCTGGCCTATCGGTTGGAAGGTATCGGCCCCGGCGCCGGGGAACAAGGCAATGGGAACCATCCCCAGGATGGTGGTCAGGCTGGTCATCAGAATAGGCCGGAGCCGGTTCCGGCCCGCCTCGAGGCAGGCGTCCCGGACCATCATGCCCCTGGCCCGGAGAGTGTTGGTATAATCCACCAGGACGATGCCGTTGTTCACCACCACCCCCACTAGGGCAACGATTCCCACGGCGCTGAACACCGACATGGCCTCACTGCCGATCTTGTAGATCCAGATCACTCCGATAAAGAGCAGGGGAATCGAGAAAAAGATAATCAAGGGGTCCACCAGGGATTCAAACTGGCTTGCCATAAGAGCGAAAACCAGAAAGACCGCCACGGCAATGATAAAGATAAAACGGCGGTTATACTTCTGTATCTCCTGGGCCTCTCCCAGATACGTAATCGTAACCCCCTCCCGGGGTACCAGGCGCTGCTGAATCACCGCTTCAAGCCGTTTCTGCATATCCGTGGCGGCGATACCCCTGGGCAGATCTCCGGTAACCCGGACCACCCGTTCCCGGTTCTCCCGGCGTATCGCCGTGGGGGCCCGGTTCTCCACAATCCGGGCCACATTGGAGAGGGAGATGCGGCTGCCGTTCCGGCCAATGACAAAGACTGCGTCCAGATTGGGGAGCCCCCGGCGGTCCTCGTCCTGAAGCATCACCTCCACGTCGATAAGCCGGTCCCCCCGGGAGATTGTCGTGGCGGCCGTTCCGTCCATGGCGGTCTTTATTTCCTGGGCAATCCCCTGGAGGGACACTCCCAGACTTGCGGCCCGGTCCCGGTCTATCTCTACCTCCAGCTGGGGCGCTCCCTCCTCAAGATTTACCGTGGGATTCTCGATTTCGGGAAGATACCGGGCGATGATATTTCGTATGTCCGCAGCTTCGTCCATGATGGCGTTGATGTCCCTGGAAGTGAGGGCAATTTCTACTGCCTGGACGCCGCCCATGGAACGGCCCGCCCGGAAGCTGATCCTGGCTCCGGGAATCTCCGCAATGACGGGCGTAAGTTTTCTGATGATGGTATCCGGGGTGTCGATCTGCTTTACCGGTTCCGGCAGGGTAATTTGGAGGTTTCCCTGATTACTTCCGCTCCGTCTGGCGGTAAGGACAATATTGGTATATCCCTTAACCTCTTCCTTGACTATAGCCTCCAGATCCATCAGCACCTTTTCGGTAACGTCAATGGCCGTACCCTGGGGCATGGAAACGTTCAGGGTAACCGTATCGTCGGTCCGGCTTCGGATAAAGAGATTCATCCCTATGCCGGAAAACTGAAATAAAGAAAAACCCAGAATCGCCAGCACAAGGAGGAGGAGGAGGAAGCGGCGGCCCAGGCAGTAATCCAGGGCGTTTCTGTAGGCTTCCTCCATGTTGTTGAAGAACCTTTCCATCCTCTCGTCCAGCCTTTTAAGCAGCCCGTTCCGCAGGGGCCGCTGCTTCCGGGTGTCCAGCTTTAGGATGGAACCGCAGAGGCTGGGCACCAGAGTCAGGGCCACCACAAGGGAACAGGTCAGGGAAATGACCACGGTAAAGATAAGATCGCTGAAAAGCTGGCCCATCATTTCAAGATCATTTTTATAGATGATCAGGGGGAGAAACACGCAGAGGGTAGTGGCGGTGGAGGTAATGATGGCCCGGATCATCTCCTGGCTTCCCAGCACTGCGGCAACCGCCGGCTTTGCCCCCCGGAGCCGGTAGTTATGGACATTGTCGAGGATAACAATGGATGCATCTACGGTCATCCCCAGTCCCAGGATAAGCCCGGTCAAGGTCAGGAGGTTTAGGGTGAAGCCGAAGACCGCCATGAACATCAGGGTAAGGAGTATGGAGACGGGAATGGCAAGACCGATGATAAGGGTTCCCTTGATATTTCTAAGGAAGATGAAAAGGATGAGCATGGCCAGAATGGCGCCCTGGACGGCGTTGGAATAGACCTGGGCCAGGGTTGCGTTGATCAGGGTGGTATTGTCCGAAAGTACCCCCAGGGTTATTCCCCGGGGCAGATCCGCATTGATCTCGTCCAAGGCGGCCCGTACCCGGTTCGCCACCTGTACCGAGTTGCTGTCGCTTTCACTCTGAACCTGAATGTAGACGCCGCTTTGACCGTTCACATAAACCCTGGCGGCGTTGTCGTTGTAGCCCAGAGAGACGGAGGCAATATCCTCAATGCGGATCCCCTGGCTGCGGCCTTCGCCGGGATCCACGGTTTTAACCACCAGCCGCTTCACCTGATCCAAGGTTGCCAGTTCCTGCCGGGTAAGAATCTGGTACTCCCTGGTTCCCCGTCTGAGGCTGCCCCCGGAGACGAGAATATTTTGCCCCCTTAAGGCGGCGCTTACGTCGTTTAGGGTCAGGTTGAAGGCCGCAAGCCGGTTAAGGGAGACCGCCACCTTGATGATCTGGATAGTACCCCCGGTTACATCCGCCGAAGCGACCCCTTCGATACGTTCAATTCTGGCCTGGATCTCATCCTCTGCAAAGATCCTCAGCTGATCCGGCGGGTAACTGCCCCGGACCACGAGGCGCATAATGGGCATGGCGGACATATCATAGCGCCGTACCGTGGGGGTCCCCGCTCCGTCGGGCAGGGAATTGGCAAGCCGGGCCGCCAAGGTCTGGGCGTCGGTTACCGCTTCGTCCATATCGGTACCGTAAGCAAAGTTCAAGGTGATGGAACTGGACTCAAAGGAGGAACTCGAGGTCATTTCCGTAAGGCCCCCGGAAGAGGCCAGGGCCTTTTCCAAAGGCTCGGTGATGTTCCGTTCCACATCCGCGGGACCCGCCCCGGGGAAGGAGGTATACACCGAAAGGACCGGCCTCACTGTGGAGGGATAGAGGTCCACGGCAATGCCGGGGATCAGGGTCAGAGCTATACCCAGGGCCAAGGCGTAGAGCATCACCATAGTAACGGGCCGGTTTACCGAATACTTGGGGATGTTCACGGCGGGCTCCGGTCCAACGCATTGAGGTTCATTCCACCACCCGGACCGGTTCGCCGTCGGAGAGGAAGTTCTGGCCCACGGTAACAATCCGCTCTCCCGGTTCAAGGCCGCCGATCACCTCAATAATTTCCTCGTTTCCCAGTCCAGGGATAATTTCCCGCCGTTCCGCAAGGCCCTCATCATTAACCACAAAGACAATCCAGGAACCGTAAGTGTTGATCGCCGCGGAACGGGGAATTACCGGCACGCCGGTCCGGGATCCCGTTACCAGAGATACGGTGGCAAACATCCCTGCCCGTATTCTGGGATCGATCCCGCCCCGGGAATCCGGTACGAAGCGGAGCCGTATCATCAGAGTCCGGCTTAGGGGGTCCAGGACGGGACTCACCTCATAGATCTCCGCGGGAAAACTTTCGTTTGGGACAGCCTCAAAAGAAACCGCTGCGCCCATTCCCGGCTTTATGGCGGTGGAAAAACGCTCGGGCACGGAGGTCTCCACCAAAAGTCCTGCCAGGTTTCCCACCACATAGACGGCGGTTTGGGTCGATACGGTATCGCCCAGATTAAGGGGAGTTTGAATGATCGTACCCGATATAGTGGATACCACCGGGCTCTGGGCATAGAGCTCTCCGGGCCGGCTGGGATCCACCATGGCCACCGTCTGGCCCCGGCTTACGGTATCGCCGATGCGGAAACGCAGTTCCGTGATCTTTCCCGCCGTATTGGGATAAATGGACACCTGGCTCTGGGCAATGACATTGCCGTTGATCATCACATTGTTTTCCACCGTCCCCAGGCTTACCGTTCCGGCCCGGACCGCCGTGGCATTCCGCGTCTGGCCTCCGGTTCTGCCCGCTCCGTCCGGGACGGATCCCTGAACGCCGGACGCCGGACCGGTCCTCCCCGGCGTTCCGGCCGCTGCCATCAGAATCCGGGCGGCACGGCTTCTCCGCACAAAGGAATAGACGATGCCTCCGGCAAAGATCAGGATCAAAAGAACAATGATGACCGTTACCGCCCCGGCTTTGGTATTTTTCACATGCCCGCCCTTTTTATAACAGTATACGGTCCCGCCCTAAAAAGTAAATGCAAGTATCGTGCCAACCGGTCCGGCCCGCCGGGAAAGCCGGATCCGCCGTAAAGGCCCCCCATATTCCCCATTATAGAAGGAAAAAAGCAGGCGGAGCCGGTCCTGGTTTGAAAGCCGGGCAATTTTTACTCATTACATTCGGGTAAATATTTCCAATACCGGACCGGCATAAACCGGCGTTGTAAACGGGGGTTCTCTCTGGTTTCGATATTGATGGAACGGTGATATTTCCGCCAGAGATTCTCCCAAGTGTCTGTGGCGGCGCCGGCGGAAAGCGGGAAAGCCGGATCCGCCGCCGGCGGATCGCCGGTTCCTTCGCCGTTCAATGCAAACGCAGTTAGGGGAAGGAGCAGTTCGGATTTTACCCCGTTACAGGTCAGGGCGAGGCTGCGTCTTTCATCGATGACGATCCAGGGAACCGCGCCGAAACGGAGCCGGAAGTGTTCCGCCAGCGCGGGCAGGATAAAATAATCCGGAGCGCAGCGGGCGGCGTAAAAGCCGGAGTCCGGGCGGGTATCGGCGGAACCGCCCTGTCCCGCCGGGGTAAAGCGGAGGAGGCCCGTAAGGCGATGTATCTCCAGGCAGACCTTAGCCGAAATGGCAAGTACCCTTTCCACGGCGGGATCGCTCCGGTCCCGGCTGCGCCGGTCCGCCGCCGTCCGGTCCCCGCCGGCTTTGCCCCTTCCCTCCGCGGCGGCTATCACCTTCCGGGCAAAGCGGATAAGCTCCGTCTCCACCGGGAGACCGCTCATCCAACAGGCAATAAAATGGTAATAGGCCCCGGAGGAAAGTTCAAAAAATTCCGCCGCCGTCGAAAGGCCGCATGTATCCGCTTGGGGTACAGTCTGGGACAGTCCGGGGCGCGAAGGTTCCGCCGCGGGAAAATGCCCCTCCCATAAATCAATGAGAGACCTGTTCCTCCCCCCACGGTCGAATCTGACCACGGGACAATCCGGTCCGGCATTCCGGTGCGGTCTTGCCCCCGCCCCGCCGGTCCCTCCGCAATGGGCCGCTTCAAGCTCGAAGAGTTCCCCCTGTGGATTCCGGATAGAGGACAACTTTGACACGGAGAGTTCCTCATCCGCCTTCAACCTGCGGCAGCGGCCCAGCAGGGTAAAGAGACCCTCCAAACTGCCGTCGTAATACGTCATTCCGAAACCGCCCGCCGCCGTTAAAATTCAAAAAGGGGAAGCTGAAGCCCGGAGCCGCCGTTATCCGTAATAAGCCGGCGTATACGCTTGGGGTCATCGGGACGATCCAGAAAGGCGCCGTTCAGGGTGATAAAGTACCGGGCCCGCTTAAGAATTACCCCCAGCCGGCGGAGCCGGTCAAATGACAGGGAGCGGGAAGTTCCGGCAAAGCCCCCCATTCTCCGGCGGTTTTCGATAATCCGCCGGGCGGAAACCGCCCCGATGCCGGGAACCCGCAGTAATTCCTCTTGACCGGCCCGGCTTAATTCGACGGGGAAACGGTCCAGATGCTTCAAAGCCCAGGCTGTTTTAGGGTCCAGGTATGTATCCAGATAGGGACTTTCATCCAGAATTTCTTCGGGGGCAAAGTGATAAAACCGTATAAGCCAGTCCGCCTGATAGAGCCGGTGTTCCCGGACCAGGAGCTGCCGGGGCGGCTGATTTGCGGACTGAGGGAAAGTTCCGCCGTTAAAACCTTCCCCGGAGTACACCGGGAGCCGCGGATCCGGTCCGGCCCCCCGTCCGGAAGCATCCACCGGAGTAAAGGCGGAATAGTAAACCCGGCGGAGGGAAAATTTCCGGTAGAGCGCCCCCGAGAGGGTAATGATAGTCCGGTCGTCCTCCGCGCTGGCCCCCACGATAAGCTGGGTACTCTGTCCCGCCGGGGCAAAGGCCGGAGTCGATTTTATCCGCCGCCGGTCTTCTTCAAACTGGGCCTCCGTCCTGGACACATCCTCCATGGCCCCAAAAATCACCTTCCCCGACTTTTGGGGCGCCAGAGTCCGAAGACTTTTATCTGTGGGAAGCTCAATATTGGCGCTGAGCCGGTCCGCCCAAAGTCCCGCTTCCCGGATCTGCTTCTCCTCCGTTCCGGGGATGATCTTCAGGTGAATATAGCCGCCGTACCCCGCGGCGGTCCTCAGCTTCTTCGCCACGGCGATGAGCCGCTCCATTACAATGTCCGGGTCGGAAAAGATCCCCGACGAGAGAAAGAGCCCCTCAATATAATTACGCCGGTAAAAACCACAGGTCAGTTCCACCAGTTCATCATCGGTAAAGGACATGCGCCGAATATCCGCCGAGGCCCGGTTAACGCAGTAGGCGCAGTCAAAGCGGCAGACATTGGAGTAGAGTACTTTGAGGAGGCTGACACAGCGGCCGTCTCCGGTCCAACTATGACAGACCCCGGCGGGCAGGCTGCGGCCAAAATTGCCCGCGCCCCCCTGGGAAGAGCCCCCCGGTGAAGCGAAACCCGTACTGCCCGAAGAGGCGCAGGAGGCGTCATACTTTGCCGCCGCCGCCAGAACGGACAGCTTTTCTCCCAGATCCATGGGAATACTATACATTAGTTTAGTTATTTGTGCAAGGAAAAACCGGGCAATTTCCCGGCGAAAGACCCGGTTTTTGAAATGGACTTATCCGGAAACTAATGTTCCCGAACGAGTCTAATACCATGCTTACTTGAGATACCCCGGACCCCGCTGCTGAAGGACGCTTAAAAAGTTAGCGACGGACCGGTTTCCCCCGCTTTCAATATCCGCGGGAAAGTAACACCCCGGCAGTTCTCCCCGGCGGCGGTGATAGCTTAGGCATTCACAGCAGACGCCGCACTTTCCGCAGCCGAAGGAACAATTACAGTTTTGTTTGTTTTTCTCTACCGTACAGGTTCTCATACATGCTCCTATACACATATTCCGCCGAAACCGGCGGCTGCGGCTGCTGCCCGGAAACTTTAACTGCCGGACAACTCCTACAGGATCCGCATCTTCTCTTCTTCGGCGCTTCTTACGGCCCGCCGCTTTTCGGAAAATGCCCGGAAGCGTTCAATAGAACTGTTGATCACCAGTTCCGGCGGCACCTTCGCTTCCTCAAGCAGGGCCAGGGCCTTGGCAAAATTCCCCACATCCTCCCAGTAATGGGCGTCGCTGCCGCAGCTTATCAAGGCGCCGTGTTTTCTGCAAAGCCGGGCCGTTTCAAGACAGTTCTGCTCGCTTCCGGGCCTTACTCTAAAGGAACTGTTGTTTATCTCCAGGGTCTTTCCGTATTGGGCCGCCGCCTTAACCACTTCCTCAATTCCGATGGGAAAGGCGGGATTTCCCGGATGGGACAGGCCGTCTACAAAGGGATTGGCCAGAACCGCCGCCAAGAGCCGGGTATTTCCTTCCCGGTCCAGAGACTTAAAGCAGGCTTCGTGAAGTCCGGCCATGACAAAATCAAGCTTCCGCAGATATACCGGCGTCAAGTCGAGATGCCCTTCAATATTGATGATATTGGCCTCCACCCCGCGGAAGAACAGAACTCCGCCGATGGTATCGGGCAGAATCCGCAGATTACTAAAGTGATAGGGATGGGTGCCGCCGGGAAGGGCGGGGCCGTGATCGGTCAGGACAAAACCCTTGAGCCGGCGGCGGCGGGCGCCCCGGGCAAGATCATCAATCGTTGAATAGGCATGACCCGATGCTGTCGAATGGGTGTGGGTATCAATCTGTATCTTCATTTTTTACTATGCAATTTTTTACTCAATTTAAATTCGGCAAAGGATAAACCCTGTACTATATGTTCATTATCCACAAAGGAGCCCCGCTTGTCCATACCTTGCGGAAAGACCGGCTTAGGTTTATTACTATAGAAAACCTAAGAATCCAAGTAACTGGGTTTTTAGGGGCCATCTCCCGGAGGTCAGTTATGATCCTAAGCTGCGGTGAAGCGTTAATCGATATGGTTCCATCGGTTCTGCCTAACGGTTCCCCGGCCTATGCGCCCTGTCCCGGCGGCAGTCCTTATAATACCGCCGTGGCGGTGGGCAGGCTGGGGGTTCCCGTAAGTTTCCTGGGCCGCCTCTCCAATGACTTCTTCGGAACCATGCTGGCGGAGAGGCTGGAAAAAAACAATGTCCGCACCGATTTCCTTGTCCGTTCAAACCAGACCTCCACCGTGGCCTTTGTCAAGCTTGAACCGGGCAGGGAGCCCGAGTATATTTTCTACACCGAGGGAAGCGCCGACCGGTCCCTGCTGCCGGAGGATCTGCCGGCCAAGCTGCCCGCGGAAATCCGGTGCATCCTTTTCGGTTCCATCGCCATGACCATGGAGCCCGTGGCTTCCACCATCGAATCCCTTATACGCCGGGAGGGGGGCCGGGGAGAGGACGCTCCGGTTATTTCGGTGGATCCCAATGTACGGCCCATGATGATCCGCGACCACGGGGCCTACGTAAAGCGTTTTGAAGGGTGGATTCGGGAAGCCACCATCGCTAAAATTTCCGGGGCGGATTATGACTTTATTTACCCCGGCCTGGGACTGGAGAAGTCCCTGCTGAAGACCCTTGATGCGGGCCCCAGGCTGGCGGTAACCACCCTGGGAAAGCAGGGCGCCATGGCCCTGTTGAAGAAACCCGGCGGCGGCATACTCCGGGTAAGCGCCCCGGTCATCGACATTCCCGTGGCGGATACCATAGGCGCCGGAGATACCTTCCACGCCGCCTTCCTCTCTTGGCTGGAGCTGCATGGTAAAATGTCCCGGGCCGCCCTGGGCTCCCTTTCGGAGGGGGAACTCTACGATGCGCTGTTCTTCGCCAATAAGGCGGCTTCCCTGGTCTGTTCCAAACAGGGGGCGGAGCCTCCTACCATGGCGGAGATGGAAGCTCTAACGCAATGAGCGGCAGCAGCTTTGGTGAAATTTTCCGGGTGGTAACTTTTGGGGAATCCCACGGGCCCGCCGTGGGCTGCGTCATCGACGGCTGTCCCGCGGGGCTGCGCCTGACGGCGGAGGACATTGCCCGGGATCTGCGGCGCCGGCGGCCCGGAGGCGGAGGTCCCGCCACAAACAGGATCGAGGCTGACGATCCGGAGATCCTTTCCGGGATCTTTGAGGGCAGAACCCTGGGTACGCCCATTGCCGTGCTTATCCGTAACGCCAATCACCGTTCTTCGGATTATGACAATTTAAGGGATCTGTACCGTCCTGGCCATGCGGACTGGACATGGGAGGCCAAGTACGGTTTCCGGGATCACCGGGGGGGAGGCCGCAGTTCCGGCCGGGAAACGGCGGGCCGGGTTGCGGCAGGGGCGGTGGCCAAAACCTTCCTTGCGGAGCGGGGCATTACCCTGCGGGTTTGGACATCCTCTGCGGCGGGGATTGCCGTCCCCGGCCCCGCCTATGAAAACATCGACTGGGAAGAGGCGGAGCGGAACCTCCTGCACATGCCCCACCGGGAAAGCGCCGAAAGGGCGCTGGCAAAACTGGAAGAACTGCGGCGGCAGGGGGACAGCGCGGGCTGTACCATCAGTTGTTCCGCGCTGGGCCTGCCGCCGGGTCTGGGGGAGCCGGTCTTCGGCAAACTTAATGCCCGGATCGCCGCCGCCATGCTTTCCCTGGGGGCCGTCAAGGGCGTTGAGTTCGGCCTTGGTTTTGCCGCCTCCAAGGGCGGCGGCGCGGCGCTGAACGACCGGCCCCTTCCCGCCCCGGCGGAAACGGCATGGGCGAAGGATCTGCCCCCGGATGTTCCCGCCCTCACCTGGCGGACTAACAATGCCGGGGGAACCCTGGGGGGCATTTCCACGGGTATGCCCCTTAACTTCACCGTCGCCTTTAAGCCCATTTCCTCGGTTTCCAGGAAACAGCAAACCGTTGACCGCGGCGGAGAGATCCGGGAACTCAGCATAGGGGGCCGCCACGATATCTGCGCCGCTCCCCGGGCGGTTCCGGTGGTGGAGGCTATGACCGCCCTGGTCCTGGCGGATCTGCTGCTGCTCCAGCGCTGCGCCGGGGTATAAGGCCGCCGGATACGTCCGGAAAGCCTAGCAGCCTGTTGTACTTGTGGATTTTTTGCGCTTGATGCCGCAAAAAATCCCCCATAAACGGGCTGCTTTGGCAGTTTGCAAGGTAAAAAATCGCCGCTAAGGCGATTTTTGAGGGTTTTGTGCGCGGAGCGCAACAAACTCCTAGCCCTTCCGGATGTACAAGGGGATAGAGGTCAGCTCCTTATCATCAACATAGAGAACAAAATTCACTATCCCGCTGCTCTTAAACTGAAGGTTGGAAACGGTAAAAACCAGATGAGACACTGCGGTGGCGTTTCCTACGCCCTTAACTTCCACTTTTCCCGTTACTGTTTCCATAGTCATCTCCCCGTCCAGATCGCGGGTTTCAATTCTGAAGATGTGGCTGGAAAATTCCCACAGATCAAAACGGATCCGGATCACCACCGAAAGCTGGGGATGTATACAGGGGAAATTCCGGGCGATGATGGTATCGAAGGTTCCCACAATGGTGAGTTTGCCGCCGTTTTCCTGGGCAAAATCGCAGAAGGTAAATAACTCAGCTTTCATGATAACTCCATAGGCCCTGGGTCATACTAAGCCGGCACGGCGCGCCCGTATGCTTTTCAAGGAATTCGGCTACCCGCCGTTCATAGGTTTCGGGATCCGTACTGTGGGATTGAGCATGGCCGGCCCTTTTCACCACCAGTATATCCTTCTCTGCAGGACATGTTTCATAGAGGGAATAGACCATACGGGTGGGAACAAAGGTATCCTCCGCTCCGTGGATAAAAAAGATAGGAACCCTGGCCTTCCTTACCTGATTGAAACTTGAGGCCTCCTCAAAGGAATAGCCCGCCCGCCGCTTTGCCATGCCGCTGAAAAGCGCCGCCAGCTTCCGGGCCAGGGGCCTTCGGCGCCGGGTCAGCAGGTAGAGTATTTCCTCCGCCGCCGAGGTATAACCGCAGTCCGCCACAACGGCCTTTACCTCCTGGGGCAGATTCTCTTCCCCGGCAGCCATCATCACCGTAGCGGCCCCCATGGACACGCCGAAGAGGACAATGCAGCCTCCTCCGCAGCGCTCCCTTACCCACCCTATCCAGTCCAGATAGTCAAGCCGTTCCAGCCAGCCAAAGCCAATATACTTTCCCTCCGATTCTCCATGACCCCTGGCGTCAGGGAGCAGCACATTATAGCCCAGGGTATCGTGAAAAAACCTGGCATAATCGTCCAACTCCTGATGTTTACCCCGGTAACCGTGGGCTAGAATCGCCGTAAACCGCGAACCGGGAACGGAAACATAGAAGCCCCTCAAAACCAGCCCGTCCCTGGAACGCAGGGAAACCGTTTCAGGTTCTTGGGCCGTAAGCCAGGGATCGCCGCAGGTCTGAAAGGAACGCCGCCCAATGATCAAATTTAGAAAAAAAACCGGACCATATACAACCGCCGTCACAATCAGAATCCCGGCTATTCCCAGGATACCCCAAAACATCTTCGCCGCCCCATCTTCAGTTTAGTATACCCCGCCGTCATTCTCAAGGAGCAGAGAGACCCCCCGGCGAATGGCCCCTGGTACGGCGAATACTCAAGAAAGACCGGGGTAGTACAGGACGCCCCGGCGCCGGTCCGGCCTTTCCTCACCAGCGGACGCATACGCCTTTTGAAGCGGCGTGCTGCTTGATTTCCCGGATGGTGGTGGTTCCGAAGTGGAGCAGGGAGGCCACCAGCGCGGCATCGGCGTCACCCCAGGCGTCGCCCGCCCCCGGTGCGCCGGGGGAGAGCAAAACATCGGCGATTTGATCCAGGTTTCCCGCACCGCCTGAGGCGATGACCGGCACCGGCACCGCGTCCAGGACGGTCCGGGTCAGTTCCAGGTCGTAGCCCTGCTGGGTGCCGTCGGCATCTATGGAGTTGAGGAGGATTTCCCCGGCCCCCAGTTCCACCGCCCGGACGGCCCATTCCACCGCGTCAAGTCCCGTGTCCTTCCGGCCGCCGTGGGAATAGGCGGTCCAGCACGGTTTTTCAGGCGAAGCATCGACCCGTTTGGCATCTATCGAAAGGACCACGCACTGGCTGCCGTAGGCCCGGGCCATTTCGGAGAGGAGCGCCGGGTTCTCCAGGGCGGAAGTGCAGACCGACACCTTGTCGGCCCCGGCGTTCATGGCCTCCCGCATATCCTCCACGGTACGGATGCCGCCCCCCACGCACAGGGGGATGAAGACCTCCGCCGCCACCCGGCGCACCACGTCCAGCAGGGTGGCCCGGCTTTTGTAGGACGCGCCGATGTCGAGGAAGGTAAGCTCGTCGGCCCCGTCG
>JAISMC010000114.1 GCA_031276965.1 Treponema sp.
TTGGAAATCCTCCCGGTCAGGGAGGAGGAGATCAGGCCCCCGCGGCCTGATTTCGGCTGGATTTTATTACTGGGCAACCGCTCCTTTTCGGCTGGAATAATTATTAGGCAATGCGACCCCTTGCGGTTTGTTCCGGGAGGGGTTATAGTAGGGGTATATAGGAAGTCTGCCGGGACTGCCGGCCAAATTAAGGAGGCTGCCTTGAAAAAGCTGGTTTTTTTAACCGTCCTGGGCATTGTCCTGGGCGCCGCCCCTGCGGTCCTTATCCCCCCGCTTGCGGCTCAGGAAATTCCCCAGGATCAACAATCCGAATTCTACTATGTGTCGGTTCCCCTGGAGAAGGTCTACGCCTACCACAAGGGCTATGTCATCCAGTACCGGAAGGGGGTTAACCAGATGGCCACCACCTATATCCCTATAGAGTGGTTCAGCGGAACCGACGGGAAGGCGGATCTTATCAAGATAGGTTCCGGCGCCTACTGGCCCCATTTGACGATCTACTACAAGGCCGGGGCCTTAAGCCATATCCGGCTCTATGTACGCAAAGAAACGGGCCACGAAACCTGGGGCATTATCCCGTCGGGGGTAAATATCGACGACCGCTTCGAGAATGTGGACAACTTAAAAATGGAATTTTAATGGATCCCTTGGAACTGGGCGGTATCCGGGAAGCCATCCGTAGAGAAAACCTCGACGGATGGCTTTTTTGTAACTTTCAGCATAGAGATACGCTGGCCGATGCTGTCCTCCGTATCGGCGGCGGGGAGTCTAATTCCCGCCTCTGGTTCTATGCCGTCCCCGCCCTGGGGGAGCCGGTCAAGCTGGTCCATGCGGTGGAGGCCGGCATCCTGGACGGCCTTGCCGGAACAAAGGCGATCTACGTCAGCCGGGAAGATCTAAGGGCCGCCCTTAAGCCCCTGGGGGGAAAGCGCTGGGCGGTCCACAGTTCGGATTCCCTGACGGCGGTTTCTTTTCTCGATGCGGGGACTGCGGCGTTTTTGGAAAAGGCGGGGCTTGTTCTAGTTTCCGCCGCCTCCTTGATCCAGCGCTTCCGGGGGCTCCTGGACGCCGCCGGTATAGCCAGCCACGAGCGGGCCGTGGACCAGCTCTACGGCATTGTGGATCTGGCCTGGGACCGGGTACAAAGGGCCTATGCCGGCGCACGGCCCCTCTACGAAGGGGATCTTAGGGATCTGATGCTGGAGGAAATGGACAGGCGCGGCCTGGTAACCGGCCATCCGCCCATTGCCGCGGCGGGGGCCAACTCGGGGAACCCCCACTACGGCTTTACCGGGCGGGGCGGCCGTATCCGCCGGGGGGACGTAATCCAGCTTGATCTCTGGGCCAGGGAAAAGGCCCCCGCCGCCGTATACGGGGACATTGCCTGGGCCGGCGTTTTTTCCGGGGAGGCGCCGGCGGAAACGGAACGGCGTTTTGCGGATCTGGTCTCCGCCCGGGAAGGGGCCTTCCGGTTTATCGGGACGGAACTGGCGGCGGGCCGGAATGTTTCCGGGGCTATGGTAGACCGGGAAACCCGGAAGATGCTTACCGCCCTGGGTTACGGGGAGGCGCTGAAACACCGTACCGGCCACGGCATCGACACGGAATGCCACGGCTCGGGGGTTAATATGGACAGCGTGGAATTCCCCGATTCCCGGCTTCTCCTGGAGGGGGCCTGTTTTTCCCTGGAACCGGGCGTTTATTTTCCCGGCTTCGGCCTGAGAACCGAAATTGATGTTTATATCGCCCAGGGGAAACCGGTCGTCTCCGGGAAAAATCACAGCCGTCAGTTTAAGCTGCTGACCTGCCGGTCTTAACCCGGCCGCTGCGGAGGAGAGGACATGGTTGTTCCGGAAAGAAATGCAGAGCCGGGGCTTCCGCCCGTAACGGAAAGGCGGAAGGCAGTACCCCCGGCTTTTATTGACTTTATCCGGGGGGGCGGCAAATTCCTGGTCGCAGGCCACCGGGAACCCGATGGGGATTGTGTGGGAAGCCAGCTTGCCCTCTGTTCTTTTTTGAAACGGCTGGGCAAAGAGGCGATCCCCTGTTCTCCCGGTCCCTTTAAGCGGACCGAGATACAGTCCTATGAAGCGTGTTTTACCTCCCGGCCCTCCGGCGCGGAACGGGCGGGGGCCAGGGTGATCCTCGCCGACTGTTCCGCCAAAGACCGTACCGGAGATCTGGAACCAAGCCTTGAGGGGCTTCCCCTGGGGATCATCGATCACCATGTCTCGGCTTCCTTTGAGGGGGAAGCGGTCTACCTTGATCCCGAAGCGCCCTCGGTTACCTCCATGGTTCTGGAACTGATCGAAGCCTTCGGCATGGAGCCCGTCCGGGAAGAGGCGCAGCTGCTCTTCTTCGGCCTCTGTACCGATACGGGTTTCTTCCGGCATGTCGATGCGGGCGGAGCGGAAACTTTCGCCCAGGCCTCCCGGATGATAGCCGCCGGGGCAAATCCCAAAGAGGCTTTTCAGGCCATCAACGGCGGGAAGACCCTCAATTCCCGGATCCTCCTGGGGATTGTACTCTCCAGGGCTCAACCCTATTTTGACGGCAGGCTGATCCTCTCTTTTGAAGAATACGAAGATACCCAGCGTTACGGCCTTAACAGCCGGGATTCGGATATGCTCTATCAGCTGCTGCAGTCCGTCGCGGGGGTGGAGGCTGTGGCGGCGATCCGGCAGGAAACCCCGGAAAACTGTACCGTGGGCCTCCGTTCCCGGGACCGGGTGGATGTATCGAAGATTGCGGTTCAGTTCGGCGGCGGCGGCCACAAGAACGCCGCCGGGTTCAGCGCGTTAGGTCATATAGAAGAAATACGCCTCCGGCTTCTGGAGGAATTCAAAAAGCAATTCTAGGAGTTTGTTGCGCTTCGCGCGTAAAACCCTAAAAAATCCACAAGTGCAGCAGGCTGCTAGAGCATACGCTTTGAATTTGTTCGGAAACTTCTTCTTCCCGAATAAGTCCAATTATCAAAATCTTTATCAGGGGAAAAACCAACAGGGTTTTGGAACTGGCTTCAGTATATGACAGGCGTCATAGGCATAAAATCGATACGGTATTTTGACTGCATTTACTCCGATATACGCAGAAAAACATGCAACGAGGAGTACATCATGTCTGAGCTGTCCCTTAATGTTTGGATGGAAGAGTATATCCGGGGCTTGTTGAAAAAGAAAAAATTTGAAGGGTTGATTTTCCAATACTGCCTGGATAACCGCGACCGTTTCTGTCTTTCAAACTGGAACAAAGAAGAGTATACCGATTATCTCTGCTGGCTTTATCCGCGGATAAGCCGGTCCATCGATCATTACCAGGAGATGGGTTCCTCCTTCGACGCATACATCCGCTGTCTGGTCCGCTGGTCCGCCAAGGAGTACCGGTCCCGGGAGGCGGATCACAATATCACCGAAAACGCCTGCTGGAACGCCCGGACCATAGATATGGCAGTTTGCAACTATGAACCGGAATATACGGAAAGGGCCGAACCCCTGCCTGCCTTTAAGCCGGTTTCTAATCCCCGCCAGGTTCTGGTGCTTCTGCTTAAATCATACTATTTTGTCTCCGATGATTTTCTTACCCGGATAGCGCCGGCCATTGGTATCAAGAAAGAAAAACTCCGTCAGTTAGTTGATGAACTGCGGGAAATAAGGCTTAACCGGGACGAAGAGATCCGGACCCTCCGGGAACGTATCCACTGTCAGTTTTACCGCTGTGTCTCCATGACCAAAAGGGCTGCCGCCGCTCCGGCGGGTTCGGCCTTCCAGGAAAAGATACGGCAGCGCCTGGCCAGGGCGGAAACCCGGCTGGCGGCGATGCGGAAACGCCTGAGCGGCATCAGATTCGAGGCGAGTAACCGCCAGGTGGCGGAGGTGCTTGGACTCCCCAAGGGGACCGTTGATTCGAATCTCTATGCGGTTAAGGCAAAATGGGGGAAATATAATCAGGACGGCGGGAATATCTGTAAAAATTGAAACCCGGAATGCCAGCCGCCCAGGAGTTTGCTGCACTTCGCGCACAAAACCCTTAAAAATCGCCAATAAGGCGATTTTTGCCTTGCAAACTCCGTTCGGACCAAAGGTCCGCGGATGCCGGATAATCGTGGTTTTTATGGTTTTTTCAACGAAAAAACCATAAAAACCTACAAGTGCAACAGGCTCCTAGTTTTGGTACGGCCTTTCCGCCTATAGTGGGGAAGTGCTTAGTTATCGGCATGCCTTCCATGCAGGCGGCGCAGCGGATGTTCTAAAACATACGGTCCTGGTCTTCTGCCTTGACTATCTGGGGCAAAAGGAAAAGCCCTTCCTCTGCGTTGACACCCACGCCGGGGCGGGGCTCTATCCCCTGACCGAAGGATATGCCGCCCAGAACCGGGAATGGGAAAGGGGTATAGGACGGCTTAGGGCCTGGGGGAGAAAGCTGCCTCCGGCGCTTTCACGTTATTTGGATCTTGCAGAAGGATCCCCTGCGGAAGGTTCCGGCGGCCCGGCGGAAACGCCGGCATCCGCCCCGGTCTATCCCGGTTCCCCCGGCTTTATACGGAAACTGCTCCGCCCCCAGGACAGGGCCGCCTGTTTCGAGCTTCACCCTGCGGACTTTGCCCGGCTTTATGAGGATTTCGGCGGGGACCCCCGGTTTATGATACGCCGGGAAAACGGATTGGCCGCCCTCAAAGCCCTGCTCCCGCCTCCTTCCCGGCGGGGCTGTATCTTTATCGATCCTTCCTACGAAATAAAAGACGACTATAGGCTTATCCCGAAAATGCTGGCCGAAGCCCTTGGTCGTTTTCCCCAGGGTATCTACATCATCTGGTATCCCCTGCTTCTGGACAAGACGGAACTTTCTTCTGTTTTAAGGAGAAGCCTGACCCTGCCGGAAAAGCTGACGGCCCTGTACGGGGGAAATCGATGCCGGATAGAGCTCCGGACCGGTTCCGCCGCCGTCCATGACAGCGCCGTCCGTGACGGCGTCATCCATGACGGCGGGGAACAAAAAAACGCCGGAGCCCTGTTTGGCAGCGGCCTGATCATTTACAATCCGCCATGGATCCTAAGGGCCGCCATGGACGAAGCCCTTCCGGCTCTTACCGAAGGTCTTGGTTGTACCGGCAGAATGAGCTGGGAAGCATAAGATCCTCCGCCTGCAACCCTAAGTTTCCACCGGGGTCTTAATAGGTATGAATAAAACAACGCCGCCAAAAAGCGTTTCGCCCCTTCCCTTTCAAACTCCGGGAGAAGAGACAGCCAATTCGATCCTCCACGGCATTGGAGCGCTTCTGGCCGCAGGGGGCCTGGTACTGCTGGTACTCAAAGCCGGCGCCGTTCACGGCCAGGCGTACCTAGGCGGCGCCGTAAAGGACAGCGGCGGTTTTACCTTTGCCGCCTATATTATTTTCGCCTCCGCCATGACCGGGATGTTTCTTGCATCGACCCTCTACCACGCCATACGGCACCAGGGGGCAAAACGGGTTTTCCGGGTCTTGGATCACGCGGCAATTTATGCTTTTATTGCCGGAACCTATACTCCGGTCTGTCTCCTGGGCCTTAAAGGCGCCTGGGGTTGGGCCATATTCAGCCTGGAATGGGCCCTGGGAATAACGGGCATTGTCCTCTACGCCGCCGGCTGCAGGTGGGTAAAAAAAGCGGAACTTCTAATTCACCTGATCATGGGATGGGTCATCGCCATAGGCTGGTTTCCCCTGATCCGGGGAACGCCCATGATCAGCATTATCTTACTTCTTTCGGGGGGAGCGGCCTACAGCCTCGGTACCATCTGGTACAGCATGAAAAACCGGCGGGGCGCTCATGTGATCTGGCACGTGTTTGTACTGGCCGGGGCGGTTTGCCATTGGTGGGCCGTCTGGTTTTTAAGCTGACGCCTCCGGCGTTTGTACCCGGTAAAGGGGCGCATAGCACCGGCAAAGACGGCCTTCCATGCTCCCGCAGTTTAGACTATACTTCTTTCCATAATGGCGGACGACAAAAAAGTAATTTATTCCATGTACCGGGTTTCCAGGAAACATGGATCCAAACAGGTACTTAAAGATATCAGTCTTTCTTATTTCTACGGAGCAAAAATCGGGGTAATCGGCCTTAACGGATCGGGGAAATCGAGCCTCCTCAGAATACTGGCCGGGGTGGATAAGGATTTTTCCGGTGAGATATCGGTGAGCCCCGGATTCACCATTGGTTATTTGGAACAGGAGCCCCGTTTCGAACCGGGGAAAACCGTAAAAGAGATAGTCTCCGAAGGAGTCCGGGAAATAACGGATCTCCTTGCGGAATTTGACAGAGTCAGTGAGGCCTTTGGCGATCCGGATGCGGATTTTGACAGGCTGGGGGCAAAGCAGGCGGAGCTTCAGGAAAAGATAGAAGCCGCCGACGGCTGGAATCTGGACAGCCGCCTGGAGCTGGCTATGGACGCCCTCCGCTGTCCTCCGGGCGGAGAGCCGGTGGACAATCTTTCCGGCGGCGAAAAACGGCGGACCGCCCTCTGCCGGCTTCTCCTCAAAAAACCGGACATCCTCCTCCTGGACGAACCCACCAACCATCTGGATGCGGAGACCGTGGCCTGGCTGGAGCGGCACCTGCAGCAGTACGAGGGAACGGTTATCGCCGTAACCCACGACCGTTACTTTCTGGATAATGTGGCCGCCTGGATTCTCGAACTGGACCGGGGCGAAGGAATTCCCTGGCGGGGAAACTATTCGGGATGGCTGGAGCAGAAGCAGGCCCGAATGGTTCAGGAAGAAAAGGGCGAAAGTGAACGGCGGAAGACCCTGGAACGGGAACTGGAATGGATCAGGATGAGCCCCAAGGGCCGCCATGCCAAGAGCAAAGCCCGGATCTCCCAGTACGAAAAGCTCTTCCAGGACGGCGGACGGGAAAAAATCCGGGAAAACCGCATCACCATTCCTCCGGGTCCGCGGCTTGGTCAGCTTGTTATCGAAGTCCGGAAACTTGCCAAGGCCTATGAAGATAAGCTGCTCTTTGAAGAGATGGACTTTACCGTTCCCCCCGGAGCCTGCGTAGGGATCATCGGGCCTAACGGAGCGGGAAAATCGACCCTTTTTAAGATTATCTCCGGCCGGGAACAACCCAGCGCCGGAACGGTCCGTTTGGGGGAAAGCGTCAAACTTGGCTATGCGGATCAGATGCGGGAAAAACTTGATAACGGCAAAACCGTCTGGGAGCAGCTTTCCGGGGGCCTTGATATCATCAAGCTGGGCGGGACTGTCCCCGGCGCCGCCGTTAAAGAGGTAAACAGCCGGGCCTACTGCGCCTGGTATAACTTTTCCGGGGCGGATCAACAGAAAAAGGTGGAGGCCCTCTCCGGGGGCGAGCGGAACCGCCTTAACCTGGCGATGATGCTTAAAGAAGGGGCCAATGTCCTCCTTCTGGATGAACCCACCAACGACCTGGATGTAAACACCCTCAGGGCCCTGGAGGAAGCGATTGATACCTTTGCCGGAGCGGTGCTGGTAATAAGCCATGACCGCTGGTTCCTGGACCGGATCGCCACCCATATTCTGGCCTTCGAGGACGGAAAGGCAATCTGGTATGACGGCAACTGGTCCGGGTACGCCCAGTGGCGGCGGGAACAACTAGGCGCCGCCGCAGACCGGCCTCACCGTTATGTATACCGGAAACTGGAACGGTAGCCGGAATTGTTCGGTAAAAGGACCATACACAAACCAGGGATGATATACTGGACTTGTTCAGAAACCTGGTTGGTTTCTGAACAAGTCTCGCAGGAGGTTAATGCCCGGAGATCCGCTTATGCGGGTATTCGCAGCGAAGGAAAATTGTTTGTATGGAAAAAATAGAAAAAACCTTTGTGATGTTCAAACCCGGATGTCTCCAGCGCCGGATTGTAGGAGAGGTGTTAAACCGGTTGGAACGGAAGGGGCTTAAAATTATCGCTCTTAAGATGCTGCACATGAACCGGGCTATGGCGGAAGCCCATTATGCGGAACACCGGGGCAAAGATTTCTACGAAAAACTGCTGGAATATACCGTTTCCGGTCCGGTAATCGCCATGGTTTTGGAGGGAGATGAGGCTATTGCCCTGGTCCGGCGGCTGGCGGGGCCGGCGGATTTTCACGAATCCCTGCCGGGAACTATCCGGGGGGATTTTGCCGCCCGGACCAGGCTCAACATCATCCATGCCTCGGATTCTGCCGCCAGCGCGGAGCGGGAAATGGCCCTGTTTTTCAAGGCCGGTGAACTCTGCAGCTGGGAGGATGGAAATGCCCGGTGGTTTTAAGCATACCGCCGGCCCTGCCGGAACAGATATGCTGCCCCGGTGGAATCTGGAATCCATCTACCCCTCCTTCGATTCGCCCCGGTACCGGGGAGATCTGGAACGGCTCCAGGAAAAGTTGAAGGTCCTTTTCAGCTATCTGGAGCCCGGTTTCGATCTTGCCAACGGGGAAAATCTCCTTGCCCTGATCCGGGCCTATGAGGATGCGGGAAATATTGCGGAAAACCTCTACGCCTATGGGGAGGTGTACGCCACCGATACCCGGAACAGCCGGGCCCTGGGGGACCCTGTAACGGGGGAAGAAAAAACCGTTACCGCCTTGAGGGATTTGGCCCACAATCCGGACCGGATGATCCGGGAATGGGCGGAACTTTCCCCGGAAGAGCCCTGCGCCCTCATGCTCGAAGCTCAGGGAAAAACCTACGGCGGCGGTCTGGACAAAACTAAACTGCATCCCCATATGTGGGCGGTAAAAGGCCACTATTACCGCCCTTCTCTGGCTTTTTATAATTATCCCTATGCCTTCGGTCTGCTCTTCTCCCCCGGACTCTATGCCCGTTTCCGGCAGGAAGGTCCCGTCTTCGCCGCCGCCTACCGGAATCTGCTCCGGCTTACAGGCCGGGCCTCCGCGGAGGGCGTGGCCCGTTCCGCGGGATTCGGGATTGAAGAGGAAAACTTCTGGCAGGACGGGATAAATCTCATCGCCCGGCGGGTGGGAGAACTTGAAACTCTACAAAGGGAAAGAACATGAACGCACATGTAGCTGTACTTGGAGCAGGCGCCTGGGGAACCACCGTCGCCAAGGTTATCGCCGGTAAGGGAGAGGATGTGGCGATCTGGAGCCACGAAACGGACACGGCAGCCGAAATAAACGGCGGGCACCGCAATTCCCGTTTCCTTCCCGGGGTGGAACTGCCAAAAAATTTGCAGGCCGTTACGGACATTGCCGAAGCCGCCGCCGGCAGAGAATTTCTCATCCTGGCGATTCCCTCCCTCTACCTTCTGGATACGGTAAAACAGATCCTTGCGGTTCCTTCCATAAGAGAAGGGGAAACGGCTATCGGCGTTATCACCAAGGGTTTTCTTCCCGGTCCCAAGGGCCCCCGGCTTATCCTGGAAACCCTGGAAGATTATCTCCCCGGTTTTTACCGGAAATCCCTGGTCTACATTGCCGGTCCCAGCCATGCGGAGGAAGTTTCCCGGGGAAAGATCACCGGCCTTATATCGGCCAGTGAGAGCGCCAAAAATTCCATACGGTTCCGGTATCTTTTGAAGAACAACCGGCTTTTGGTTTTTTCATCCTTCGATGTCCGGGGAGTCCAGGTGGCGGCGGCGGCAAAAAATGTTATCGCCATCGCCTTCGGCATGCTGGATGCCCTTAAAACCGCCGCCGAAAATACCGGTGAAGAAGCTATTTTCGGCGACGGTACCGAATCCCTGCTGCTGGCGGCGGGGCTCAACGAGATCCAGATCCTGGGCCGGGCTATGGGGGCCACCCATTCGGAGACTTTTACTTCCATTTCGGGAGTGGGGGATCTGGACGTAACCTGCCGTTCGGTCTTTGGCCGGAACCGCCGCTTCGGCAGGGAAATTATAGAAAAGCATATTTTAGACCCCTTCCAAAGCCTGGAGGATCTGATCGGCCGTATAGGCGAGATCGGCTACCTGCCCGAAGGGGTGGTGGCTGCCCAATATGTAAAGGCGCTGGCGGAAAAGTACAAGCTCAAAATGCCCATATCCATAGGACTGTACCGGATCTTAAACCGGGAAACGGGGCCGGTACAATTTCTTCACGATTTTTTGAACGGTCTACGCTAGGGCGGAATACAGGGCAGAATTGGACTTTTCGAGAACTCAACTGGTTCTTTCACGAGTCTCCCAGAAGACATGAATTTCTTATCATAGAAGAGGCTTTCCCAAAACTTCAGTTTTTGGGAAAGCAACCTTAGATTTATGGGAAAAAGCGGACTTTAGGCCGCTTTTTCAAGAGCATTTCACAAAAGGGAACCTCTAAAAACTTCAGTTTTTAGAGGTTTTCTTACCCCTGGGAGAAAATCGTATTACCATAATTGCTTGTATTACAAGGAATTACGATTTTCTTCGAGGCGCCTCTGGAAACCC
>JAISMC010000144.1 GCA_031276965.1 Treponema sp.
GTATTAAACCAGACGGTATTATAAACTTCCTATCGAACGAGCCTCTGTTGAAATAAGGCGCCGCTAAGGATACCGCGGAGCTCTGCTCCGCGGAGGCTCATTCGCAGTGGGGTCTAATATTCAGGAATCCGCCTTTCGCAGGAGAACTTTGGGGCGGTTGGCATTGGTAAGATCAACGAAAAATGATAGTAACCTCCGCCGTTAAATAATTTCCTTACAGAATGAACCTCATAAACGATGTAACGCCTGCCAAATACTCCGCCCTCGGTCAGGGCGGGGAGGTTCATTCGCCCTCCCCTTGAATTAAGGGACGGATCATAGTATCCTATAAATAGATGGGGGACGATGATGACCGTAGTTGAGGCGGTGAGGGTACTGGACGGACAGTTTTTTTCCGGTGAAAACAAGGCTGATCTGGAGGTAATTTCCGCCTGCGGAGCGGACCTCATGAGTGACGTAATGGCTTTTGTCAAGGACCGGGTCCTGCTGCTTACCGGGTTGGTTAATCCCCAGGTTATCCGGACCGCAGAGTTGCTGGATATCCACTGTATTATCTTTGTCCGGGGGAAGAGTCCCAGCCGGGATATGATCGACATGGCGGAAGATGCGGACATCATTCTGGGCGGTACCAAACTTCCCATGTTTATTGCCTGCGGCAAACTCTACGAAGCGGGCCTTAAGGGCGGCGGTACCCGGAAAATTTAGGCCGTGTCCGCCTTAACCAAAGAAGCGCTCCGGTCAAAAATACGGCGGCTCCTAAGAGCCTTCCCGCCGGAACAGTTTGCGGAGGAGGGAAAGGCCGCCGCTGCCCTGTTGCACAGCCTCCGGTTTCCTTCCCGTCCGCAAGAAGATTCTCTCTGGGATAAGTATAAAACGCTGCTCATCTTCCTCTCCACTCAGTTTGAAATAGACACCTCCCCTATTTTGGAGGCCGCCTTTGAGGACGGCAAGCCGGTTTTTGCCCCTAAAATCACCGGACAGAACCTAATCTTTTACCGGCTTGCCCTAGAAGTCCCCTCCGCCGGGGAAACCCGCCGGTTCTCAAGCCCCAAAGACCTCTGGTCCGCCGGACCCTTCGGAATCCGGGAACCGGCGGCGGGAAAATTTCTGGAGGCCGGGGACTTTCCCGCGCTCATCCTGACTCCGGGCCTTGCCTTTGACCAGGAAGGCCGGCGCCTTGGCCGGGGAAAAGGTTACTACGATCGCTTCTTTGCAGAGCTTGATGAGAAGAAGCTTCCCTACTTTGCCATAGGCCTTTGCCTGGAGGCCCAGCTTGTTCCCCTTGTCCCCGCGGAAAGCCGGGACAAGGGCATGGCGGCGGTCATTGCCGGAAAAACTGGTCCCCTGTGGATTAAACCCTAACTCCGCTCATTTAGGTAGTCTATTCCGGCTTTGGCGAACAGCTTTCTGACCCTGGCGGTAACTTCCGCAAGGTGCCAGTCTCCCCTATCCTCAGCTTGTACACCGTCTTGCTCATCTCTATCATGTCCTTCGGCGAGTGTTTCCCCAGCAGTTTTGATTCCCTTAGTTTGTCATACAATTTGTAGTAGGCCATCATCACCAGGAAGTTTGCGAAAAACCACCCTTCAAGCACGTGCCGGTTTTGCATATACGTCACGTCCCCCTTCATGAAAGTCTTGTAACTGCCGAACATCATCTCAATCTCGTTCCGCTGCTTGTACACCGTGTAGACCTCCCCGGGCGTATGCGTCCCCTCCAGGTGATAGGTCAGCGTCAGTATCCCGAAACGCCGCCGCCGGTACGGGCAGCAACCCCTTCAGCCACTGCACGACCAGTTCCCGGCGTTCGCTTGCAGCGCGGCGCTGATCGTCTTACCGGTAAGAGCTGCGCCGGTATTCCATGCGCCGGAACTGCAATGATGGGCATGATAAAAGAAAGCCCGTTTTATCGGCGACTGGTAGGCCCATCTGGTCAGGGCAAAGGACAGGAAGGTATCAGCCAGCGGCTTCCCCAGGGCGCGCCCAAGAGAGAGGATTTCATCCGCAAGAAGAAAGACGAACAGGCCGTAGACGCCGCAGGTTTTGATGTCGACGGCAGGGTTCTGCAGTGCCCGGCGGAGCTGGTGTTTGGGGGACGGGACAAACCCGGTTTCGGTAATTTTACCCAGGACGACGCCTGATTTCTTGACGGTGTGCTTTTTGACCGGGTCATAGGCATAGCTCACCTGGTATTTGTAATAGGCGCCTTTGATGAGTTTGATTCCGGTACGGGGTTCGCTGAAGGGGATGACCCAGTGGGAGCGGCATAATGAACCTCCCTCTCTATCATGCGTTCTCACGTAAGTCAATATATTACAAAAAATTAGGTGAAAAAATGACCGGAAAGGGTAATTTTTGACGGAGTTAGAACTTAAGCGCCGGACTTGAAAAATCAGGTCTTTTTTGCGAATTTATACACCATATATTGAGTACCACCACGGAGGAATCATGGGACGGATAAAAAGCGCTTTGGAGATAGCCTTGGAGCGGACCGACTCGGTCAAAGGCGACAAGGCCAGCATTGATCAGTTTGAGGCAAAACAGCGGGGAAAGCGTCTGGCCAATGCGTTTCTGGAGGACCCTAAAAAATTCCCCGACGAGGAGCTGAAGAAGCTTCCAAAAGAACAGCAGCATGCGGTTAAACAGGGCATGTTCGATGTCTTCATTTCCCAAATCACCCTTCCTGCCATTCGGGAAGATCTGGACCGGATCGAAGCGGTTGGCCGGGGCCTTCAGTTTATCCTTGGCGATTCCCGTTTTGCCGCATTTTACAAACAGTTTACCGCCGCGGCGGCTCAGTATCTGGAAGAGCTTGACCAGTACGGAGAGGCTGTCAAGCGGCAGTACGCCCCCAAACTGCGTCAAAAGGAAGAGGAATTATCCCGCCGTTTGGGCCGTCATATTCAACTCGATCCCTTCCAGGACCCGGAATTCGCTGCCTTCTACAACCAGAACATGAACGCCCTCAAAGGAAACTACGAACCCCTGACGGCCCAGGTCCGGGAACAGGCGGAAGCGCTCTACAACAGGTAAGGCGCCGCAGGAACGGGCCGGACAAAGGGGCGCCTTCCGGCGGCTAACCGGCAGAGCAGAACCTTGCGGCCCAGTCTTTAAATCGCGTAAGCCCCTCCATCAATTGGGAACGGGGACAGGCGGCATTGATCCGTATAAACCCCTTCCCGCCGGCGCCGAAATAGGAGCCCGGGGTAAACTTAACCCGGCCTTCCCGCTCCAGGGCGGCGGTCAGCTCCATATCGTCCCGGAATTTTCCCCCGGCGGCAAGACCGGACACATCGGCCCAGATCAGATAGGTTCCTTCGGGCGCAAAGCCCTTAACGCCGGGAATACAGTTGAGAAAGCGGACGCCCTTTTCAATATTGAGGCGGATATAGGGCTTCAACTCATCAAGCCAGGAGCCGCCGCAGCGAAAGACCGTTTCGGCGGCAGTCAGGGCAAAGAGATTCGGCGTATCGCAGCCCGAAGCCCGGAGCCCCCGCTTCAGAATCCCCGCCAGCTTTTCATCCCGCGCCATGAAATAAGAAAGATGAAGTCCCCCCAGGTTGAAGGTCTTATTTGCCGCGGAAACCGCCGCGGTCATATCCGCATATCCGGGAAAAGCCGTTACGGAGACAAAGCGCTTGGGGGGAAACACAAAATCGCTGTGGATCTCGTCGGAGATAACGACCATGTGATGCTGCCGGGCAAAGGCCAAAAACGCTTCCAATTCCTCCGCATCCCAAACGCTTCCCCCGGGATTGTGGGGCGAGCAGAGAACGGCCATAACCGTCTTAATGCCTCTGTCCGCAGCGGCGGAGAGCGCCCGCTCCAGGGCCTGCGTTACCGGCGCAGGCCCCGGCGGGCCAAAACAGTAACGCCCTTCCCCATTCAGGGTGAGGGGCGCCTCCACAGGTTCCCGGCCGTTAAAGCGGATCATATTGTAGGCGGGTTTATAAACCGGCGTTGGAATAAGTACTCCCTGGCCGGGCTCCGTAAAAGAGCGGACCGCAATGCCCAGGGAGGCCACCGTACCGGGACCGGTAAGAAAATGCCTCCGGTCCAGATCGAGCGCGTGCCGGCGGCGGTACCATCCGGCCAGGGCTTCAAAAAAACCTTCGGAAACACGGGTATATCCGTACACCGGATGGGCGGCCCGCCGGACAAGGGCTTCGGTCAATTCCGCCGGGGCGGGAAAATCCATATCCGCCACCCAGAGGGGAATGACGGCCCGCTTTCCCTCCTCCCGGTGAACCATCTCCCACTTCTCCGCGCCGGTTCCGCGCCGGTCAATGATCTCGTCAAAGTTCACCTTTACCTCCGTTCTGCAATTCCCGGGACAGGGCATAAAAGCGGGCCAGATTTTCCGGCGGTCCCAAGCTGGTCCGGGTATGGTTAAGGATCAGCGCATAGGGTTCCAGGTACACCAGCCGCTGTCCCGCATAGCCCAGCCTGATAAAAAGCCCCTCCTCTCCCCCGCCGGTATCCTCCATACCCCCGAAAACATAGTTTCCCAGGGACCAGAAAACCGCCTTGCCGTCAATCCACTCAAAGCCCTGAACCACATGAGGATGGGAACCGATGATCAGATCCGCCCCGCCTTTCACCAAGCCGGTATACAGCTCCCTGACGGCGGCGCCGGGCCGGCGGGTCCATTCATGCCCCCCATGGAAAAGTACGATATTCAGCGCCGGGGACTCCGCAGAATCCGCGGCGTCTCCGGTCCGGGAAAACCAGGCCTTGAGCAGATCCGCCCCGCCCCGGCCCGCATGGAGCATCCCCGCTTGGGAGGGGCCGGCGGCGGCGGAGAGGCCGTCCCAGCCGCTGTTTTCCCGCGGGAAGGAAGCGATGCCAAAGACCGCGGCGCTTCCCCCCGGCCCTTTGAAAACGAAAGGCCGGGCAGCCTCCTCATCGTTAAGGCCGGCCCCTACGGCGCCAATCCCCGCCGCCGAGAGATGATTCAAAGAATCAATAAACGCCCGCTCTCCGTAATCAAAGGCATGATTGTTGGCCTGAAGCACCGCATCTATCCCCGCCTCCTTCAAGGCCGCCGCCGCCGCCGGATCGAAGCGGAAGTTGAAGGATTTGCGTACCCTTTCGCCCCGGACGCTCAGGGGCCCCTCCAGGTTGATAAGGGCAAGATCCGCCTCCGCCAGCATGGCGGCGCTTTCTCCGAAGATCCCCGCCGGCCCTTCCCGCAGCAGAATCTCCGAAGCGCCCCGGCCCAGCATCACATCCCCCCCGGCGGCTATCCAGAACAAGCGGGGAGGCGCCTCGATCAGTTCCGGGGCGGCCTCGAGGCTCCGCAGAATATGCTCCCGCAGGGCCGCCGCCTTCCTCTCCAGCCGCTTTACAGCTTTCCCGCCGCCGTTTACGGCAATATGCAGCCCGGTAAATTTGATCAAGGGATAAGCGGGATCGCCGGCGCTGAGGCCGTTCACCCGCAGCGCCGTATAGGGGGGGCTTAAATCCCGGAGGGGCGTCAGCGTTTCCCCGCCGCCGGGGGCGCCGCCGGACTCCCCCCGCAGCATACGGGACCGGTCTCCCTCCCCGGCGCCGGAGCGGCCCTCCAGCGGGTCCGTCCGGGGCACGTACCAAGTCCGGGACAGGGGAAAAACGGCGCCGGGGACGCTTGTTTCAGCCGTACCGTACATAGAAAAAAAGGTAAGCTCCACAGCGGCCCGGTCCGTTCCGCCGGAACCGGTTCCGGTTAAACCAAGACCTTCCAGAACCGCCGGGGACAGAACCGGTTCCAGAAAAGCCCGCTCCCGTTCCGGGGCCTCCCCATAGTCAAGGCTGATAAGATCCGGCCCCCCGCCGCAGGAAGCGGACAGAAGCGGAACCGTAAGCGTCAGCCATAGGGCGGCCTTCATAGCCCTATGGCCGCAGGCGCTTAAGCGGCGCCGCGTAAGAGCCGGAATACCCCGCGGCATAGATCCCGAACCCCTCCGCCGGGCATCCGGCCGGGCGCCGCCATAACAATCCTCCTGCATAGCAGCAGCCCCGGAGACCGTTTTTTACCCCCGCCGGATCAAACGGGACACGCATGACCAAACCGCGGGCACGGACGAGTCAGCCGTGGGCACGATTGAGTCAGCCGTGGGCACGAATGGGTCAGCCGTGGGCACGAATGAGCCAGCCGTGGGCACGATTGAGTTAACCGTGCGCACGAATGAGCCGGCCGTGGGCACGATTGAGTTAACCGTGCGCACGAATGAGTTAACCGTGCGCACGAATGGGTCAGCCGTGCGCACGAATGAGCCGGCCGTGGGCACGATTGAGTTAACCGTGCGCACGAATGAGCCGGCCGTGCGCACGAATGAGCCGGCCGTGCGCACGAATGAGTTAACCGTGCGCACGAATGAGCCGTTCCGGGGACCTAAGGGCCCCGCAAAACGCCGGGCGGATCCTGGACGGAAAACGCCGGACCCGGAGGGGGGGAGGGGAGGGGTTAATTCGTTATTATATAAGGAATTACAAGAGACCGCACCAACTGTTCCGGCAAACCGGATTTGCATGGCCTTAGTGTAGCGGGGGAAATAAATGCTGTCAACACGCCGCATTTGGGGGGATATAAACGAATTGCGTCTATATCGCAGGCCGGAGGCGGACGGCCGGAATGGCCTGCGTTAACGTACATCATCCCGGATCCTCCTGTATGCCGCCGGTATGCATGACGCCGCCGCATGTAATCGTTTACATCTTTTTCCTTGACAAACCGGGCGGGCGGTAGGATCATAGAAACATTAAAAATACCCGGAGACGCAGCCGGCGTCTCTTATTATCTTCGAGGAGGCTTATATGCTTATCGGTATTGCTCCGGTAATTAGTCCCGAACTGCTGGATACCCTGTTCCGCATGGGCCACGGGGACGAACTTGTACTGGCGGACTCATTTTTCCCCGGCGATTCCTGTAATTCCCGGGTCATCCGGGCGGACGGAATCAGGGTTCCCGCTTTGCTGGACGGTATCCTGGCTTTGATCAACCCGGATACCTATGTTCCCCATCCTTTTGTGATGATGGCCGCCGGCGCCGGGGACACGCTGGACCCATCGGTGGAGGCTTCGTTCCGGGCGGTTATTGATAAACGCTGGCCCGGCTCGCCTCCTATAGAGCGGATAGAGCGCTTCGCCTTCTACGAGCGGACCAAAAAGGCCTATGCGGTGGTGATGACCGGTGAAACCGTCAAATACGGTAACATCATCATCAAGAAAGGGGTTATCCCCGTCTGATAAGATGTCCCAATGAAAAGCAGGAATCCTCCCCGGATTGCTACCATCCGGGATGTGGCGGCGGCGGCGGGGGTCTCCACGGCCACCGTATCCCGGACCCTGGCGCCGGACAGCTCCGGGCGGGTCTCGGAAACGACCCGGAAGCGGGTTTTCTCCGCGGCGGCAAAGCTGGAGTACCGGGCGAATTTTGCGGCCCGGAGCCTGAAGACCCGGTCCACTAAAACCGTGGCCATCCTGGCGCCGGAGCTGTCCAACGACTTTTTTATGACCCTGGCGGAGGGTATGGAACGGGAACTTAACGCCCAGGGGTATACCCTGCTGGTGGCCTCTTCCGCCAATTCGGTGGAGGAGGAAAAAAAGTGGACCGCCATGCTGACCGGACGTATGGTAGACGGCATAGTGGTAATCCCCGCAGGTTCCCGGGGCGGGCACCTTTCGGGCCGGGACGTACCGGTGGTGCTGGTGGACCGTCTGGTGGAGGGAACCAATTTGGATGCGGTGCTTTCCGACAATGAGGGGGGCGCCTACAGGCTGACCCGGGCGCTGCTGGAGGATGGATGCCGGCGTATTGCCTTTGTCGGGGGGGATCCGGGCATTTCTTCCGCCAGGGAACGGCTTCTTGGTTATAAGAAGGCCCTGGCGGAGGCGGGACTGCGGGAGGGGCCGGTTTGCCTGAACGGTATGGGCATAGAGGCGGGTTACCGGGGGATGGAGCGGATACTCCGCTCTTCCGGACCGGCGGAGGCGCTGGTGGCGGTGAATCTTCTGGTCCATCTGGGGATGCAGCGCTGTCTTTTGGAACAGGGGCCTGCCGGGGACCATGCTTCGATGCCGGTGATTGCCGCTTTTGACGAAACCGCCTATACCCCCTTTCTGCCGGCCTGCCGCTATACCGCGGTGCAGGAGGCGGCGGGGATGGGAAAACGGGCGGTACAGTGTATCCTTGAACGGATAGCGTTAAAAAAAAGGACAGGCAAAGCTCCGGCGGAGGCGGGGACCGGCGATACGGAGAAACGGATTATCCGCTTTCCGGTAACTATTATTCGGCACTAACGGCGGGCCCGCCGGCAAAAACCGGCGGACCGGTCTTTTACGGAAGGACGAAGATCCTTCACTATATTCTGCACATGGAGGAGAATTATGGCTGATCTAGCAAGTCTCAAAATGAACGCTCCGGTAAACCGTTTCCGGGGGGAATTGCCAAAAATCGGCATCCGGCCGGTTATTGACGGACGGCGGCGGGGGGTCCGGGAATCTCTGGAGGAACCGACCATGTCCATGGCCAGGGCGGCGGCGAAGCTTATCACCGAAGGCATAAAGCATCCTAACGGCCAGAAGGTTGAATGTGTCATCGCCGGCTCGACCATAGGGGGAGTGGCGGAGGCCGCCGCCTGCCAGGATAAATTCTCCCGGGAAAACGTACAGATCACGCTGACGGTAACTCCCTGCTGGTGTTACGGCTCGGAAACCATGGACATGGACCCCATGACCATCAAGGCGGTGTGGGGCTTTAACGGCACTGACCGGCCCGGCGCGGTGTATCTGGCGGCGGTTCTGGCGGCCCACAGCCAGAAGGGGCTTCCCGCCTTCGGCATCTATGGCCGGGATGTGATGGACCTGAAGGATACCGCCAATATACCCCAGGATGCGGCGGACAAGATCCTGCGCTTTGCCAGGGCCGGCCTGGCCGCTGCCTGGATGCGGGGAAAAAGCTATCTCTCCATCGGATCGGTTGCCATGGGCATCGCCGGTTCCATTACCAACGCCGACTTTTTCCAGGAATACCTGGGGATGCGGAATGAGTATGTAGATATGTCCGAGCTGGTGCGCCGCTTTGAAGAGAAGATCTATTCCGATGCGGAGTACAAACGGGCCCTGGCCTGGGTTAAGACAAACTGCCAGGAGGGCCCCGATAATAACCCGCCCAAGGAGCAGCACAGCCGCAGGCGCAAAGACGAGGTCTGGAAGACCGTGGTAAAGATGACCATAATCATCCGGGATCTGATGACAGGAAACCAGGATCTCCGGCGGAAGGGCCTTATCGAAGAATCTCTGGGACACAACGCCATTGCCGCAGGTTTCCAGGGTCAGCGCCACTGGAACGATCATTTCCCCAACGGGGATTTCCCGGAGGTCATGCTTAACTCATCCTTTGACTGGAACGGCATCCGCTCTCCCTATATCCTGGCCACCGAGAACGACTGCCTCAACGGGGTTTCCATGCTCTTTGGACATCTCCTTACGGGCTGCGCCCAGGTCTTTGCCGATGTGCGGACCTATTGGAGTCCCAGCGCCATCCAGCGGGTTACCGGCTGGAAACCAGAAGGAAGCGCCGCCAACGGCCTCATCCACCTTATCAACTCCGGTTCGGCGGCCCTGGACGGTACCGGCAGGCAGAAGAAGGACGGCAAGGCCGCCTGGAAACCCTTCTGGGAAATTAAGCCGGAAGAAGCGGGGGCCTGTCTCGATGCGGTACAGTGGCGCTACGCCAGCCTGGGCTATTTCCGGGGGGGCGGCTATTCTTCGGACTTTATCTCCGAGGGAGATATGCCCGTAACCATGACCAGGCTCAATTTGGTGAAGGGCGTGGGACCGGTGCTCCAAATCGCCGAAGGCTTTACCGTTTCTCTCCCCGGCGAAGTCCACGACAAGCTGGACCTCAGAACGGACCCCACCTGGCCCACCACCTGGTTTACCCCCAAACTTACCGGAGAGGGGCCCTTTAAGGATGTTTATTCGGTGATGGCCAATTGGGGCGCTAATCACGGCGCAGTCTCCTATGGCCACATCGGAGCGGACCTTATCACCCTGGCAAGCATACTCCGGATTCCGGTTTGTATGCACAATGTGGAAAGCAGCCGCATCTACCGGCCCAGCTACTGGAATTCCTTCGGTATGGATAAGGAGGGCGCCGACTACCGCGCCTGCGCAGCCCTAGGACCGTTGTACAAGTAAAGGTTGACGCCCCGCCGCATGGCGGGGCATGTATTCGCCTGTGGATTAGTGTCTGTCCATAATGTAGACGCATTATGGACAGACTGCCTTGAAAACCCGCATTTGCGGATGTAAATGCGAGGTCTGTCCACCAAGTAACCGGCTTTGCAGACAAACACGAATTCACAAGGGGACCTGGGTTCCGCCGGAGCCCGGCGTTCCCCTTTGCTGCAATTGGCGTTGAAAGCGGGCTAGATCCCCATGCAGGTTCCCACGGAAACCGCCGCATCTATCAGGTAGTGATCCTCGGGGACAGTTTTGATCTTTCCCGCAGGCAGTTCCAGGGATACCGAGCCTATTTCATTGCCGTTAAGGGAAACCATTCTGCCGTACTCCCCCCGGGCCAAAAGGCCCGCGGCGGCGGTCCCAAGGCTGGTAGCCAGAACCCGGTCAGAGGCGCTTGGTATGCCTCCCCGCTGGACATAGCCCAGCACGGTGGCCCTGGTTTCCACCCCTGTTTCCTGCTCAATTTCCCGGGCCACCCGGTAACCGATGGAGGGGCTGCCCTCCTCCGCCCGCCGTTTCTTTCGCTCCTTCTTTTCCATCTTCGCCTCTTCCGCCGACAGGGCGCCTTCAGCAACCACGACAATGGAAAAACTTTTCCCGCTGCGGGAACGGGCTATCAGATGCCGGCCTATGGCTTTAATGTCGTAGGGGATCTCCGGAATGAGGATTACGTCCCCTCCCCCGGCAACTCCTGCGGAGAGGGCAAGCCAGCCGGCCTTATGGCCCATAAGTTCAATGACCATTACCCGGTTATGGCTCTGGGCGGTGGAGTGGAGCCGGTCTATGGCTTCGGTAGCAATGGCCAGGGCGGAATGAAACCCGAAGGTCCGGTCAGTACCGACTATGTCATTATCAATGGTTTTGGGAAGCCCCAGGACATTAAGCCCCTCCTGGGCAAGAAGATAGCCCGTAGTATTGGTACCGTTTCCGCCCACAACCACCAGGCAGTCCAGCTTGAATTTACGGTAATTTTCCTTTATCGCCGCCACCCTGCCTTCTACCATTTCGTTGTCAAAGGCGCCGGGCCGGTTCTTAAAGGGCTTCTCCCGGCTGGTTCCCAGGATGGTCCCCCCCCTGGTCAGAATACCGGAAAAATCTTCGGGCTTTAGCTGCCGCACGTCTCCGTCGATAAGCCCCCGGTATCCGCTGGCAATCCCCAGGATGTTCATTTGATAGCGGTCATAGGCGGCCCGGCACACTCCGCGGATGGCGGCGTTCAGGCCGGGACAATCCCCCCCTGCGGTCAGAATGCCGAAGGTCCTTTCCATACTTTTATTATGGTCCCAGGGCCCCGGCCAAGGCAAGTCCCGAAGAATGATCCCGGCTTTTCGATCAGCGGCCTCCGCAGGCGGCCCGGCCTTCCAATACTTGCCGTTTTGGATTAGGGTTTCTGATATGACCAAAAGACATCCGGGACTGCCCCTCATCTTCGCCGCCGTTTTTACCATTGGCCTGGGTATCAGCGTAACCTTTGCCGCAGTCATCACTATTCAAAAAAAGGGGAACTACTTCTACAACGGCTGGCCCGTTATCGCGGGAACCGGCAAGGGTCTTTACGGCATAAACCGTTTTGGTATCGCCAGACCTCTTTGGACCGGAGGGCAGGTGCGGAAAGTGCTGAAGAGCGAAACCTACTGGGCCATAGTCAGCGACCGGGGGATTCTGGTCTCGGCGGATCTGCGCCGCTGGGAGGGGCGGAACCGGGGACTGCCGGTAAAAACCCTCAAAGTCTACGATGCGGCGGCGGTCTCTCCCTTTAATACGGGGGTCAGTTTTATCAGGGTTGTGCATGAAATTAAGGACCTGGAAATCGATCCCGCGGATCCGGCCGTCATGGTATGCGCCGCCGGGGGCCGGGTTTTTCTTTCCCGGAATACGGGCCGGAGCTGGGAGGACCTAGGGGCCCCGGCCTACAAGATCAACGGTATCAAGGCGGTCTCCACCGCTTTAATGCCCGCCGGTTCCGGGGAAACCAGGGAACTGGCGGTCTTTATGTCCCACGGAACCTACGGCGTCCATTACCTGATCCCCGGCAGGCCGGGAGCCCAGTGGACACCCCTAAACGAGGGGCTTGAACAACTGGAAACCACGAATGAACCCGACGAAGTTTCGGATATTGCCTCAGTCCGCACCGGTACGGGGGAAATCGCCGTCTTTGCCTCTCAAAGTTTTCGGCGGCGCATATACCAGCTCGACTGGGAACGGAAACGCTTTACGCTCCTCTGGCGGGACGCCGCCGGTTTCGGCGCCGTAGATTCCCTGGATGCGGGAAAGGAAACCCTGCGATTTGTCCGGGAAGGAGCCATAGCGGAGCTGTCATTCCGGCCCGGAGCGGCGGTATCCGCACCATCGGCGTCCATGCCGTCGGCATCCATGCCGTCGGCGTCCATGCCGGCGGAAATGCCGCCATGGCGGTTCAGGCCGGATCTGCAGCGTTTCATCCGGAGTATACGTTCCAACAGCGGCCTTAACCCAACAAGTATGGTGATACGGGAGAAGAGCTTCCTCTATAACAAAGATGCGATCCATCTTTCGGAACTGTGGCTTCTGGATGAAGCCGCCGGCAGGGATGCTGCCGCCGGCATTCCCGCCGGCGGCGGTCATGCCGGAACAGGAGCGGGTACAGGGGCGGCCGCGCTGGCGGCGGACAAAACGGGACTTTACCTGCCGGTGGATCATGCCCTGGACCCGCTCAGCCTCAAGCCCTACCTGGATCTGATCAAGGACCGGAACCTCAACATGATTGTGATCGACATGAAGGATGACTACGGCCGGCTCCGGTTCAGTCCAAAAAATCCGGAGATCAGCGCCAAGGGCCGGGTTTTCAGGCCTGTGGATATCGATGCCTTTCTCCGGGATATGCACAGCCGGGATATCTATGCCGTAGCCCGGGTGGTGGTGTTCAAGGATCCGGAACTGGCCTTGAAGGAAGGGGGTAAATATGCAGTTTGGGACCGGACGGCCAACCGGCCCTGGACAGGTTACCGGATCGTTGACGGGGAAGCGGTGAACTATGACGAACAGTGGGTGGATCCTTATTCCGAAGAGGTCTGGGAGTATACCGCCGCCGTGGCGGAAGAACTCCATGACCGGGGCTTTGACGAAATTCAGTTTGACTATATCCGCTTTCCCACCGATGGAGTAAATCTGGCCGGCGCCCAATACCGCTGGCAGAACCCCGGCATGGACATGGAAAGCGCCATCCATTCATTCCTGCGGCATATCCGTTTCCGGATACGCGCCCCCATTTCCATTGATATTTACGGCGCCAACGGCTGGTATCGCACCGGCGCCAGAACCGGGCAGGAGGTGGAACTCCTGGCCCCCTATGTGGATGTAATCTGTCCCATGTACTATCCCAGCCATTTTCAGCAGGGCTTTCTCGCCCAGTATCCGGCGGAGCTGCGTCCCTACCGGATCTACTATCAGGGAACCCTGCGGACCCGCCGCATAGCCCGGGGCCAGGTTGTGGTCAGGCCCTATGCGCAGGCTTTTCATCTTAACGTGTCTTTTGACAATGCGTACTACAGCCCCCTTTATGTACTCCGCGAAGCCGAAGGGGTACGCCGGGCCGGAAAGGGCGGCCTTACCTACTGGAACAACATGGGCCGTTACGGCGACATCCCCTTTAGACACTGACCAGCTTCAAAAACTGGCGGGTCCGTTCTTCTTTGGGATTTTGAAATACCACTTCGGGACTCCCCGACTCGAGAATCATCCCGTCTTCCATAAAGAGGACCCGGCCGGCAATTTCCCGGGCAAAATTCATTTCGTGGGTTACGATGATCATGGTCATCCCGCCCCTGGCCAATTCCTTGATAACGTTCAGCACCTCGCCGATCATCTCCGGATCCAGGGCGCTGGTGGGTTCGTCAAAGAGCATAATATCAGGGTTCATCGCCAAAGCCCGGGCAATGGCCACCCGCTGCTGCTGGCCCCCGGAAAGCTGCCAGGGATAAGCGCCGGCCTTATCCGAAAGGCCCACCCGCTTTAGAAGCTCCAGGGCATTTTCCTCGGCCTCCTTCCGGCGCATCACCTTCAATTCCACCGGAGCGAACATAATGTTCCGCTGGGCAGTCATGTGGGGGAAAAGGTTGAACTGCTGAAACACCATGCCTATATTTCTGCGCACCCTGTTCAGATTCACCTTATAACTGGTCATCTCACAGCCGTCTACAATCACCGTACCCGAGCTGGGCTTTTCCAGCATATTGATACAGCGCAGGAAGGTAGATTTCCCCGAACCGGAGGGGCCGATAACGCAGATCACATCTCCTTCACAGGCCTCCATGCTGATACCCTTGAGCACCTCAAGCTTCTTAAAAGATTTGTGCAGATCCTTGACGCTGACCTTTACGTTGGCGGAAGCATTAGCGTTTTCCATAATCGAGCCTCTTTTCAATATGGGCGGAGATCTGAGAAAGAACGGAGATGATTATCAAATACACTAAACCTACAATGGTCCAGGTAGCGAAGGACTGCATAGTCCTGCCTATATAGATCTTTGCTTCGTATACAATTTCCCCCAGGCTGATAATCGAAATAATCGAAGTATCCTTGAGGCTGATGATAAACTGATTAACCAGGGCGGGAATGGAAATCCGCACCGCCTGGGGCAGAATAACCTTAAACATGGCCCGGTAATGGGAGAAGCCCAGGCTCCTGGCGGCCTCCATCTGCCCCTTGTCGATGGCCTGAATGCCGCCCCGGAAAATTTCGGCAATGTAAGCTCCGGCATTGAGGCTCAGGGTGATGATCCCCGCCGCCAGAGGGGAAAGCCTGAAGTTGATGCCCAGAGATTGGATAAGCTGGGGCACGCCGAAGTAGACAAAAAAGGTCTGGACTAAAAGGGGGGTACCCCTGATAGCCCAGATATAAACACGGGCGGCAAAACGCAGGATTTTGATCTTCGAGAGGCCCATAAGACAGGCAAAGAGCCCAAGAAAAACTGCTAGAATCAGGGCCAGTATCGTTGTCTCCACGGTAATGACCATTCCCCGCAATAAAAGAGGAAAGACATCCCGCATTACCCCCGCAAAATCCATGCCTGCGTCCTATTCCTGCTAGTTAGTAGCAATATACTTATCCAGGATCTTTTGATAGACCCCATTGCGCTTTATATTGATAAGGCCCTGATCAAACATCTTGAGCAGATCCTGGTTTTTCCCCTTGAGCACCGCAAAACCATAGGAGGAACCCCGCTCCATATCGGTTACCATTTTAAGGCCGTTCCCCTGGGAGATTCCGTAGCCCATAACGGGATAATCCTCGAAGCAGGCGGCGGAATTGCCCGATTTGACTTCCTCGTACATAAAGGGGGATTCATCAAAGTAAACCAGGGTGAATTTATACTGCTCCGCGATGGATTCGGCAAAGGTCGCTCCCTCGGTGCCGGTCTTAACCGCGACCCGCTTTCCCGCCAGATCCGCATAACCCTTGATACTGTTGTTATCTGACCGGATAGCCATTACCACCCCGGAATCATAGTAGGGCTGGGAAAAGTCGTACTTCTGTTTCCGTTCGCCGGTGATACTCATTCCCGCGATAACCCCGTCGGCCTGGCTGGACTCCAGGGCCGCCACGGCGGCGCTGAACCCCAGGGGCTTTAGATCATAGGCAAATCCCTGATCCCCGGCGATGGCCGCAAGGAGCTCAATATCAATCCCCACATAATTGCTGCTTGCATCCTGGAACTCAAAGGGTGCAAAGGTGGTATCCGTGGCAATGGTATACACCGGGTCCTTGGCTGCGCCGCCCTTGGCATACGCCTGTACGGCGCCCGTAAGCAGTACAACGCAGGCCAGCATAAAAACAAAAAACCTTTTATTCATTCTTCGTTCCTCCTTAAAAAAGTTGAGTACCGGATAACTATAGCAGAATCGCAGAATTACCACAACCTGGGCCGGAACTTCACCTTTTAGGATGATAAAGACAGCGCAAGAACGCCTGTGAAGAGAGAATACCCGGTACAGGGGAGGGGAAACCATACGATACAGCTATGACGGCGGCGGGAAGCCATGACAGTTTAACCGGGGCGCTGATTTTAACCCTGCTGCGAATAAATCTCCCCGCCTTGACGCTTCCTCATTTTTCATTCTGTAGAGCCTGAAGAGGGGATTATAAACCAGGTTCGCCAAACAGGTTTTCCGGAAGATTAGCAATTCGCCGCCCCAAAAGGCAATGGCCTTAACCGTGTTCTCCCTGTTAAACACATCCTCCCGGTAATTCCGGGCAGGAGAACAGGGCCCCGCTCCCGTCCGGAAGCCCAAAATCCACCTCCAGGTATCAATGCCCATGCTTTCCGGCCGGCCTTCACAGATCCATATCTCCTGTTCGATGTTACCGGTAAGCCGCAGAATATCCCAATAGACTTTCCCGGAGACTGATGCTGCGGCCATCAAATTCCGCCCAAATGACCCGGCCGCGGTTCGTTCCAATGTCAAAGACCAAAACTTCACAATACCTTCATAGGACTCCCGGCGGAGATCCGCCCTGTTCAGAAATATAACCTTCAAGACCGGTCCGGCATCTGCGGGCAGGACCGTATACGCCCATTGGACTTGTCCGGGAACCGGAATTCCCTGACAAGTCTATTACAGAACGCTTTGCAGAAACTGTCTGGTCCTTTCGTTAGCGGGGTTGGTGAATATCTTGTCCGGGCGATCCACCTCAAGTACGGCGCCTTCAAACATAAAAACCACCTTGTCCGCCACTTCCCGGGCAAAACCCATCTCGTGGGTTACTACCAGCATAGTCATCCCTGCCTGGGCAAGGCTCTTCATAACACCAAGGACTTCCCCTACCAGCTCCGGGTCCAAGGCGGAAGTGGGTTCATCAAAGAGCATGATCCTGGGTTCCATGGCCAAAGCCCGGGCAATGGCGACCCGCTGCTGCTGGCCGCCGGAAAGCTGGGAGGGATAGGCGTCTACCTTGTCGGCCAAACCAACCCGGTCCATAAGGACCTTGGCCTTTGCCCGGGCCTCCTCTACGGAGAGCTTTTTTACATGCACCGGAGCAAGGATAAGATTATCTATTACCGTTTTGTGGGGAAAGAGGTTGAAACTCTGAAACACCATCCCCACTTCCAGCAGAGCCTGGTTCAGTTCATTGTGATGTATCTTGAGGGTATTCACCCCGTTGACGCAATCAAAGAGGAGTTTATCTTCCACATAGATTTTACCGCTGTCTATTTTTTCCAGCCGGTTGAGGGTCCGCAGATAGGTTGACTTCCCTGCCCCCGAGGGCCCGATAATACAGACCACCTCTTTCTGTTCCACCGTAAGAGAAACATTCTTTAATACATCAAGGGGCATTCTCCCGGCGGTATGAAAGGTCTTGCAAATATCGACGGTCTTAATCATTGACATGACGCTGCTCCAGAACAGGACTCAAAAAACCGCTTGGCCTATACATACACCGAATATTTCTTTTCCATTTTGTGGAAAATAAAGGTGAAGACGGCGGTGATAATCAAATATAAAATCATGGCCGGTATATATACCATGGCCGAGGCAGTGGAAGATGAAATTGAACGGGTTACCTTGGTTATATCCGTCAGGGCGATAATCGAAACCAGGGAAGCATCCTTGAGCATCATAATAAATTCGTTTCCCACCGGAGGGATAAGCCTTCTTATGGACTGGGGGACGATGACCAGCCGCATGGTCTGAGCGTAGGAAAGGCGCAGGGCCTTGGAGGCCTCGAACTGGCCCTTGTCGATGCTGAGGATGGCCGCCCGGATGATCTCGGCGCAGTAGGCCGCGGAGTTAAGGCTAAAAGCGATAAAGGCCGCAATAAAACGGTTGTTGATGGTCAGGACGAGGGCAATCTGGGGAAGGCCGTAGTAGATAAAATAAAGCTGCATTAAAAGCGGCGTACCCCGGAAAAAGAAAACATAGGCGCTGCAGATCCTGTTGATCCACCGCTTCCTTGACATCTTGCCCAGAGCCAGAAAAAGGCTCAAGATCAGCCCCGCGGAAACCGCCAGAATCGTAAGCCATATAGTAATCTTGGAACCTTCTACTAACTGGATTACCCAGACGGCAATCTTTTGCAAAAAGGCCTGCATTCCCCCGGGAACCCGGGGCCAAACCGCAACGGTCAATACGGCTATTAGGGCGGCGATGGCAATTAAAATCAAAAAAAGCAGAAGTACAAAGAGGACTTTTTGTTTAAGCTTATAAACGCGGCCCTTTCGGAAGGCGTATATGTCCCCGGTAAAAAAAATCCCCAGAAAGAAGGCCCAGAAAATACAGAGCGCCGCTATCTGGACATACCGGCTGGTAAAAAAAACGCCGTAAAACCCAAAGGGCAGATAGTAAAGCAATATGGCCAGCCATAATTCACCCGAGAACAGCGTCAGAACAAACCAGCGTTTCCGGTATAACGGAAAATCGTTATAATTAACATTGCCTTCACATAAACTGAACATCGATACCGTTACCCCTCTTTCGAGTTTGACTGTTTTCAAAAACGGAAAAAGCCGGGAGGAATTTCCTGCCATTACAAAGAACCGGCCGTGCACGCACGCAAAACACCGGTTCCATAATCCGTATGATGCCGAACAAGTCCAATGTATACGGATTATGGCATATAGAAAACCCTCTCCGGCCTGTCTGCCGCTTCGTTATCTTACCGAAGAAACCACATCGGTTCCAAAAACGTCCATCGAAATTTTCTTTAACGTACCGTCGGCATAGAGCTCGTCCAGGGCCTTGTTCAGCGCCTCCGTAAGGGCGTCATTGCCCTTTTTAAGACAGATGGCAAGCACCTCATCGTTGCTTACCTCGGCGGTAATCTCGAAGGGATTATTCGGCCTGGAAAGGTATTCGGCGGCCACCACACTGTCCACCAGGATAACATCCACCCGGTTTAGGGTAAGCTCGTCAAAACAGTTCATCACCTTGTCGGATTCAAAAACCTGGACCTCGGCCTTGGTCCCGGCAATCCAGTTGGCAGCCAGCTCGTCCGAGGTTGTCTCGGCCTGATAGGTAAGCCTGAGCCCCTGTACCTCCTCCAGAGACTTGGGTTTGACCCTGGAATCTTTATGCACCACCAGAAGCTGGGAGTTGGCCACATAGGGTTTGGTAAAATTAAACATGGCCGCCCGCTCCTCTGTATAGGTAACCGAAGAGATAATACAGTCGTATTTGTCCGTATCGACCCCGGCGAAGATCCCGTCCCAGGCGGTATCCAGATATTCAAATTCGAGGCCCAGCTTGGCGGACAGGGCTTTTGCCAGCGCCACGTCAAAGCCGATGGGGGTCTTGCCGTCGGTGTCATAGTACTCCATCGGGGGATACCCAATTTCCATGCCGACGCTGAGCACTCCGGGCTTTATGGTCAGTCCCTCCGGCTCCCCTGTCTTTTTGGAACACGCCGTAAAGACAAGAACGGCAAGGACCGCAAAAATCAGAACCAGCAGCGCAATTCGTTTCAAATTTGTCATTTTTTCCTCCTCAAAAAGGAGCCGCATTTTGTATCCGGGCTCCCGAAGAGGAAGTATACCCCCTTAGTTTTTCCCCTGTCAACAAAACGGGAAGGTAAATGTGCATTTTTATGCGTTTTATTGCATATATATACGTTTCCACCATACGCGTTTCCGCGCTGTTCCATTTTTATAAAAAAAGCTATTATTTATCTTGACAAGATTTTTATAATGTCATATAATCCTATGTAAATACTAAGAATTATTAGGAGGAATTTGATGGCAAGAGCGGAAAAAATTACGGATCTGATAGGGAAAACGCCTATCGTCAAAATTAACCGGTTAAATGACAGTGAAGCAGCGGTATACGCCAAATTGGAGAGTTTTAATCCCCTGCACAGCGTTAAGGACCGGATTGCCCTCGCCCTTATCGAGACGGCGGAAAAGGACGGGCGGATCAAGAAGGGGACCGTCCTTATCGAACCCACCAGCGGCAATACCGGCATAGGCCTCGCCTTTGTGGCGGCTGTTAAGGGATACCGGATTATCCTGACCATGCCCGAAACCATGAGCATTGAGCGGCGGAAACTCCTTAAGGCCCTGGGGGCGGAGCTGGAGCTGACCGAAGGGGCCAAAGGCATGAAGGGCGCCATAGCCAAAGCGGAAGAGCTGGCTGCGGCTACCCCAAATTCCTTTATCCCCCAGCAGTTTGACAATCCCGCCAATCCGGCGATCCACGAAAAGACCACGGGGCCGGAAATCTGGGACGATACCGGCGGCAAGATCGACATCCTCATCGGCGGGGTGGGAACCGGAGGCACCATCACCGGCGCGGGGAAATATCTTAAATCGAAAAAGCCTTCGGTGCAGGTTATCGCGGTGGAACCCGGCGGTTCCCCGGTTCTCTCCGGCGGCAGCCCCGGCCCCCATAAGATTCAGGGCATAGGCGCGGGCTTTGTTCCCCGGGTTTACGATCCCAAGATTGTGGACGAAATATACCAGACCGATGAGACAAGGGCGGGCAATATCGCCCGGGCGGCGGCGAAACAGGAGGGCATCCTCATTGGCATCTCCTCCGGCGCCGCCCTGGAAGCGGCCTTGACCGTCGCCAAACGGCCCGAAAACAAAGGCAAGACCATCGTGGTGATCCTTCCTGACACGGGGGAACGCTACCTTTCAACCTGGCTTTGGGAAGAATAGGATTGTTCGAAACCTTTAGTTTCCGTCAAAACCAAAGGTTCGCCAATAGCCGCTTAAAAACAGCAAAGAACGCAGGTTTCTTAATGAAATCCACATTCTTTTGGAAGACTTGCCGGGAATGAGCTTCCCCGTCCCCAGGGGCGGGGTATTTTGCCAGCGTTGACGGCGCAGTCCTAAAATAAGGTGTCAAACATCTGGTTCATAGTGTTGGAGGGGGTTTCAACCTTTACCCGCCCCTTGTTCTCCGCCGGAATCCCGGCGGCTATGGTATGGGCAGGAACGGGATGAAGCACCACGCTTCCGGCGCCGACCACGGCCCCTTCGCCTATTTCGATATTCCCCAGTATAGTAGAACCCGCCCCTAAAAGGCTGTTCCTCCGTACTGTGGGGTGCCGCTTTCCCGTTTCTTTGCCGGTTCCCCCCAGGGTTACCTGGTGCAGAATCGACACATTGTCTTCTATGACGGCGGTCTCTCCCACCACCAGGGCCGTGGCATGATCGATAAAAACCCCTTTGCCAATGACTGCCGCAGGATGAATGTCCACGCCGTACATTTGGGAAACCCGGCTCTGGATATAGTAGGCCAGATAGGATCGGCCCTCATTCCATAAACTATGACCGATACGGTACAGTTCCAGGGAATGGTAGCCCTTGTAGAAGAGGTAGGGGACTAAAAAATCCTGAGTTGCGGGATCCTTGTCCACCACCGCCACTAGATCCCATATGGCATACTCGACGATGGTTTTATCCTTTTGCAGAATGTCCAGCACATTCTGAAACAGATCTATCCGCTCATGCAGAAAAATACACTGGTTCGCAAGAAGCGCCGCCAGGGAATGCTGAAAATCGGGCTGTTCGATAATCAGCGGCTGGAGAAAAGCCTTCAGCGAAGGCTCCCGTCCGGCGGTTTCCGCCGCCTTTTCCTTCATCAAATTCCAACTAAACATTGCTCCCCTCTAAAAGCCGGTATGTCCGCCGTAATGTCCCCTATAACTTACCATATTTTGAACGATTATAATACCACGGACTGCAGTCCCGGTGCCTTCCGCGGAAGCGTATACGGCGGGCTCCGTAACTTGCCGTTTTTCACATTCCAGGATACCATGGGAATATGCCTCAACGGACCGAGCTTTATAACATCTTAGTCAACTATACCAAGAAGAACCGTTCTCCCTATGTTGATATCAATGCCTTCATCGATACCTTGGGAAAACATGCCAAACGCCGCATGGAGGAAGAGCCTGAATGGACCGTTTGGATCAACGATACCGGAGCGAAGGTCTGGGCCGAATTATCCCGCATAGCGGGGGAAAATAAATGCGAGCTTCGGACCAATGAGTCGGGAACCCACATCTTTATGCATCACTTTTATACCGATTTGGTCAAAGCGGCTTACCGGTCTATTGACGATTCCGCAGACAGGCCTTTCCCCGATGAGGCGTCACTGCAGATTACCATACCGCAGGACCAGATGAGGATTCTATACCTGGAGTCTGATTTTAACGCATATCTGGAGGAATCCCGGCCCCCGGAGAAGCCCGGAAATCCCATCGTCAAAATTATTCTTCCCGGGGATGCAGGGGGCATTCTGGTCCTGGAAAGCATGATTCCCCAGACCCTTATAGATGCGGCTATGTTAAAGCTCAGGAATTATCTCCGCAGCCACGGCAACAGGGAATATCTTCAGCATAAACTCGGCATCCAGTTTCCGGGAAAGGAAAATCAGCTTAAGGATATGTTTAACCGGATCCTCATCAGGCCGCTGGATTGTACCAGCGCCATGATGACGCCGGGGGACTTCATTTATTATTTCTGGGCCTTTCTCTGCAATTCCGTCAGGACCGACATCAAAAAAAAGAAGGAACTCCTGTCCGAAGAAAGCGCCGCTCTCCAGGCGGTTTACATCATCGAAAACCTGAACAATTTTTTTAAGACCCTGGCGGTAAGACGGCGGGAAAAGGAACTGGCCTTTAAGGAGCTGGAGCTTAGACTGGACAGGTCCCCCTACTTGTTTACCCTGGAGGATATTGTTGGTTTCAGCGACAGCAAAGGCGTCCCCCTGCTGGGCCGCTTTTCCCGGGATGAACTGGAACACTATATACGAACCAAGATCACGGAACACGAGGAGAATGCCCTGCCGGCGCTGTTGGTTATCCGGGAGAAGGAAGGCGGGCAAAGTTTTGTCAAGAAGAGCAAGCTTCTCCTTCTCTGCGCAAGGCTCTTGGTTGACGCCAGGCCGAAGATAAAAAAGGCGATCTTAAAACGGTGGAGCGGCCTGTTAAAATCCTACCGCCGGGAAGCCGCCATGGACAGTGACAGGGAATTTGAAAGGCTCCTCTCCCAGTATACCGCCGAGTTGACGCCTGGCCTTACTGCCGTACTGCAGGATCAGAAGCTCTACATGGCCTGTGAGGAGCTTGAGCGGAATCAGGCAATCAATGAATCCTCCCGGCTTTTTAACAAGGGCGTGCTGATTCCCTTGAGCGTGCTCCTTCTGGCAAAGCGAAAGGACCTTCTGGCCGACGCCCGGATTATGCTCCCCTTCTGGTACAACCTTCCCTTCATCACCGCCATACTGGCCTTCTTCAAAAACTTGAAACAGCGGCGCCTCCAAAAGAGGGACGCGGACAAAGGTGAAGATGAGGCCGGGGAAGAGTTTAAGGACAACGGTGAAGTCATCCGGAAGATTGCCGCAGTCTATGTGCCCCGGGGAAAGACCCTGGATTCCTGCCTGGCGGAGACGGCCTCCCGCTGGAGCAAGCTGCTTAACAAGAAGGCCCGCCAGAATCTGATAGAAGATGTCAACCTCCTCGTCCGGGACCGGCTGCGCCATACCCTGCGGCTCCAGCATAACGGCAAGGTAACCATCAATTTTATCGATACCCTGGCCGACAAGATCCTTGAGACCCCGTCGTTCATGCAGATAAGCGACAAAAACGCCCTGGGCGTTTACATCCGGCTGTATATCGTAAAACTGATGATGAACGAAAAAATTTAAAGCCCCCCGCTGAAGCGCCCTGAACCGCCGTTCCCTTTAAAGGTATCATGGAAGATCCGGCGGATCTTTCATGATGCGGCGTTCGTTGACTGCCGCATACTAATTACCGGGAGAAACTATGAATAACCTCAACTCAATCTTGATCGAAGGCAATTTGGTCCGGGACCCCCTGTTCCGTACCACCCCTAAGGGAACACCCCTCTGTACCTTCAGCCTTGCCTCCAACCGTTTCTTTAGACAAGATTCCGGTTTGGAAAAAGAGGTAAGCATTTTCGATGTAGAAACATGGGCGAAATTGGCTGAGGCCTGTTACAGTAAGGGCCACAAAGGCCGGGGAGTCCGGGTGGTGGGCCGCTTAAAACAGGAACGCTGGAACGATTCCGAGGGGAAACTCCGTTCCAAGGTTACCATCGTGGCGGAACATGTGGAATTCCGCCCGGACTTTAAAAAAGAGGAAGACGCCGGAAAAACCGCCGAAACCGCCGCCGCGATGGCATCCCCCGAAACGATACCGGAAATCCCGGTGCTGGAGGAAGCGGAACCCGTCGTGTTTTAACGCCGGCGGTACAGGGGAGCCGGAGGCAGCCGCTTCCGGCTTCCCCCGCTTCTGTATAAAAACCCGTTCTTCCGGTGAAGGCGGCTGATATTCCACAGATCTGCACAAACAGATTCAGATATGGCACACAGAACCGGCGCCGGATCGGCGGGTTTTAGGCGCTCCGGCAGCAATGGGCCGTCATTCATCCGAAAAGATTATCCGCACCTTATGTTCCCGGTATTTATCAAGACAGTCTAATTGATCCTGGTTCAGCATTTTTGACGAATCGGTAATAATGGCGGTCATCTCTGAAAAATCTATCACCCGGTAGTTTGCTGCATTCCCGATTTTGGTATGATCAACAAGAACAAAGGTTTCCGTGGAATGTCCTACCAGCAAGCGTTTTGATTCCGGCTCCTCAATAGTCAGATCCGTAAGGCCGTCCCTAAAAGAAATGGCCTTAGAGGATAAAAAACATTTGTTAAGGCGAATACCCAAATCGGCAAATTGGGGATTAAATGCCCGCAGCGACATAGACGGTTTTCGAAGCAGGCCGCCGGTCAAAATAATTTTTACCCTGGGGGAAGATGAAAGCTGCAGAGCCACCATCAAACTGGTGGTAAACACCGTTATATTCATGTCGCCGATGTAAGCGCACATATGCAGGGTCGTGGTGCTTGGATCCATGCCGATGATATCCCCCTCCCTCACCAGGGAAGCGGCCTTTTTTGCAATCATCCGTTTATTTTCAATCAGTTCGTTAAAACGTTCTTCAATGGTCAGATCCGTACTAAGCTTAAAAGGAAAAGACACTCCCTCCCCTGTCTTTCCTTCCCCGCCGGATATTTTTACCCCGCCGTATACCCGGGATACTTCCCCGGTCCGTTCAAGTTCTTCTATGTCACGGTGGATAGTCATATACGATACTTCAAGCTGTTCCGACAGGTGCCGAAGATCGACAAAATCATTTTGTTTCAGAATATCCAGAATTTTTTTCCGCCGTACATAGGGTAGTTTTTTTAACAAGATCCCCCCGGCGTAATGTTTTTTGTATTTCCCTGCCCATAATGATGACTGGCAAAATCAAACATAACGGCCACCAGAGCATAGTCTAAAACTACCGGTTTACCTATGGAGCGGGTCATCTGGTAAATCTGCGCAGTCATTTCCAGAACCGCGGCAGCCTTAAAAGCCGCCTCCATGTCAGCCCCAAGACAAACGGCGCCATGGTTTGCCAGTAAACAGACCCGTCCCGTTTTTCCCAGGGCTTCCATACAGTATTTCGCAAGTTCGGGGGAACCAGGCAGCGCGTACTCTGCACAGCGGACGGTTCCTCCCAGGATTTGGGCGGCCTCATCGATAATGGGAGGAATATCTTCCCGAAGCACCGCAAAGACCTGTGAATAGACAGGATGGGTATGCACCACGGCGTTTATTTCGGGACGGGTCCGGTAAATACCCAGATGCAGATCCTTTTCGATTGTGGGTTTACGGGAACCTTCGGCTATGGTTCCGTCCGGGTGTATCACCACAATATCATCTTCACAAAGATCGTCATATTTCATAGCGCTGGGGGTAACATAAACAAGCCCGCTTTTGGGGTCCCGGACGCTGATGTTACCCCAGGTTTCCACCGTCAGTCCCGAATGAAGCATCCTGATCCCCGCATCCAATATTAATTTTTTATACATGATCTTCTCCTTCCCGCTATGTTGACAATTGCAATGTTTTGTATGTTTCCAGCAACGCACCGCGGTCCTGCCGCGGCACATAAAACTCCGTACCAGCCGTTGCGGCGGCAATGCGGCGCAGCTCCACATAATCAAGACCTTTACAAGCAAAAGCCGCCTGAGTCAGGGCGTTGCCGATTGAAGCGCATTCCATGCCGCAGGCGCTTATCTCGAGACCCGAAATATCCGCCACAAGCTGATTAAGTTTTTTATTGCGGGCCCCCCCGCCGACGATTACGGCTTTTTTGAAATTCACGCCGCTCACTTCCATTACCCCCTTTAGGCCGCCGGAAAAACTGGCGGCAAGGGAATAAACCGCCGACGAAAGAATAAGCGGCCATTCGGCTTCCCCCCTAATCTGACCGGTACGTGCAAGATAGGCCTGTATAGCCAGCTTCATATTTGGGGGATTAAAAAAATCCGGGTGGTTTACGTCAAATAAACGTTCCGGTCCGGCGTACCTTTCCGAAAGATCATTCAAATCATCCCAGGTAATTTTATGTCCCGTTTCCGCCGCATAATCGGCGTGCAGCTTCTGGATGATAAAAAATCCTATGGAATTTTTAAGCAGCGTAATATAGCCAAAGGCGCCGGCTTCGTTGGTGAATCCCCCGCGCAGTACCTTTTCGGTGATTACCGGTTCCCGGCAGTGAAGGCCGATCAGCGCCCATGTGCCTGCGCTGATAAAGGCGAAAGTCTCTTCCTGAACCGGGGCCCCCAGAACTGCACTTGCCGTATCGTGGGAGGGAACGCAAATCACCGGGATATCGTAATCCAGACCGGTCTCACTGCGGATGGCGGGCAGAATATGACCGAGACTTTGTCCATGCCCGGCTACCGGATGAAAAAGGCCGGGATCAATTCCCAGAGCTTCACATTGATCACGGCTGAATTGCATGGTACGGACATCCAATAACTGGGTGGTACTGGCTTCCGAAACTTCGTTGTAGCGGCTTCCGGTAAAGAAATAATTCAATATGTCAGGAATCATAAGCAGCTTTCCGCCCCGGCGCAGCAGTTCCGGCATCTTTGCCTGTATGCCCTTCAGCATAAAGACAGAATTAATTTTATCCGTGAGGATTCCCGTCCGGTAAAACATTGCCTCCCGGGCGGCCTCCGGCAGCTTCGCCAATTCTTCCCCCCCTATGGTATTACGGTAGGAAAGGGGATCGGAGATCATATTTCCCGCTTTGTCAAAAAAAGCAAAATCCACCCCCCAGGTACATACGCCGGCGGAATGGATCCGATCCACCCCCGCGGCCGCAAGGGCTATGCCCTGTTTCAGGAAGGAAAAGATCCGTTTAATATCCCAATAAAAATACCCGTCCCGTACAAACGGCTCGTTGGGTTCCTGGAGTATTACCTTGGTATCGACAGTGGTCCCGTCGAACCGGCAAAGAATAACCCGGGTGGAACTATTGCCGCAGTCGCAGGAGATAAAATTATATATCCTACCCATTTTCCGCCTCCGAAAATGAAGAAACCGGGAACAGGCTCCCGGATGTCTTCGCTGTATTGGAAATTGCCGTTCTGACCGGCGTCATACTACAACAAAGTTGTACTGCGAATCAAACCCCACTATATCATAGTTTAACATATTATAACATGAAAATCAACATATAATAACAAGTTTTATCATAAAACAGGACATTTTCAAGGGCAGACCCTCTTTAAAAGACAGCAAAAATACATGCCGCCGTATTTTTACGGGAAATGATGCCTTGGAGTTGTCTGGAAACTTCAGTTTTCCGTCGAACAAGTCCATTTTCAAAACCCGGCTGGTTTTGAAACGCCCCGCATAATTTAAATTATTGCGGACGCCTAAACCGGGACATCTTGGCAATGATAAAGGAGGTAAACTCTTTTACCACCAGGATAATAATGATAATCGCCCCCCACATGGTGGTTATCACAAAAGGGTCCAGACGCATCAAATTTAAACCCGTTGAGATGAGCTGCAGTATGACGGCGGCCAAAACCATGCCCGATAACTTGCCAAAACCTCCTGCGGGATCTACGCCGCCCAGGAAACTGGCCAAAATAGCGACCAAAAGATACGATTCGGCATAATTTGCCTTTACTGAATTCATCTGTCCAATCATAACCAGAGAGGTTACCGAAGCGAAACAGGCGGAAAGCACGTATTCTAAAATGATCACTTTTGAAACATCAATATTGGAGAATTTGCCGGCCCTTTGGTTGGCCCCCGTCATATACAGTTTTTTTCCAAAAGAAGAACGATCCAAAATAAAGTGGGTGATAACCACCACGATAATAAAAAGCAGTATCGGAACCGGAATACCAAAAACCGTTCCGTTGCCGATAAAAATAAGTTTTTCAGGAAAACCCGACACGGTATAACCCCTGGTTAAAACCAGGTTGATCCCTTGAAATAGAGTCATGGTCCCAAGGGTTGCCAAAATCGCGGGTATATTAAGTTTTATAATTAAAAGGCCGTTAAAAACGCCGATAAGGGCACTCGCTAAAAATCCGGCAGCTACCGCGATAATGATAAACGGCAGACTTGATTCGGTCATTTTCCCCTGGGTTAAAAAGTTCAAAACCAAATAAATAATGATGCCGTTAAAATTAGTATTGGCGATAATCGAAAGGTTAATGCCGCCGGATAACTCGGAAATCATCATGCCTATTGATAAAAGGCCGATCAACGGAAGCTGATACGCCATGGAAGAAAGATTGTATAACGAAAGAAACCGCGATCCGTTGACGGCAGCCATAAAAACGTATACAAGAATCAATGTAACAATCAGGGAAAACTGCTGTCCCTTTTTTGGCTTTTTCAGGTAATTAAACAATGCTTGCATCTTTGACATAAATTTCCAGCCTTTATTCCGTTATGCTGACACGAACAATATTTTTCCGCTGCCGAATTTCCTGGACGGCGTTTATAACAACGCTTCCCAGAATAATAAAACCAATAAATACGTTATACCAATAGGATGAAATTTTGAGCAGCGTAAGGGCGTTGCTTAAAATGGAAAACAACAAAACCCCCAG
>JAISMC010000162.1 GCA_031276965.1 Treponema sp.
TATTCATGTCCAACCTCATCTGCCTTATCTCCCTGATAAGGCTGGTATAGTTTTGGACTGGATTTTTAGTTATTAGGCATCCGCTTTTTCGGCTGGATTTTATTTTTAGGCATCACGGAAGGACGGCGGAAATCTACCGGAGCGGAATTGCCGGAAAACCAGGCGGCAATTGGGCAAAGTACGGTTAACGCTGAAATGTGTACCCCCTGGAAACCGCCAGTCACGCCGGAGGCGTACAGAAACGCGGCGGACTGGGAAGACTGCATGTGCGATACGGACCACAGGGGATTAGCGGCGGTAACCTCCGCAGAAAATCTTTGGCCGTTTTTTTTAGGGAGCCAGACTGTCTATCTCCCGGCGGGCCTCCCGCCGTACCAGGGGGGGGCGGGAATCCGCTGCCAGGGAGGACAAAAGCCGTACCCCGGCGTCGCTGAGCGGGGGCCCCGAAAAGCGGCAGAGGGCGCCGGCGGCTCTGGCTGCGGCGGCCAGAACCTGTTCGTCCTCCCCCGGGGGAAGCGCCGCCCAGGTAAAGACCCGGATTGCCAGCCCGTCGGGATCGACCCCTATGCGGCCTCTGGCTTCCGCCGCCGCCGCCTTGATCAGAGGTTCCCGGGCCCGGTAAAAGAGATCCGTCAGGAAGGGAATGGTCTCCCGGGAACCCAGAAAGCCCAGGAGGCGCAGGGCTTCGATCTGTTCCCGGAGAGGGGGCGGGGCGGAGGCGGGGAGGGCCCCTTCGGAAAGCCCCCTGGCGGTTTCCATAAGATACGCCGCATAGGCCCGCTCCCGGGTTCCCGTCCGGCCTTCGGTTATGTCCCCGGCGATACGGGAAAGCTGGAGCCGCAGTTGGGTTTCATCAAAGCGGTAGTAATAATCCGCCCAGGGTGAAGGGAAGGGGTTTCCCATGCCGTAGCTTCCCAGGGGGGCGGGGCCGTAGAGGGATCCGGCCTGCTCCCGTATCCGTTCTTCTACCTTATAAGCGTAAAGGATCCAGTCGGAACCGCCGGAATAGAGGAGCCCCTCATCGCTGAAGGCGGGAAGGGCAGCACTGCCCCGGAGCCGGAAGAGCCAAAGCCGGCGGCCGTCTCCGGCAAAACCTGCCGCCCCCGAGCGGGACAACACATAGATTCCCCGCTCATCGTAGATCATCTCCGTTTCCTCCGCTGCGGCAATATGACTTTCCCCGGTCCAGAGTATGCGTCCCTCGGTGCAGGAGAGAAGCTGAACCTGTCCATTTGGGAAAACCATGGCCGCCCTGTCCCCCCGGCTTGCCGCGGCCAGGGGAAATCCCGGCAGGGCGGGAAGCTTCGGCCCCGCAGCGCCGTCCGGGCGTATCAGTTCCGGAGCGCCGGTTTTGTAGAAGCTCAGGACGGAACCATCTTCCATAGGGGTGATAAACGCCGGTGCCGGGGAAAGTTTTTGAGACCGGTACCCCCCGAAGGGATCGATGTCCAGCAGTTCCCCGTTTTCCAGGACCGCCGTTATACCGCCCCGCAGATTGAGGACCGGTTCCAGGGCAAAGGGACTTTCCGGCGTCAGAGACCAGAGGCGGAAACCAGCGGCGGTAAAGCAGAAGAGCCTTTCCCTGGTGGTAACAAAGATACGGCCATCCCAGCCGCTTATGACCGGCGCCGAGATGGGGCTTCCTAGGTTGATCTGCCAAAGTTCCCGGCCCGCCCGGTTAATTGCCAGCAGGGCCCCGTTGGTTTTGCAGATATAACTGGTCCCCTCCCTGGAACGGGTTACATAGGGGGCAAGCCGCCCCCGGGCAAAGTAGGTCCAGAGCTGCCTCCCGGTCCGGCTGTAGCATTTAAGAGTCCCCCCGTCGCAGACCACCACCACCGATTCCGCCTGAACTGCGGGCAGTCCCGTAACTTCCCCACCCAGAGCCTGCCGCCAGAGAGGCTCCGTACCGGGGGGGGCGGACGCTTCCGCTGTGACGCCATCGGCGGAAGCGCTTCCCGCGGGTCCGGTCTGGGAATGCAGGGCCGGCATAGCCGCAAGGAGGAACAACAGGCTGAACAGAGTCTGCGCTTTCATCATAAGGAATCCTTTTTAAATATACCGAGACTTTCAATATGGGCGGTTTGGGGGTAGAAATCGTAGAAGGTCAGCGAGTCCAGACGGTAACCCCCGGCGGTCAGTTCCCGGCTGTCCCGGGCAAGGGCCGCGGGATTGCAGGATATATAAGCCAGCGCCGGGGGACCTTTCCGGGCCAGCCATTGGACCATGACCCGGGACAGTCCCTGCCGTGGAGGGTCCGCCGCGGCAAAACCGTAGGCCGTCTTTTTGTCCTCCATTGTTTTGACCCAACGGTCATCGGTCATAGGGAAATAGCGGAAAGTTCCGCTGCGGGAGGACCGGGACTTCGCCAGATTTTCCATATTCTCCCGGGCTACAATCAGGGCCTGTTTGTTTTCCTCCAACAGATCCAGCTGCGAAAAGCGATCCCCCAGGAAGGATGCGAAGGTTCCCACCCCGGCGTAGAGATCCGCCGCAGGAAGATCCTCCATTTCCCTAATCAGACCGGACAGATCCCCCATCAGGGCCTCCAGCATCATGGCGTTACTCTGGAAAAAGACCGCCCCGTCCATGCGGATACCCTTTCCCAAAATGGAAACGGTCCCCCTCCGGGTTTCCCCCTCGCAGAGCAGAAGATCTCCCCGCCCGTATACGGTGAAGCGGTCCTTTTCCGGCGGCGGCCGGATCCGTCCCTCCCCCAGGGCTCTCCGGACGGCGGGGTCCGCCACAGGACAATCCGGCACAGGAACGATAACGCCGCTTTTCCGGCCCTTAAGCCCCACAAGCTGTCCCCGCCACTGTCCTACGCGGCAGGGTTCAGAATTTAAGTTTTGCCGAAGTATATTCCGCAGCGGCGGGCGGCGGACTCCGGCGTTTGTCCGCGATGGTACACGGTGGAATTCAAACCGGTTCCGGTATTCATAGGGAGGGGAGGGGACAACCTTGAGTTTAGGCAGGGTTTCAAGCTTTCCGGTCCGGCGGAGCGCTTCCTGCAGGATACGGGCTTTTTCGGCAAGCTGGAATTCGTAGGACAGATGTTGAAGAGAACAGCCCCCGCAGCTGCCGAAGAGCGGACAGACCGGAGCGGTCCGGTGGGGAGAGGCTTCCTCCAGTTCGACCAGTTCCGCCCGGTCTCCTTCCCCGGAAAGGCGGCCCACCACCCGGTCCCCCGGCGCAGTAAGGCTCATAAAAAAACTCCGTCCCCGGCAGCGCACGATTCCGTCCCCGCCCGGGGCGATGCATTCTACCCGGGCGGAGAAGAATTGATCCCCTTTCATCAGTCTCATTATACCATGATTTACCGGCGGGTTCATACCCAAAAGTCCGCCCTTCGGCGGTGGAGCTTCAGTATGTTTGGATCCGGTACAGCTTTGCCGGACGATAGTCATTGCCAGAACGGGGACATGAGGTTACAATCGGTTTTATGGATGAAACAAGCGAGTGGCTGGAATCCGATGACGGGACAAAGCTCTTTCTGCGGCGCTGGATGGTATCCCTGCCGCCGAAGCCTCCTGCGGCGGTGGTGCATATCGTTCATGGTATGGCGGAACATTCTCTCCGTTACAAGCGCCTGGCCGGAAGGCTCTGCAGCCAGGGTTTTGAGGTATGGGCGGCGGATCAGCGGGGACACGGCAGGACTGCGGACAGTTCCGTAAATGATCCCCGCCGGGGGGGCCTCCTGGGGCACTGCGCTGACCGGGACGGTTTTTTCAGGGTAGTTGCCGATATCGATGTTATCAATGCTAAGATCGGCGAAAAATATCCCGGCCTCCCCCTCTTCCTCCTGGGCCACTCCTGGGGATCCTTTATTGCCCAGGCCTATATTGAAAAGTACGGTTCCCGCCTGACGGGCTGCATCCTCTCGGGGACCAGGGGGCCCGGAGGCCCGGAGGTAACCCTGGGAGCCCCTCTTCTCGGCCTGATCGCCGCCTTAAAGGGAAGCCGCCGGGGTTCCGCCCTGGCCCATGCCATGGCCGACGGTCCCTATAACAAACCTTTCAGACCGAACCGTACCCTCTTTGACTGGCTCTCCCGGGATGAAGAGGAAGTCGACGCCTATATTGCGGATCCCCTCTGCGGGAACCTCTGCTCTGTCGGTTTTTACCGGGACATGGTCAGGGCTTTTACCAAAATACATAGCCCGGAAGCGATGAAGGGGATACCCCGGAATTTGCCGGTCTATATTTTCTGCGGTTCCGCGGATCCCGTGGGAGCCATGGGGCAGAGTCCCACCGCTCTGATGAGCGCTTACCGTTCTTTGGGTATGGCGGATTTGGAATTTGTTCTCTACCCGGATGCGCGGCATGAGACCTTGAACGAAACGAACCGGGAAGAGGTTACGGGGAACCTCCTCTCCTGGCTGGAACGGCGCTGCCGGTCCGCTTCGGCTAAAACCGCGGAGTAAACTGCTGTGCGTATCCGTTACGGCGCCGAAAAAAACGGCGGCCTTATCAAGAAGGCTGTTGTCTATACCCAGGATGAGCATGGCATCAATTTTGCCGACGTGGATCCCGATGCGGTTTCTATTACGGACCGGCTCCGTTCAAATGGTTTTGAAACATATATCGTAGGCGGAGCAGTCCGGGATCTGATTTTGGGGAAGAAGCCCAAGGATTTTGACATAGTCAGCGCCGCCAGTCCTTCCCGTATCAAGAAGATCTTCTGTAATGCCCGGATCATAGGCCGCCGTTTCCGGCTGGTCCATGTCTACTTCGGCCCCAAAATTTTTGAAGTTTCCACCTTTCGTTCCCTAAAGGATGGTCCCACCAGCAATACCTTCGGAACCGTAGAAGAGGATGTGCTCCGCCGGGATTTTTCCCTGAACGCCCTTTTCTATGAACCCCGCCGGCAGATAGTGGTGGATTATGTGGGGGGTATGAAGGATCTGCGGAACAGGAAGATACGGCCCATCATTCCCCTGTCGAAAATCTTTACCGATGATCCGGTACGGATGATCCGGGCCGTTAAGTACGCCGTTACCACGGGCTGCAGGCTGCCCTTTTTCCTGCGGTTGAAGATCAAGCGCCAGGCCCGTCTTCTGCTGCCGGTTTCCCCCTCCAGACTTACCGAGGAAATTTTCAAAATCATCCATTCTCCCTTTGCTGCGGGGATAGTTGAAAATCTGGAACTCCTGGGGCTCTATACTTACCTGCAGCCTAACGCCTCGGCATTGATGAAAGAAAACCCCTCCTTCCGCGCCGGGTATCTCAGGGGCCTTGGGGAAATTCCTTCGGGCGGAAGCGGCGGAGAAACTCTGGCGGCGCTGATTCGGGATTATCTGGAGGACTTTATCGACTGGGATGCGGGAACGGCGGAAAATTATAAAAACGCCTTTCTGGCGGGAAGGCGTTTTGTGCTTCCGATGAATCCTCCCCGGCTGGAACTGGACAGGGCGGTGCGGCTTATCTTCAACGAGCATGGCATAAATATCAAGAAGTTCCGTTTCTTTGAACGGGGGAGGATGGGAGCGGTCATAGGCGCCGCCGCGGAAAATCCCGTCCGGGAAAATACCGAGGAAACAAAGAAACCAGTACGCCGCCGGAGACGGCACAGAAAAAAGGGAGATCTTTAATTGGAAGGCCGGCGGCGTCCATGCCGGCCGGCTGCCGGACTTGTCTGACAGTCCGGTTGGTTGTCGAACCACCGCTTCGGCAAGTCCGCTATTTAGTGTCTGTCTATAATGTAGACACATTATAGACAGACTTCCATAAAAAACGCATTTTCGCAGCCTTTAGGCGGGAAAATGCATCGGACTAAAGTCTGCAGTCTGTCCGCAAAGTAACCAATTTTGTGGACACTATTTAAGCCGGCCGAGTAGTTCCCTGACCCGGTTTCTGTACCGTTCAGGAGCCGCCGCCGCGGCGGCCTCCAAGAATCCGGCGGCCTCGCTCTTCTTCCCTGCGGCGGCGGCGTTCAGTCCCAGGGCATACTGAACCAAAGCCGGGTCCGCTCCGTACTGCAGGGCGGACCGGTAGTACTGCTCCGCCGTATCGTAGCCCTGTTTTTCATAGGCCAAAAGCCCCAGGTAGTAGTACGGGGCATAGTGATTGGGTCTCTGCTCCAGGGCTTCATAAAAACAAGATTCCGCCGCGGAGGGATCTCCCTCCGCATAGGAGCGCTGTCCCGCTTCGATAAGTTCGGCAAAGGTTCTGCGGGAAGCCAGGTAAGCTAGGTAATCCTCCTGTACGGCCTCCGGGCTGGCCCAGAGGTAGAGCCGTTTCCGCACCGCCTCAGCGTTTTCCGCCGCCGCCGCTCCGGGGGAGAGGAGCATGAAAGAATCGGTGAGGGATCTGAAGTAGTCTTCGCTGCCGCTGTTCAAAAGGAAGGAAACCAGGGACCAGGAGAGGGGCTGCAGATGCGGCGGCGGTTCCCCCTCGTCCGCCATGAGTACCCGCTGCAGATCGATTTTCCCAAGACTCTTTACCGTTTCGAGCCAGGCTAGATTTTCTTTGTAGGAAAGCTCCCCGGTTCCGGTTTCTGCGGCAAGGGTGCTGAAGTACACGGTAAAACCCTCCTTCATCCAGGCAGGGGGCGAAGGGATAAAGGCCCTGAAGTACTGGAGGAAGGCCTGGGCGGGGATCATCCGGGCCGCTTCGGGGCTTCCCAGATGAATAACCAGTTCCCGCCTTTCGCTCTGGTTATAGTGGAGGTACACCGCCCCCTCCCTGGGGGTCCCCAGCCGGGCCGACACATAGCCGTCGTAGGTCTCCTTGTCCCGGAAGAGGCGGACCTTAAGGGGGAGGCTTATCGACGACGGATCGAAGCGGAAGAGCCGGTTGTAGATGTCGAAGCGCAGTTCAAGCTCCCGCTGCAGGGCCTCCGTGTCCGGGCCGGAACTGCCGGCGATAAGCTCGTAGCGGCGGGCCGTAACGGTATGAACGCCCACAGTATTCGTACCAGCGGCGTCCATACCGGCGGCGCCGTTCCGGTCCTGGGCGTGAACGAAAAAAGCCGCCGCCCCCGCAAAGATCAAGACCGTCAGGCGCTTCTTCATTAAATCCTCCCGTCAAAAACAAAATTCCGGGGCGGCTGTTTCCGGTTACTGGATCAGCTTATCGATGATGATATTCACCCCTTCAATCAGGATACCCGTATACCGTTCAATGTTGTCAATAATGTACCGCTGAAGTTCGTGCATGTTGCCGCTTAACTGGGTTCCGTAGGGCACATCAATGGTAATGACCAGCCGGTAGCCCGCATCGTCGTCTTTCACCGTTATTTTTTTGATCTTGATGTTCTGATTATACTCGTCCACGCAGTGAATGACCATCTGGCTCAGGGCGGCTTCGGAAATAATCACCTTCCCCCGTTTTGAATATTCCGGGCGGACCACCGATTTTTCCAGTACCTTGGGGGTTGGGCCCAGGGCAGCGGACTGCCGCTTAAAGATCCGTACCGCCTCGTAGAAGATATTGGGATAGTTCCGTTTTACTTCGATGGAGGGCACGGGAATAACATGCTTCCCCTCGATCTTTCTGGTTCTGATGGCCTTTTCAATATCCTCTTGGGAGGCGATGTCTTCAATCTTGATAATCTTTTTCGGCAGGGGAAGCTGCAGCCGGCCGGCGATTTTGTTTACCATTTTTTCGGAGGTTCCCAGAATGAGAATGCGGCTGACTTTTTCCGTCTGGAGTTTCCGGGCCACCTCGTCCCGCCGGGATTTTTCGTCGAAGAGCGCCACCTTTACCGCGGCCATAAAGGTCTTTTCCTTTTTCGCCGAATGGCCGGCGATGATCCGGTTGTCCCGAATTAAAAGGCCGTCATCGATGATGAAGTCAATGCCATACTTCTGGGCCACAAGTTTTGCCCGGAAACTTTTGCCGGTGCCGCTCTCTCCGACGAGGGCGTAGGCTTTAACCCTTCCCAGGGGCCAAAAGAAATTCCAGAACATTATATTTCAAACATACTCATCATTGAAAGGGAAATCCAGGTATTGAAGGCCGGCGCCGAAAAGTCCGGCGATTGTTTTGCGAAAGCCCCCGGGAAGGGGAGCGCTGACCCGTATCAGTTCCTCTCCGGCGCTTCCCGCAGAACCCGGCCAGGGGAATTCCAGGGTATGGGCGTGAAGCAGAAAGCCGCCCTTTCGGGATTTGCCTCCGTACTTGACATCCCCCGCCAGCGGATGCCCCCGGGCCGCCGCCTGAACCCGGATTTGGTGGGTTCTGCCGGTGGAGATTTCCAGCGAGATGAGGGAAAAACCGGCGGCCCTTGCCAGGGGTTTTACCCGGGCCAGGGCCCGTTTTGTTCCGGCTCCCGGTTCGGCGGTAAAGCTCTTTCCCAGAAACCTGTCTCGAATCAGGTGATCTTCCCAGGTTTCGTCCTCTTTTATGGTCCCCTCCACCAGGGCGATATAGCCTTTGCTTACCCGTTCTTCCCGGATCAGAGCGCTGAAACGCCGGGCCCCCTCCAGGGAACTTGAGAAGACCATAACCCCGCTGGTATTCCTGTCCAAACGATGAAGGGGACCGGGTTTGAAAGAGAGAGAAGGGGAAAGTTGGTCCGCAAGAAAGGAACGGACTAAAGTTTCAAGGGTTTCCCCGCCGGAGGAAGGTCCGTGGACCCCCATCCCCGCTGGTTTATTCACTATCAGAAGCCCCGGCGCTTCCCGAAGTATGTCCAGGGAAACGCCTTTTCCCCGGACCGGACCGGACGTGGAGGAACGCTTGCCGCTGCATATTACGGAGGCCCCTTCCTCCAGGATCCGTATTACCGTTCCCGCACGGATCCGGTCCGCCGCTCCGCCGGGTCTGCCCTCCGTCAGTACCCGGCCCCACCTTAAAAGCCGGTGTATTGCCGAAAGGGGCAGCTCCGGAAGGGCCTTTCTGAGCAGCCGGTCCAGCCTGCGGCCGTCGTCATCGGCGCCGGCTATCATTTCCACGGATACTCCTGAAACCAAGGGTAAAAAAAGCTTCCGCGGCAGGTGTCCCTGCTGGTCCGCTTCCAAACGCCCCGCGGCGCCTCTGACCGTCAAGCATGCGCCTTGGCTTTCCCCCGGGACGCTCCGGTTCGAATTCCGCCTTATCCCGAAAATAAATTCTTTAGCGGTCGACGGGAGTCGAACCCGCGTCACAAGCTTGGGAAGCTTGGATAATACCGTTATATGACGACCGCTTGATAATAAAACATTTTTTACTCTAGTTACTCTAGCCGAAATCTCCCGTCTTTGTCAATGAACTTGTTCGGCGGAAAACCGAAGGTTTCGAACAACTCCAATGAACCTCCCCGCCTTGAAGTCCCCCGCCGAAAGGCAGGTTCTTGCGTATTAGAATCCGCTGCGGATAAGGCGCAGAAGGTTATCCAGGGTAAGTCCGAGATCCTCCCGGCAGCGGAGGCGGGCCTCCCGGAAAGGGATTGCCATGCGGTTGATGCTGAAAACGGCGCTGACCCCTTCGTCGTAGGCTCCCTCAATGTTATCCCCTATATCGCCGACCAGGGCGATCACCGGGACCCCCATCTTTTTTGCCCGCCGGGCGACACCGATAACTACCTTGCCCCGCAGGCTCTGGGCGTCGATTTTTCCTTCTCCGGTAAAAACCAAATCCGCCCCTGCGGCGAGCTTGTCAAAGTGTACCGTGTCCAGCACCGTTTCTATTCCCCTTTGAAGCCGGGAACCGAAGAAGGCCGCCATACCGCCCCCCATGCCTCCGGCGGCGCCCGCGCCGGGAAGGGCGGCGACATCCACCCCCAGCTCCTGCTTCACTTTGTCCGCCGCCGTTTTAAGCTGGCCGTCAAGCATCTCCACCATGGCCGGGTCCGCCCCTTTCTGGGGACCGAATACATGGGCGGCGCCCGCGGGGCCGCAGAGGGGGTTATCAATATCGCACATGGTGATAATCTCCGCTGACCGCAGCTCTTGGGGAAGCTCCCCGGTATCAATGGACGCAATCCGGGAGAGGGTTCCCCCCACGGGGATAAAGGGCTTTCCCTCTCCGTCGAGAAAGCGGACCCCCGCGGCCGCGGCGGCCCCTGCGCCGAAGTCGTTGGTGGCGCTTCCTCCCAGGCCAACGATGATCTTTTTACAGCCCCGCCTTGCCGCATCCAGAATCAGCTGACCTACGCCGTAAGTGGTGCTTTGATCCGGGCGCAGCCTGTCGCCGGCCAGGGGGAGTCCCGCGCAGGCCGCCATCTCGATCACCGCTGTGGCTCCATCGTCGATAAGACCGTAAAAGCCGGTACGGTCCTCCATAAAAGGTCCCTTGGCGGGGATGGTGATCTTCTCACCCCCCGCCGCCGCCAGGAAGGAATCCACGCTTCCCTCTCCGCCGTCGGCTACGGGAATGGAAATAATGTCCGCTTTGGGATAGTAGCAGCGGATTCGCTCCTCCATAATCGAGCAGATCTCGGCGGAACTCATGGTACCCTTAAAGGAATCGGGGATCAGGATAATCTTCTTCATGGGAAAGTCTCCTTAAAAAAGCCCGGCGGATACTGCGGTCTCCATGTTGGCGGTATGGAGGAGGCCGCCGGCATGAATGCCGGGTATCCGCAGCGGGACTTTCAAGTACTGCGGCGGATACGCCGTGTTTAATTTAACGCAGAATCAGAGAGAGGATAAAGACCCCCGTCAGGCCGCAAATACCCTTGATCAGGGTTACCGTGGTTTGGGTCTTGTAACCCTGTTTGGGGGTTATGCCGCCGAAGCTGGTTACCACCCAGAAGCAGGAACCGTTGGCGTGGGATACGGTTATGGCGATCCGGGCGGAGAGCCAAGTCCCGGTACCCCAGCAGAGGCGCCATAGTTCCCATGGTGGTCAGGGCCACAGTGAAGGGAACCCCGGGCGGCCTTGAAAATGACCGGGAGAAGGAAGGGGAAAAAGATCCCCCACCATCGCCAGGATCTTGGAATTATTGGTGATGAATTTGACCGGATTTGTGAATGCAATAATCCGGCCCGGAACACCGCAGGCGGCGGTGATTCTCCTGACCCTGGAATTTTTTCTATCAATACGCCGATCAAGCCAAGATTTTGCAGGTAATACGAATATATTGGGAACGGTCTTTGGTGCAATTGTGATCGGACTGACCAGTAATGGATTGAACCTGCTTGGTGTGGAAACCAATTATCAAATTATAGCAAAGGGGTTGTTGATATTGTTTGCTCTGATACTGGATTCTGTATCGGCGAAGTTTTATGCACAGATGCGTAAAAAGCAAGTTTTGGCATCAATGACGAATAGTAAAGAAATGCAGGCGTATTTCATTTTGAGGATGAATTACCTGTACAAGAAGCTGATTTTGAGAGAGCCTTAGATTCATATAATGGACTTGTTCAGAAACCCGGTTGGTTTCTTCACAAGTCTCGCAGAATTTCACAAAATACTTCGCATTTTGTGAAATTCTGCCGTTTTTAAGCGGAAGTTGTTCAATAACTTCAGTTATTGAACAACTCTAATATTAATGCGGTTGGTATGATGCGCGTGATGCAATCCTTGCATCCTTTGTTTACGAAAGGGACTGTGATGTGTTGTACCGCCTCAGATTCCGCAAGTATGCAGTGGACATTAGAGAAAGTTCACAAATCTGGCGATCGTTATAGCAGTATTATATATAACATGTCCAAGGCTGCAATGACCATGGGGGCGTGTTATTTCTACGATGAACTGGTAAACCGTATAGGGGGAGGCTTTTGATAGTTCATCCAGGATGGATGAGGACAAAGATGGGTGGACCTAATGCTCCCTGTGATCCCTCAAAAAGTACATATCATATTTTCGAAATGTCCACTGGTTTGAAGAAAACAGAGCACATATTTGTGGATTATCTTGAAAATCCAATTCCATGGTAGTTTAATCCGGCTGGCAGTTATAACCGGCTTAGATCTCATAAATATGCCGGGCGATGGGCATTCTTCTCCCCATGCCGAAGGCCCTGGGGGAAACCTTGAGAACCGGCGGCGCTTGACGGCGTTTGAATTCAGCTCTGGCTGCGGTTTTGATAATCCGCTCCGCCAATTCGCTGTCCCAGCCCCGCTTGACGATTTCATCTTTAGAGAGGTTTTCAAAAAGGTAGAGTTTGAGGATCTCGTCCAGCACTTCGTAGGGGGGAAGGCTGTCCTGATCTTTTTGATTGGGCCGCAGTTCCGCCGACGGGGGTTTTTCGATAATCGCCCCGGGGATAATCGCCCTGCCCGCTGGGGCCCGCTCGTTGATCCGTTTGCAGAGGGCGAATACTTCGGTCTTAAAGAGATCCCCTATGGGCCCCAAGGCGCCGTTCATGTCTCCGTAGAGGGTACAGTAACCCATGGCAAGTTCGCTTTTGTTCCCCGTGGTGAGAAGCATAGAATTGAACTTGTTGGAGTAGGCCATAAGCAGGGTTCCCCGGATCCGGGCCTGAAGGTTTTCTTCGGCTATGTCAAAGGGCCGGTTTTCAAAAACCCCCTCCAGGGTTGAAAGGTACGCGTTAAATACCGGTTCGACAGGCAGTGTTTCGTACCGGCAGCCAAGATTTTCCGCCAGGATCCGGGCGTCATCTTTAGACCCCTGAGAAGAAAACCGGGAGGGCATACTGAAACAGACGACATTATCTTTCCCCGCCGCCTGTACCCCCAGATAGGCTACCAGGGCCGAGTCGATACCCCCGGAGAGTCCAAGGTGGGCCCGGCTGAATCCACACTTCTTCATGTAATCCCGAATGCCCATGATCAGGGCCTCTTCTAAAATATCAAGCTCGTAGCGGCTAAGGCCCGTCTTGAAGGGATCGTCAAGATATTTCGTTTTGGCGGAAGATTCGGAATCCACCGGGACGGTTTCCGAATCTTCCGGAACGGCGGAACCGGAATCCCAGAAGGACAGATCTTCCTCAAAAGCCTTGGCCTCCAGCCGCAGGGGATAGTTCCGGATCGCGGCGGTCCTGCCGGCCTTTTCCGTGGGGGCGATCACAAAGGAGCGGCCGTCAAAGATGATAGAATCATTTGCTCCTACGGCGTTGATGTAAATAACGGGGATATTTCCCCGAAGGGCGATCCGCTCTGCCAGAGCCCGGCGGACCTTGAGCTTTCCCGCCACATAGGGTGAGGCTGAGGGAACGCAGAGTATGCCCGCCCCCTGATCCAGTAGTTCCCTCACGGGGTCCCGAAGATAGGAAGTACCGGGGACGGCGGTTTCACGCCATACATCTTCGCAGATGGCGACCCCTATGCGTTCCCCCTTCCACTCGAAGACGGACCATTTCCGGGCGGCTTCGAAATTCCGGGCCTCATCAAAAACATCGTAGGTGGGGAGCAGAGTCTTTACCTGTTCAAAGGCAAGCCGCCCGTTCAGGATAATGCCGTACACATTCACCAGGCTCTTGCCCCGGGAGGAGGGATTCCGGTTCACAAAGCCCAGACCCACCGCCGCATCCGGCGGCAGTTCCCGCTGAAGCATACGAATGGTTCTGATATTCATTTCCACAAAACGGTCCTGGTCCAGAAGATCCATGGGAGGGTATCCGCAGACCGCCAGTTCCGGAAAGAGAATCAGTTCCGCCCCCCTGCCGGCGGCTCGCCGGCTAAAGTCCAGGATCTTTCCCCGGTTGCCGGAAAAATCGCCGATGGTGGAATTAATCTGGGCTATCGCGATGCGCATAATCTATTGTACCACGTTAAGGGTTAAAGGTTAACTGCCGTTTTTTGTCTCCGGCTTATGGAATTTTTGAGCAGAAGCATCAACGCCGTCATTATTAGTCCGTAGATCAGGCAGCTCCGGTAACCCCAGGCGGCCCCCAGAAAACGGTTGACATAACCTATAACAAGCTGGAGCAGGGCGTTCAGGGTTCCCGCTATGGCGATGATTGCGCTGGTCATCACCGGAGATTCGGAGCCAAAGCAGCCTATGGCCTCGGCCATGAGGGTGGGCCACATGATGGCGATAAAGAAACCCTGGACCGGAAGTATCCAGATACCCCGGGGGCCGCAGAGAAAGCCCGCGATAAGAATCAGCACTATCGCCGCCGCCGCCCCCAGGAGGCTCCGCATATAGCCTATTCTTTCGATTAAAAAGCCGCTGACCAGCCGGGATACGGTAAAGAGGATAAAATAGACGGAAACAAAATTGGCGCCGGCGGTGCTGGGATCAAAGCCGTAGACATCCTGAAAGTAGAGGCTTCCCCAATTGGCGGCGGCCATTTCAACGGCTATGGTAAAGCCCAGGGTTATGCCGAAACCCCACACCATGGGAGTTTTGACGGCCCCCAGGAAACTGGTCTTTCCGGTTCTTTCTGCCCGATCAGCCGGGCCGGTTTTAGCTTCTTCCCCGGGGAAACGAGTCAGCAGGGCGGGAATAAAAAAGAGCAGTGTCAGAGGGACGGACCAGAGATAGACCTGCCGCCATCCAAGGGCCGGTCCCCCGGAACTGCTGGTGAGTATCCCCGCCGCCTTGGGACCAGCCACGGCACCCAGGCCGTAAAACAGGTGGAGCAGGTTCATCAGGAGGGCCGCCTTTGAGGTAAACACCTGGGTCGCCAGGGCGTTAAGGCCAATCTCAAAAAAGCCGAATCCTGCAAAGACCAGCAGGAGAGCCGCCGTTACCGGCCAGAAGCGGGGCATAAAAAACACCGTAATTAAGCCTGTACAGAGGCCGGTAAACCCCAGCAGAAAAACCCGCTTAACCCCAAAATGGCCCAGAAAGATTCCCGCTATGGTACAGCAAAAAACATAGCCTATGGACAACAGAGAAACCATAATACCCTGTTGTTCATAAGAGGACTGAAATTCGGTTTTAATCAGGGGATAGGAAACTCCCTTAATATTTTCGAGAAAACCGAAAAGAAACATGGTACCGTATAAGATAAAGACCAGCAGTATCAGCCGGGAACGTTTCTGCATGGGTCTCAGAATACCTCAAAAGGCAGGGTTTCACAAGGGCAGGACCCTGTAAAATATTTACATACCATGGTACAATTCTACCCGGTACGATCCGGACGGCGGCGGAAGGGGAGCGAAAAAACCGGGGATTCCGCCGCCTTTTACCTGGCACGAAATCTGCTTCATACTTAAAAGTGCACCGGACTTGACCGGAAACTCCGGTTTCCGGATAATTACTATTTTTTCAGAAGGCGCCATGAAGAAATCTGTCCGGACAACGTCATATTTTGCCGCCATCCTGGTTTGGATTCTTTTTTCGATCCTTACGTTTTTTATCATCCACGAGATGCGGGACAAGGCCCAGCTGATTCGGGACAAGGAGAACGAACAGCTCCTGAATGTGCTTTTTTCGAGCCTCAGAAATTATGATGATTTTGGTTCCGCCATTGAGTCGTCGGAACTGCTTCGGGAGCGGGTTAAATCTCTTGCCGTTTACGGTCATAACCTGGAACCTATCTACCAGTGGGGAAAGGCGCCGGCGGTGTTTGACGAAGAGATCCTCCGGTACTATTCTTCCACGAAAAACGGCCGGTATACAATTCCCGACAAGATGAGGCGTACCATTAAATTTATCCTCAATACCGAACGGATGATTCCCGCTCCGCCCTCTGACGCTTCCCATCAGCGGAATCCTTCCCGCCGCCGGAACAGGGCATGGCCCGATTCTCTCTTTTGGAATACCCTGGCTAGAAGCAAGTATCTCTATATCGACATAGCCCATCCCGCCTACTGGAGGACCGAGACCTTTACGAACATTCTTTTTTTCTTTTGCGAGATTGTTCTCCTGGTTTTGGTTCTGCATATCAGGAACCTCTATATACGGAACGGCGAATACCGGGAGCGGATAGAGGCGCAGAAAAATCTGGTAGTCCTGGGAACCGCCGCCAGTACCCTGGCCCACGAGATAAAGAACCCGCTGCTCTCCATCCGGCTTCAAACGGGGATACTGGGCAAAATTCTTTCCGGTACGGGACGGGAAGAAATTGCGATTATTAACGAAGAGGTGGATCGCCTGACGGCGCTGATCTACCGGGTCAACGATTTCCTTCGGGATGCCGAGGGCAGCCGGACCATCATCAACAGTTACGAGATGGTACAGGATATTTCCCGGCGGCTCTGCGGCAGAAACATCATCAGCGGCGATTCCATCCGGAACGGGCTGATCTATATTGACAGCGAGCGGGCCCGCTCGGTTTTCGAGAACATTATCAGGAATGCCCTGGAGTCGGGGAGCGCCGAAGAAAAGGTAGAGGCCTCTATCACCAGGTCCGGGGGCAGCGTAGTTATCGCCGTTTTTGACCGGGGCAAGGGAATAGCCGAAAAAGATATGGACCGGGTTTTTGATCCTTTCTTTACCAGCAAAAGCACCGGTACCGGAATAGGGCTCAGTATCAGCAGGCGTTTTGTCGAAGCGGTTAAGGGATCTATCGTCCTCGAAAACCGGGAAGGCGGCGGGGCCGTGGCCCGGATCACCCTGGCCGAGTATATATCCGGCAGGGATGCGGAAACGGATCGGAGTTGAAAGATGCAGGTATTAATTGTTGATGATGAACGGAATATCCGGGAATCGCTGCGGAAGTATCTTAGCTTGGAAGCGATTGATTCAAAGAGCGCCGAAACGGGAGAAGCCGCAGTGTCCTTTCTTGAACGGGAAGTTTTTGATGCCGTTGTCCTGGATCTAAAGCTGCCGGGAATGAGCGGACAGGAACTGCTGGAGTGGATTCTTAACCGGGGCGTATCGGTTCCGGTGATCATGATATCCGCCCACGGCCAGATCTCCGATGCCGTATCCGCCCTCAAGGCGGGGGCCAAAGATTATCTGGTAAAGCCCTTCGATCCTGCGGAGCTGATCATCAAACTGAAGGATCTGGTCGAAAACAAGCGGCGGGAAAATATGATCGAGGCGGTCAGGCGGAGTGAAAATTATGAAAGCGTCCTCATCGGAAACACCCCGGTGATGCGGAAGCTTTCGGTTCAAATTGATAAGATCGCCGGTTCCGACGTAACGGTGATGATCAGCGGTGAAAGCGGTACCGGCAAGGAAGTGGCCGCCCGGGAAATACACCGCCGGGGTCCCCTGGCCACTGAGCCCTTTGCGGCGGTGAACATAGGGGGCATCCACGAGGGGCTTATGGAGAGCGAGCTCTTCGGCCATGAGAAGGGCGCCTTTACCGGCGCCGCCGCCCGTAAACAGGGGCTCTTCGAACTGGCCGGGCGGGGGACCATCTTTCTGGATGAAATAGGGGAAATGCCCATGCCCCTCCAGGTAAAGCTGCTCAGGGTACTCCAGGAACGGAAGATCCGGCGGCTTGGGGGGACGGTTGACATTCCCGTCAACGCCCGGATTGTTTCCGCCACCAACCGGGATGTGGAGGCCCTGGTACGGGAAGGCCGTTTCCGGGAAGATCTCTACTACCGGCTTAATGTGTTCAGAATCAGCCTGCCGCCGCTGCGGGAACGGCGGGGAGATATTCCCCTGCTGGCGGATCATCTTTTGAAGAAGCTTGCCTTCCGCATGGGGAAGGGCGCCTACAGCCTTTCCCCGGAGGCCCGGGAAAAACTTGCGGGCTACAGCTTCCCCGGTAATATCCGGGAACTTGAAAATATCCTTGAACGGGCTTTGATCTACTGTGACGGAAAGGAGATCCACAGCGGAGACATTGACCTCCACGAAGAAAATGCTGTCTCCGCTTCCGCGGCCCTTCCCCGGACGGCGGCGGGAGCGCTGTGGGACGGATCTTCCCTGGGGGATATTGAGAGACAGGCCATCGCCGAAGCCCTGGAACGCTGGAACGGAAACCGTACCAGGGCCGCCCGGGAACTGGGAATAAGCCGCAAAACCATACTCAATAAGATTAAAGCCTATGGACTCAAGCAGGCCGGGTTTGAACCGGGGGAATTGCCTTAAGGGGCGGCGGCGGTATACACTTTTTCCATGACCAGGGGCATATTAATCGCAGGTAATGAATCTTCCCTTTTTGCGGCAGCGGCGGTAGAGGCCTCCAGACGGGTAGAACGCTTTGCCGCAGCGCTTATTCCCAATCGCCTTTCCGGACCGGTTTCGGAATCCGCAGAGGGCGCCCGGATTTCCCTCAGCTGGAATCCCGGAAACCCCGTCTCCGCCCGTTCCCTGGCGCTCGCCGCAGAGAACCGGCTGGAGCATGTGGACGAAGCCATCCTGATCTGCGCGCCCCCTTCGGTACGCAAAAGGGCGGAGGATTTAATCCCCGGAGAACTGGAAGTCCTGATTAACGATCACATAAAGGGCTGGTTTTTTTTGGTCCGGGAATTAGCGCTGATCTTCAAAGAGCGGGGACGGGGCATCCTGTCCCTGGTACTCTCCAATATAGGCTCGGGCGGCGGGAAGGATGAAACGGCGGATCTGCTGGGGCCCTCAGCGGCGGCCTCCTTTAAGGCCCTGGCCCAGGGCCTTCTAAGCGGTTCCCTGAACGAGTCCTATCAAACGCTGGCCTTTTCATCCTCCGAGGCAGGAGAGGACGCTTCCTTCGCATCCTTCATCTTCAAAATTATGGAAGAAGATAACAGGCGCAATGCCGGAAGATGGCATAAATACGGCAGGTTCGGACTGTTCGGCAGATAGCGGATTTGTCCGGAACCCCGGTTGGCTCCCGAACACACTTTTCAAAAAACGCGGATTTCCGGGAATTCGTATTTTTGCTGTTTTTAAGGCACCCGGGACATAGGTTTAGGCGATGGTTATTGACTTTCACGCTCATATCTATCCTGAAAAAATAGCCGCCAAGGCCGCCGCCAGCATCAGCGGTTTTTACGCCATCCCCGTCTCAAAGGCCGGTACTGTGGAATGCCTGCTCGAATGCGGCCGCCGGGACGGTATCGGCCGCTTTGTGGTCTTTTCCGCAGCCGCCGTTCCAGGCCAGGTACAGAGCATCAACAACTACATTGCCGAAACCGCCGCCGTCCACGGGGAGTTTACCGGCTTCGGAACGCTTCACCGGGACATGCAGAACCCCGGAGCGGAGATCCGCCGTATCACGGATCTTGGCCTAAAGGGGATCAAGCTGCATCCCGATATGCAGCGTTTCAATATCGATGATGAAAAGATGATGGATATATACGCCCTGCTCGAAGGACGGCTTCCGGTTATCTTCCATACCGGCGATTACCGCTACCCCTATTCCCATCCGGCCCGGCTTGCCAGGGTGCTGGACCAATTTCCCCGCCTTGTTGCCGTCGCCGCCCACTTCGGCGGCTGGTCTCTTTTCGATCTTGCCCTGGAGTATCTGCGGGACCGCTTCTGCTACTTTGACGTTTCAAGTTCGATTCCCTTCCTGGGGGCAAGCCGGGCGGAAGAGTTAATCCATATCTACGGCGCGGAGCGTTTTCTTTTCGGTTCGGATTATCCCATGTGGGATCCCGGCTCCTGCCTTAGGGAATTTATGGGTCTTAACCTTTCTGACGGGGAGCAGGAACTTATTCTTTGGAAAAATGCCATGCGCCTTTTGGACGGCGGGTAAGTGCCGGCAGAGGTTTTTGTTTTTTCGCTTTTTTAAAAGGGATGAAAAAGGACTTGCACAGTCTTTCGCCGGGGGTATGCTATTCCCATGTTTACGGCAATATCCTTCCAAAGCCCGGCCGTTTCCCCGCACCAAAACGCAGCCTTTGCCCGGCTCATATTATGTACAAAAGCAGTCTGCGTGTTTACTTAACAAAACGCTGGATTTCCCCCTTTTCAGATGAAAACATCCCGGTATTTTGCTAAAACAAGCCGCAGTTTTTAGGCAACACGGTAAAGTCTAAAGACTCCAGCGCAAAAGTTACGGACTTCAGCCCCAAAAGCTTTAACCTGTAGACCAGCCAAACAGGGAGGCGTACAACCATGCGCCAGAGGACAGACCGGTTTCCGGCAAGCCGCGCCCCCACAGCCGTGATAAGCCGGATAAAATCTGACATGTGAGCCTTGCCCAAAAAACTGAAGTTTTGGGAAAGCCTCATGTATCTGACAAATTCTGCGTTATCTGACAGATCATATCTTGGCGATCCCACCTTAGTCCTAGGGATGAACAACGACCCGCATGCCCTGATGACCCTCGGCGGCGGCAAACGCCTCGTTTATCTGGTCCAGGCTGAAAAAGTGGGACATATAGGGTTTGATGTCGGGACGTTTAGCGGCGATCAGTTCGATTGCCTGCTGATGATGCCGGGGCAGGGAGCCGTGAGCACCCATCACAAAGAGTTCTTTATAATGGATGATATTCGTATCCAGGGTTACGGTACTGCCTGCGGGAAGCCCGCCGAAAAGGTTGATTCTGGCCCGGTTCTTGGCCATCTTGAGGGCGTCCGCATGGGACTGGGGGGAAGGATTGGCCGTAAAAATCACGTCCGCCCCAAGACCGCCGGTTTCCTCCAGTACCCGCTTGATAGGATCTTCCTCGGAGGAGCAGATATAAACATCGGCGTTGAATTTTTTTGCCGCCTCCATCCGGGGCCGGGAACGCTGTACCACAATAACTCTGGCGGCGCCGGACATATAAGCCACGGGGATGATCATACATCCGATGGGGCCTGCGCCTATGATAACCACCGTATCTCCCAGGCGTATTCCGGTCAACTCCACCGCATTAAGGACGCAGGCCAGCGGTTCCGCCAGGGCCCCTTCGTCAAAGCTCATGGTATCGGGGATACGGTGTACCGGCCCATAGTTGACTACGGTCTTGTTTAAAAGCACATACTCGGCGAAGCTGCCGGCAAACTGATAGCCCATGGCATAGTTGATCTGACAGTTATTGCCTATCCCCGCCTCGCAGAAACTGCACTCCCCGCAGGGAACATCCGCCCCCAGGGCAACCCTGTCCCCTTTCTTAAAACGGGTAACATTGGCCCCCGTCTCCACTACTTCGCCGGAAGATTCATGCCCCAGGATCTGGGGGGGCTTTACCCGTGAATTGCCGTGGTGAAAGATCCGTATGTCCGAACCACAGACCGCACAGGAACGGACCTTTACCAGGACGCTGTCGGCGTCCGGCTTGGGGGCGGGTACCTCCCGGACTTCTATTATATTTTTATCAAGATATACTGCAGCTTTCATGCTTCACTCCTGCAAACATTGAGATAATATTATCCGGAAATTGAAATTTCCGGATAAGTCTAATGATCCGAAGGACCTGTTAAGCCTGCTCTTCGTTTACAAACATAATCTTAACGTAGAACTCCTCCCGCCTGCGGGCAAGGCCGAAAGCTTTGCCGCATTCCGAGAGGGGGAAGCGGTGAGTTACAAACTTGTCCAGCCGCAGCACGCCCCGGTCCATGCACTGAATAGCCAGCCGCCAGTCATTATGGGCGCCGTTGTAACTTGAATTCCAGGTTCCCCGGAGGGTAAGCTGCTTGCGGAGTATCTCCCAGTAGGATTTCTGGGGAAGATCCATGTTCTTTGCCGGGTTCCCCATAAGCACCGCCTTGCCGAAAACCTTGACTGCCTTGAGGCAGCCTTCCAATGTGGCCGATACTCCCGCCGCTTCCAGGGCCACATCGGCTCCGCGGTTTCCGGTGATGTCCAGAATATACTTGACAGGATCAAGATGCCCGCTGTTTATGGCATGGGTAAAACCCAATTCCCGGGCAAAGGCCAGTTTCGCTTCGTCCACATCCGCCAACACCACCTGAGCAGCGCCCCAGCCGGCGGCAATCTGGGCCGCCATGAGGCCGATAGTCCCGGCGCCGAAGATCGCCACCGTATCCCCCAGGTTTATGCCCGCCTGGGAAAGGGCGTGGATGGCGACTGCGCAGGGCTCGCACATGGCGGCGTGCTCAAAGGGCACCCCATCAGGTACAAAGACCAGGTTCCACTTTTTGACCGCAATATATTCGGCAAAGGCGCCGTCCCGGCGGGAGCCGTAATAATCGTAATTGCGGCATTGGGGATACTCGCCGATCTGACAGGCGTCGCATTCTCCACAGGGCAGCAGGGGGAAAACGGCAGCCCTCTTGCCTATCAGGACCCTGTCTTCCCGGCCGGCGGCGTCCACAATGACTCCGGCAAATTCGTGGCCCGGAATAGTGGGGAAATGGTAGGTGCCTTTCTCGAACACCCGGGGAATATCGGAACCGCAGATACCGCAGGCCTTTACCTGAAGCAGCACCTCCCCGCTTTCCATCTTTGGCATGGGGACATCCTCGTAACGCAGATCTCCCACGGCATAAAGATTACAGGCCTTCATCGTATCTTTCATAGTAATATCCCGTCAGGCTATTCCGTTATCACGGCGCGGAAATAATCCACACTCTCCTTAAGATCCTGGATAATGCGAAAATCCGTATCCCAATGTTCCCGGTGGGAGATCTCGAAGGCAAAAAGCGCGTCGGTACAGCCTGCCTTCTTTACAGCTTCCATTACCTTCTCCCTGGTTATAATGCCGGTCTTGTTCATCTCCTCCGTAAAAGGAGCGTGGTTCGACTTGTGGAGCACCGTCTGCTGGAGGTGAATGACCGGGGAGTCCGCCGCCAGATTTTCGATCCAGGGATAGGGATCCCGCTGGGAAGGATGGGGAGCATGGCCCACATCAAGGCAGATCTTCAGGGGAACCCCGCAGCGGGCGTTGACCCTCGATATAAGCTCTCTGGTTTCTTCTATGGTATTGGCCATTTCCCGGGGTACGCTCATGGGTTCAAATATAAGGCAGTCGTAACCGGCGTCCCTGGCGTAAAAACTCAGCTCCTGCCAGCCCTTTATCCCCTCGTCCATTATAAAACGCCTTTTGTCCGGATTATCGTAGGTGTCGAAGGTCATAATACCGAAGTGGGAACCCCCGTTACGGACTCCAAGCCGGCGGCCTATATCCAGGAAGCTCTTAAACCACCGGAGCCAAAACTTCCGGGCCTCCTCGTCGGGGTTCATAAGATGGTTAACCCGGGTAAAGGTGCTGGAAAAAATACTCTCCACCGTTATCTGGTGTTCCTTGGCGGCGGCGTTAATACGCTTAATCTGATCGTCGATGTACTCCTGGGGCCAGAAGGGGTTCAGTAAATCGGCTACAAACTGCACGTACCCCAGCCCCAGATCTTGCCGGACTATCCTGGTCCAAACCTCGGGCTCAATATACTTATTAATGGCGAAACCCAAATTGATCCCCAGACGGTATCCCATAAAGCGCCTCCGATAGTGTTGCCTTGTTATACCATTTTTGCTATAGTAAGTACAATAGCGGGGAATTAGCTCAGTTGGTAGAGCGATTGGTTCGCAATCAATAGGTCACCGGTTCGAATCCGGTATTCTCCATCATGTTTCTGCTTGATTTGTTTCGTTTCGGTTTTGCCCTGATCTTTACGGGACTTCACTGCGCCCTGATGCTGGGCCTTTTTCTTGAATGGCGCCGGGATAGGAGGGGCCGCCCGGAAACCGGGGATCCTCTTGTGGAGCGGGCCTGTGCCAAGGGCGCGGCGCCGCATGTTTTCCCTGCAAACACAGCCGAAGGTTCCGCCCCGCCCATGGTTTCGGTAATTATCCCCATTAATAATGAAGAGGCCCGTATAGAGGAACTGCTCCAAAGCCTTTCCGTTCAAAATTATCCGGAGGCGGAGTATATTTTTATTGATGACCGCTCCACCGACGGGGGTCCCCGGATGCTCAGGGCCTTTGCGGAAAGAGAAAAGCGGGCAGCCATCATTACCCTTACCGAAAACCCCGGCCCTAACCACAAGCAGTATGCCTTGAACAAGGGCATTGAGGCTGCCCGGGGAAGCCTGCTCCTCTTCACCGATGCGGACTGCCGGGTTCCCTCCGGATGGATAGGGGCCATGGTCCGCCGCATGGAAGATCCGGCCCTGGGCATCACCATAGGGCCGGTGTTCAAACGTTCCGGCGGAAGGGGCTTTTTCCATCTGTACCAATGTTTTGACCATGCGGTACGGTATATGTATCTGGCCGCTTCCACCGGGCTGGGCGCCGCCGGGGGCGGTTTTGGCAATAATCTTATACTCCGGCGGGAGGCCCTGGAGGCCATAGGGGGCTACGATGCGGTTCCTTTCTCCCCCACCGAAGACGCCGCCCTGGTTTCCCGGATGCGGTCCAACTCCAAGTACCGGATCCATTCCGCCTGCGGCGCCGACACCCATGTAATGACCGCCGGAGAGGCGGACTGGACCGCTTTTGTTAACCAGACCCTCCGCTGGAATAACGGGGGGCTCTTCAGCCCCGAGGCGGTAACCCGGATCAACTTTACCTTCCTCATGGTAACCATCTCCATGGGTATGCTCGCCATCCCGCTGCTTCCCTTTTTCCCTTTCCTCTGGCCGCTGCCCGTCTCGGTATTCCTGGTTATGACGGCGAACACCATCGCCACCCTGTCTCTCTTCGGCGTTTCTCTGCCCAAGGCTGGGGCGGCTTACGCGGTACAGGATATTTTTACCCCCATATATTTTACCTTTCTGACTATTCTGGGATTCTGCGGATTCAAAACCCGGTGGAAGGAGCCCTCCGCTTAACGCCGGGGAGCCGTGGTCCGGCGCGGCCCCAGGCAGGCCGCGGACGCAGGTTCCGGCGGGAGCGCTAAAAACTTACGCCGACGCTGAGGTTTGTCTGAAAATATTTAGCCGCCACATTATAGGTTACGCCCACTCCGATGGCGGGAAGGGCCAGTTTGCTTAGATAAAAACGCAGGGATCCCGCGGCGCCGTGATCGAAGCGGCGCCCCAGAACGGGCCCCTGAGACCAGACCCCCTGATACGAGGCAAGCAGCGAAAGGGTTCCGAAGGAAAATTTATAGATGTACTTTTCTATGTCAAAGGAGCCGCCGGCATAGTTCCGGGCAGCAAAGTTCCGGGGCAGTATATCAACCTGGGCCGCCGATGGCGGAGATTCAAAAAGGACCTCCGCATCGGGATCGTAGAGAACCCCCGCCTTCAGGCCCAGCTTAAAACCGGGGATGAGGGACCTTTCGTACACGGCCTGGAAAGACAGGGCGTGGGAGGAGGGAAAATCTATACCGATGGTAAAGATATAGGCAAGGCTGACGTTCTGCTGGGCGCTCAGGTAGCCGTCCCAAACCGTTTTTTGCAGGACAAGCTCCGGGGACAGGCTGATAGTATGGGCGTCTTCGCGGGGAGCCCGCAGGGGATCATCGCTGTGGCGGAGCAGCCTTCCGTCATAGGAAGCCCGTAACGAGGGAACAAAGAATTCGTTCAATGGATAACTAATGCCGGCGGATACGGCCGCCGATTCCTGGCTGAACCTGCGGATATCGTTATTTTCCTGATCCGCGCCGGTCCTGTCCTCCTGGGCGTAGGAACCCCTCAGGCTCCATCCCGGCACATGGTCCCGGTCCGGGGTGCTTATGTACATGGCCGTAACCATCCAGCCGCTGCTCCGGTACAGTCCCCCCAGGATCATCTTGTCGTTAACCCCGAAGGCGTTGGCGTCCATAAAAAAAGCGCCGCCCCCCATGTCGCCGCCGGATCCTATAAAAAAGAGGGGGAAGGGGATGATGGACCATTTTTCCCTAAGCTCAATCTGAAGAAGCCGGCCGCCCCCTTCGGGGTCATCGCCGATGGATACCGAAACCGGCTCCAGGATACCCGTCTCCAGAACAGCCCCCTCCACTTCTTTAAGGTCAAGGGATGCGGCGTCCCTGCCGAGGAATTTCTTTACATACTGTTCGGCCACATGGGGCTTGGTCCTTTTAAGGCCCAGAATGGAAACAGCGGTAATTTCATTGCCAAGAAGGGGTTCGGCGCCGGCGGCAAGGAAACAAAATAACAGCAGTATCAGCCCGTTCCTGGACGGCATATTACACTCCGGTCATCCAGTTTTTGGTATCCGGCAGGGTACCATACTGAATTCCCTTTAACGTATCCCGGAGTTCCGCGGTAAGTTCCCCCACCTTGCCGCCGTTAAAGACTGCCTTCTTCCCCTGCCAGGTCAGAGACTCAATGGGGGTGGCCCCGGCGGCGGTACCGCTGACAAAACATTCCTTCGCCTCGGAGAAGACCTCTTCGATGCTGATCTTCCGCTCCGAGGTTTTTACCTTCCGGTCCTCCGCCAGTTCCAGGAGGCTTGCCCGGGTGATCCCCGGAAGTATGGTATCCCCCAGTTCCGGGGTAACCAGTTCGCCGGATTTTAAATAAAAGAAGATATTACAGGATGAGCCCTCTTCTATATACTTGCGTTCCACCGGATCAAGAAAGATACATTCCATATAGCCCGCTTCGGCGGCCTCGTGTTTTGCCAGGGCGGAGATAACATAGTTGGAGGCCGCCTTAATCCAGCCGGTTCCCCTGGGGGTTGCCCTGATCCTTTCGGTTACCACCGCATCGGACTTGTCCGCGGAAAAATAGGCGCTTACCGGGGTAGTAATTATCATAACCCAGGGCGCCCGGGACAGGTTGACCCCTATTCCCCCTTCGGCAATGGTAAAGGGCCTGATGTACACCGAATCGGCGGTCATAAAGGAATCCTTCTCCCAGGCGGCATTGTACCGGGGGGAAAACCCAAGCCCGGCATTCCGCTTCACCGTCTCTACGCAGGCTTTGACAAATTCATCCTCCGGGAAGGGCGGCATGTAGAGCCCCTTCATGGACATATAAAACCGGACGGCGTTCCTGCCGGGCCTGAAAATCGCCAGCCCCCCGTTTTTCTGGGGCAGGGCCTTGAGCCCCTCAAAACAGCCAAGCCCGTACTGGCTGGTATAGTTTACCAGGGGCATATCATCGTAGTAGTTCCGGGAATTCTCCAAACGGCTTCGCCCGGTTTCCCCCAGGGCGGCTTCTTCCTCCGGCGTCTTGTGGGTTTTTTCGATATATGCTCCCTTCCATCCGTCCGCAGTATACTTTGAGCGGTAGATTACGGGATAACTCTTTAACGCAAAAGCCATTACAACCTCCGGGCGCGCACCAGAGTTGTTCCAAAAACTGACGTTTTGGAACAAACTCCGTTATCATCATATAAATTTATGAACCGAAAAACAAGGGCCGTTACCCATTGAGAAGCGGCTCATTCCGGCCCGGAAGGGGCCGCTCCGGGCCTTGTCTTCCGTACCGGGAAAGCGGATAAAGCGGCGGCCCCCAGGGAGGGGGTCCGGGGGGGGGGGGGGGGCGGCGGGGGGCGGCGGGGCAGCGCCAAGGGCGCCGCCCGGTGTCCGGCGCGGTACAGAGCCGTACAATGGGGGTATGGCTCTTAACTGCGGCATTGTGGGGCTCCCTAATGTGGGGAAATCCACCATTTTTTCGGCCCTCAGTTCCGCCCCGGCGGAGGCGGCGAATTATCCCTTCTGTACGATAGACCCCAATGTGGGCATTGTTAATGTTCCCGATTCCAGGCTTGCCAAACTGTCGGCGATTTTTAAGCCCCGGAAAACCATTCCCGCCGCGGTGGAATTTGTGGACATCGCCGGACTGGTCAAGGGGGCCTCCCGGGGAGCGGGCAGGGGGAATCAGTTTCTCTCCCATATCCGGGAGGTGGGCCTCATCGTTCACGTGGTCCGCTGTTTTGACGACGGCGATATTATCCATGTAAACAATACGGTAGACCCCCTCTCGGACATGGAAACCATCAACATCGAGCTGGCCCTGGCGGATCTGGATACCCTGGCGAAGCGGCGGGAACGGGCGGAGCGGAGCCGCAAGGTTCAGGGTAAGCAGGAACAGAAAAGCGCCGGAACGCTTATTTCCGCCCTGGACAAGCTGGGTCCCGTCCTGGAACAGGGCCGGCCCGCCCGGTCGGCGGATCTAAGCGCCGAAGAGGCGGCGTCGATCCGCGACTGCCATTTCATTACGATGAAGCCCCAGCTTTATGTCTGCAATGTGGATGAGGCGGGCATGCGGGCGATTGTCTCCGGCGGAGACGCGGACGGGGACGCCGGCGCCGTTTATGCGGCAAAGGTAAGGCGGCAGGCCGCCGCGGAAGGTTCGGATGCGGTGGCCATCTGCGGCAAGTTCGAGGCGGAGCTGGGGGCCATCCCCGGCGGGGAGGAGAAACTGGCCTTCCTGGAGGAATTGGGCCTCAAGGAATCGGGGCTGGGAAGCCTGGTCCATGCGGCCTACCGGCTGCTGGGGCTGCGGACCTTCTTTACCGCCGGAGAGGACGAATGCCGGGCCTGGACCATTCACGCCGGGGATACCGCCCCCAAAGCCGCCGGGGTTATTCACACGGATTTTGAAAAGGGCTTTATCAAGGCCGAGGTGTATTCCTATGAAGACATCCTTCGTTACGGAACGGAGGCTAAGATCAGGGAAGCGGGCAGGTATCGAATCGAAGGGAAGGAGTACCTTGTTCAGGACGGGGATATTATGTTTTTTAAGTTTAACATATAATGCCGGAGGATAGCATGATTGAATCGGCTGCTCTGCAAAAGTATTCCCTCTTCGGCGGTCTTCTGACGGAACAGATCGAAAAACTTATTCCCCTGATGACCCAGGAAAGCTACGAGCCCGGCGTTGACATTATTACTGAGGGCGCCCCCAACGACAAGATACGTTTCATTTTGGAAGGCCGGGTGGCGGTGGTAAAGAAGGGGATAATCCTCTCCGAATTCGGAGAGGGAGACGCCTTCGGCGAAATGGAGGTCCTCGATGTGATGCCCTCCATCGCGACTATCAAAACCCTGGCGAACACCAAGGTTATGTCCATCTCCAACCGGTGCCTCCGGGAGATCTACAAGACCGACATCAAGTCCTTTTCCCTTATCATCATGAATCTTGCCAGGGACCTTTCCCGGCGGCTCCGGCGCATGGACGAACGGATCGCCGATATAAAAAGGCAGCCCTAGGAGTTTGCTGCGCTTCGCGCACAAAACCCTCAAAAATCGCCGGTATAAAAAGCCATCAAAACCTACAGGTGCAGCAGGCTCCTAAACCGCCTGGGCCAGGGCCTCCGAAATATTATAACAGTAATCGCCCAGCCGCTCGATGCGCTTCACCAGATCGATAAAGAGCAGCTCGGTCTTAACGTTCTCCCCCGCCTCTATGCGCTTACGGCCCAGCCTGCGCAGCCTGTCCCGGAATCTGTTAATCTGCCCCTCAAGTTCCTCCGCATGGCTCCGCTGTTCCGCCGTCAGGGACTGGCCCAGATGTTCCTGCACAAAAACGAGGAAACTTTCCACCAGGCTGATATAGGGAGCCAGGGCCTCCATTTCCTTTTCCTTAAAGAACTGATCCTTCTTAACGCTCCGCTCCAGGATGAGGCTTACGCTGTAGCAGTCGTCGGTCATGTCCTCCAGATCCGCGATGATCCGCAGGAGCTGGGACACCTTCTGCTCCGAATGATAGTGCAGCTGCTGCCGGGTACATTCAATAAGAAAGCGGGTCAGCCCCTCCCGCATTTCGTCGGCAAATTCCTCTTTCTCCCTCATCTGCCCTACCAGGATATTCACCGCATCCTCCTTGACCGCAGTGTCCGGCAGGGAACGCAGGGCGGCGCTGACCTGGGCGTACATGGCGGAAACAATGCCCGCCATATCCCGAATCTCCTTTTCCGCCCGGATGATATTCAGCTCGGGGCTGTTCTGAATAGCCCCGGAGGTATACTCCAGCTTATAGTGCGCCGGCGTTTTGTCCCCCTCCTTGTCTTTTATAAGAAAAGAAACCAGGGCGGCGATCTGCTTGACAAAGGGAAAGAATGCCAGGGTTCCTAAAACATTGAAGATCGTATGAAACATGGCAAGATGGGTGGTTATGTCCGTTCCGCCGGGGGATCCCGGTGTAATTATATCCACCAGGGTCAGGAGGGGGCGGAAGAAGATCAGCGCAATTACGGAGCCCACCACGTTGAAGAGCACGTGCACCAGGGCGGTCTGCTTCGCCGCGGTTTTGGTACCGATGGCCGCCATGATTGCGTCTATGGTGGTACCGATATTGGCCCCCAGGATCATGGAGGCGGCGATATCATAATTGATAACCCCCCGGTAGGCCAGGGCGATGATCAGGGTGATGGCGGCGGCGGATGAATGCATCAGCAGGGTTACCCCGGTACTGACGGCGACGCCGATCAGCACCGAGACAAAGCCCATGTTTGAAATATGGCGGATAAATTCCATGGATTCGGGCCTTACCGTGGGAAGGCCGCCGTTAACGAAATCCAGGCCCAGGAACAGGAAGCCGAAGCCCAAAAGGGCCTCTCCCCAGTCCTGGTACTTCCATTTGATGACCCGCATCATAAACCCTATGCCCACTGCGGGCAGGGCAAAGGTGGCAATGTTTATCTGAAAACCGATAAGGGAAACCACCCAGGCGGTAGTGGTGGTGCCGATATTGGCTCCCATGATCACCCCCGTAGCCTGGGTCAGGGTAAGCAGGCCCGCATTGACAAAGGAGACCAGCATAACCGTGGTCGCCGATGAGGACTGGATCATGGCGGTAACGGCGCTGCCGGTAAGTACCGCCAGAAGCCGGTTGCCGGTCATAAAATTCAGAACCCGCTGCAGCCGGTCTCCGGCGGCTTTCTGAATTCCATCGCTCATCACCTTCATGCCGTAAAGAAACAGGCAAAGCCCGCCGAGTATCCTGAACACTACCGATATATAAGCCATAATTTGAGTATATTATATCATTTTGATTTTTTTATTAAGATGAAAGAAATGCCTGTTCCGAATATTTTGGTTGTTTCCGATACCCACGGTCATATTCCGTCTCTTCGGAAGGTTTTGGACTGGGCCGGGGAACGGCATTTTGATACGGCGATCTTCCTGGGAGACGGGGCGGAGGATCTGTCCCGGGTTTCCGGGGGTTCCGGAATGCCCTGGCTTATCATCAGGGGAAACGGAGACCCGGACCTTTCCCTTCCCCCCAGGGCTTCCCTGGTGTTTGCCGGACACAGCTTCTTTCTGACCCATGGACATCTCTACTCCCTGAATGAGGGCTTCGGGCTGCTTGCCGCGGAAGCCGCTGACCATGGCGCCGAAGCGGTCCTTTTCGGACATACCCATCAGCCCTTTCTGGGAAGAGAAGATGGGGTTCTGCTTGTCAATCCCGGCAGCCTGGGACAGCCCCGGGGGCGGCGGGACGGGGCCCCCGCCGGTCCCAGCTTTGCCACCATAGCCTGCCCGCCCGGAGGGGCCCTGCAGATTCGTTTCTGGAGTCCCGGCGGAAACGGGCGGATCAACGAGCTGGACATTGGATGAGCTCTTTACACGATGTTCCTTTTCCTCTACAGTGGCGGCATGAAAAAGATATCCCTCACGGGAATTAAGCCTACGGGCATACTCCATATCGGTAACTACTTCGGGGCTATCAAACCTGCCCTTAAACTGGCGGAGGAATACGATGCCCGTTACTTTATCGCCGATTATCATGCCCTTAACACCATGAAGAACCCCAAGGAATTATCCGCCACCATACGGGAAGTTGCCGCGGGATGGCTTGCCGCAGGGCTGGACCCCGAAAAGGTAATCTTTTACCGCCAAAGCTCCGTCCCCGAAACCTTCGAGCTTACCACCATCCTTATGGCCTTTACCGCCAAGGGGCTGTTGAACCGGGCCCATGCCTACAAAGCGGCGGTTCAGGAAAATAGCGAAAAAGGGGAGGATCCCGATGCGGGGATTAACATGGGGCTCTTTACCTATCCGGTCCTTATGGCGGCGGACATACTGCTCTTCGATTCCGATGTGGTCCCCGTGGGGCAGGATCAGGGGCAGCATGTGGAAATGGCCCAGGATATAGCCCGGGCGATAAACTTTAACTACAAGGCGGAACTGCTCCGGGTCCCGGAGGCTTCGATCCAGGAACATGTGGCGGTGATGCCGGGGCTGGACGGCCGGAAGATGAGCAAGAGCTACAACAATATTATCCCCCTTTTCGCCCCGGAAAAACAACTGCGGCAGCTGATAATGCGAATCGTAACCAATTCTCAGGGAGTGGAGGAACCCAAGGATCCTGACGCATCCCTGATATACCTGCTCTATAAGCTCTTTGCCTCCGCGGAGGAACAGCAGGCCCTGGCCGCCCGTTACCGGGCGGGGGGCATGGGATGGGGCGATGCCAAGGAGGAGCTCTTCAGGGTGGCGAACCGGGAACTTAGCCCCCTGAGGGAACGTTTCGAGCATATTATTGCGGATATTCCCAGACTGGACGCAACCCTTGCCAGGGGTGCGGAACGGGCCCGGAGCATAGCCGCCCAAACCGTAGACCGCCTCCGCAGAGCCACAGGAATCGCCTAGGAGTTTGCTGCGCTTCGCGCAAAAAACCCTTAAAAATCACAGGTCAGGCGATTTTTTACCCTGCAAACTCCGAAAGCAGCCCGGTAATCGTGGGTTTTTTGCGGCATCAAGCGCAAAAAACCTACAAGCGCAACAGGCTGCTGGCATATAGTTTCTCCATAGTTTGCTTGACAGGACGGTATTCCAATGTTAGACTGACCAGTAAGTATGGAACTGCGCATCCGTAGAAGTAAAACCATCTATATCATCGACATTCAGGGCGAAATGGATCTTTACAATTCCTTCAAGCTGAAGGAATTGCTGATGAAAATGATAGAAAAAAAGATAGAGAATTTTATTATCAATATGGATGAGGTTGAATACATCGATTCCAGCGGTATCGGCGCCCTTATTTTTATCTCGTCAACCATAAAAAAAATGAATCTCCGTTTGGCCATTACGAATATTCACGGTTCGGTAAAAAAGGTAATAGAATTAACCAAACTGACCGGCTATTTCCCCATTGTTCCTACGTTGGAGGACGCTATTAAAAAAATGGATGCGCAGGGCCAATGAAAAGTTTAGAAATACAGACAAACGGCGCATCGCCGCTTTTTGACCGTTCAAACATGCACTACCGGGAATTCCCCTCCGACTACAAGTATATCCGCCGTTATACCACCCATATCGTCCGGTCCGCTCCGCCCAAGATAAAAGAGTTTAACCTGCTGGAACAGCAGATCTCGGAAATTATCAAAAATGCCATTAAGCACGGCAACAAGAACGACCCCGCCAAAAAAGTAAAGGTCTGGTATCTCTTTAACCTGCACATAGCCAGGGTAGTTGTGGAAGATGAGGGCGATGGCTTTAAGGATCTGGAAAAGTGGAACGAATTCAACCGGAAGCGGCTCGAGTACATTAATAATCAGGATCTGGACAATCTGTTAAACTATATTTCTTTCCGTACCGCCTTCAGCGATGATGTTGACGGGGGGAACGCCCTCTTCGCGGCGGTGGAGTACTGGAATGGGGGCTTTGTCTTTAACGAAAAAAGAAACGCCGTAGCCATGAAAAAGGTTTTCCCCAAGAGGGCAGTTTTCCCGGAACAGCCGCTTTTGGATTTCGTTCCCTGGACCCTGAACGATCCGGTATAGCCTAAACCTGACCGGCGAGAAAAGAGGCGTCCTTGTCCGTAAAGGGCTTGCCGTAGATCAGCTCAAAGAGAAAACGCATATCCTCGGGGACAATGTCCAGAAAGCGGCAGCCGAAATAGCCCATGGTGTTGTCCTTGTAGCGGCGGACGATCTTGGCGTTGGCGTTAATGTTCCGGTTGGAAGAGATAAGCTTGACCGCCAGCTCCGTATCAAGCAGCAGGGACGAAGAAAGGGCCGAGTGAGAATACGCAAAGAGCATGCCCGACGCGCTGATATCGATTACCTTGCCTTCAAAGGGTTCGTTCTTGATACGCCCCGCCTCAAAGTAACCGTTCTCCTTAAGGGAAAAGGCCAGAACCTTGGCAAACTGATACAGGTTGTCTATCACCGTATAATCAAAGGGCTGCTTTCCTTCTTTATTTATCCAGATATGAATGTAGCCAATCACATATTCCTGAAAGAGCAGAGGCACCCAAGCGTCGGAAAAGATACCGTTGTCATATTTGGATTTGACGAAGCGGTTTACCGCATCGTCCAGATAGGCGGGATCCACGCCGGTACTTTCCAGGTAACGGCGGAACATCTCCTCGGTAACAAGCCGCTTCTTGGGATAGGGATCCGTCTGGGGCAGGTTCGCCAGAGTCGATGGAAGGTACAAGCTCTTTCCGGTCTCGGCCAGGACCCGCTCTTCGGTGGTAGAGGGTTTGACATCTTTGAAGATAATCAGCTTGTAGCCGTTGGCGTAGCCCTTAATCCACTGGCCCATCTGGGCAATAAGGCCGCTTAGATCCTTCGAATTAGTCTGGCGCATAAATTCCCCTACTTCACCGGGTTCGTATTCCTGAACCTTGGGGAAGGAGAGGGCATAGCGGTCTCCCCGAAAGGCAAGCTGTACCTGCATATCCGGCGGAGTGGATACCCGGGAATAGGAACGGTCAAGATTTTTATAGAGGAATTCCGGAACATCTGCGGCGATCTGGTCGTTCTTTACGGCAATTACTTCAATGGAAAAGATAATTACCTGGCCGTGGTAGTCGAACATAAGATCCAGCTTCTTCCGGGGCCGTATACCTGTTATGGGACGGTCCGCCCGGAGGAGCATTTCATTTTTGGCGGGCCTTTCCAGATAGAGGATGTATTCGGTGCGGTTGAGGAGGTACATAATAGGAATTTGCTCGTCGTAGAGTACTTTAAGGAGAAAGTCTTTCTCGATGCGCTTTATCGGCGTGGCCATCTTCAGTCCTAAAAAAACCGCTCGTAAGGTGCAAAATCAAACTGCTGTGGCTGCAGGTTCCCGGATATATCCTGGGGTTCCTCCAGTATCAGATCATCCAAGTACCACCGGTCCGCTCCGGTCATCAGGTACAGTTCCCCGGCGGCTCCCTGTTCCGGACCCAGAAAACGGACCAGAAACGAAGTGCTTCCGTCGGGCTCTTCCCTCCCGCCCCCGATGCGGAATTTCTCCGCCCCGATACTTTCAAGCAGGGCAAGGATTTCTTCCAGAACCTCCGGATCAAAACCCTCCAGAAAGGTGGAATTCCGCCCGCCCCTGAGGAGGTCCCGGAGCAGATTCCGGGCAAAGGCATAGGCCTCCTCTTGGGCTTCGCCCCGGCCCAGTTCGCCGATAACCGCATCCCGGGGATACCGGGGAGCTTCTCCCCGCTGGGGTCTTTTCAGGACATCCGGCAGGGTATTCCGGGCCTCTTCCTGGGCAAATACCGGGACCATGATGCACCCGATAAACAGGAAGGTTCCCAATACTCTCTCAAACCGAATCACCTTTCCATTGTAACCATCTCTGCGGGAAAGGTCAAAGGGAAAACTACTAAACGCCGTTTAGGTTTGCGGGCCCTATCCTGTCCCGCCCTTCCCGCCTTATGGACATAAAGGGAACGGACGGTTAGAATTCTGTACCGGGAGCAGCTATGGGTCTTACTATCACCGAAAAAATTATCAAATCACACCTCCTTGAAGGCGCTATGGAACGGGGGAAACCAGCGGCAATACGGATCGATCAAACCCTTACCCAGGACGCCACAGGAACTATGGCTTATTTGCAGTTTGAAACCATGGGATTGGACCGGGTTAAAACCGAATTATCCGTATCTTATGTTGATCACAATACCCTCCAGGAAGACTGGAAAAACATGGACGACCACCGTTACCTCCAGAGCGCCGCGGCAAAATACGGCGTCTGGTTTTCCCGGCCGGGAAATGGTATCTGTCATCAGGTACACCTGGAACGCTTCGGGGCGCCGGGGAAAACGCTGCTGGGTTCCGATTCCCATACCCCCACCGGGGGCGGCCTGGGAATGCTGGCCATAGGCGCCGGAGGACTGGACGTGGCCGCCGCCATGGGGGGCGGCGCCTTTCATCTGGTGATGCCCAAGATAATAGGGGTGCGCCTCTCGGGGGCCCTGAGCGGAGGAGCTTCCGCTAAGGACATTATTCTGGAATTGCTGCGCCGGGAAACGGTAAAGGGCGGAATCGGTTCGGTGTACGAGTACTGCGGCGGGGGAGTAGAAACCCTGACCGTACCGCAGCGGGCCACTATTGCCAATATGGGCGCCGAACTGGGGGCCACCTCTTCGGTGTTTCCCTCCGACGAAGTGTCCCGGCAGTTTTTAGCGGACCGCGGCCGGGAAGGGGTCTGGCAGGACTTGGAGGCCGATGGAGATGCCGTTTATGACCGGATCATCGGTATCGACCTTTCCGCCCTAAAGCCCCTGGCGGCCCAGCCCCATTCCCCCGATGCGGTGTGCGCGGTGGCTGAGATTGCCGGGCTGGCGGTGGATCAGGTGGTTATCGGATCCTGTACCAACTCTTCCCTGGACGATCTGGCGGCGGCGGCGGAGATCCTCAAGGGCAAAACCATACATCCCCGGGTTTCGGCGGCGGTAGCCCCGGGCAGCCGGGCGGTCCTGCTGGCGGCGGAAAAGGCGGGTATCCTGGGGGAACTGATACGGGCGGGATTCCGCATCCTGGAAAGCGCCTGCGGTCCCTGTATAGGCATGGGCTTTGCCCCCAAATCCGGCGGGGTAAGCCTCAGAACCTTTAACCGGAACTTTAAGGGCCGATCCGGGACCTCCGGCGCCATGGTATATCTGGTATCCCCGGAGACCGCCGCCGCCGCCGCCCTGACCGGCTGCATCACCGATCCGTCAAGCCTCAGTTTTATCCGGCGGGAAACCAGAGCTTTCCTGTCCAGGGATGAACGGGACAATATGGGGATGCTGATCCCCCCCCCGGCCCCGGAAGCGGCGGCGGAGATACTCATAGAACGGGGGCCCAATATCAAGCCCTGTCCCGGTCCCCGGGCCGCGGAAGACAGTATGGATCTGCCGGTACTGCTTAAGGCCGGGGACAATATCACCACCGACGACATTATGCCCGCAGGAGCCAAGGTGCTGCCCCTGCGTTCCAACATTCCCGAAATTGCAAAATTTGTTTTTACCCAGCTGGACCCCGGTTTCTGGGAACGGGCCCGGAATGCCGGATCGGGTCTTATCCTGGGGGGGGTCAATTACGGCCAGGGTTCTTCCCGGGAACACGCCGCGCTGGCGCCCATGTACCTGGGGATCAGGGCCGTTTTGGCGAAGTCCTTCGCCAGAATCCACAAAGCGAATCTTATCAATTTCGGTATCCTGCCCTTGGTTTTTGCGGATCCCGGGGACTACGACAGGATAGCCCAGGGGGATCTGCTGGAATTCCGGGGAGTCCGCTCCTTCCTGGAAGCTGGGATCGGGGGAAAAGCCGTTCTGGAGGCGCTGAATAGGACCAAAGGCGGGACCTGCGCCCTGTACCTTGAAGCTGATGAACGGGACCGGCGCATGCTTCTGGCGGGGGGGCTTATCCCCTATACCAAATTATCCTGACGGTGCATCCTTGACCGCCGCCGATGCCCTTTACGGGGGCTTTACGGAGCCTATTCGGGATGTTCTCTGGGGGCACATCTACTTTACCCCCGCCCTGGAGGAACTGACCAAAAGCCCTCCCTTTATCAGGCTGTACCGCATTCTGCAGCTGGGGCCGGCCTATGCGGTTTATCCCGGCGCCACCCATACCAGGGCAAGCCATTCCATTGGGGTGTACTACCTGGCCCGGCGGCTGCTTGTTAATCTGGCGGAACAGGGGGCGGCGGAATGGCTCAGTCCCGGAGGGATACGTTCCTTCTTCTGCGCCGCCCTGCTCCACGATCTGGGACATTTCCCCTACGCCCATTCCCTCAAGGAACTGCCCCTGGAAAGCCACGAGGCGTTAACGGCGAAGATCATCCTCCAGGAACCCCTTAAAACGCTGACGGCCAGGACCGGGGCGGACCCCTACTTTACCGCCGCCATTGTGGATACCGCCCTCCCGGACCGGGGGGACGGGGAACTGCGCTTCTACCGGAAACTGCTCTCCGGGGTCCTCGACCCGGACAAGCTGGATTACCTTAACCGGGACGCCCGGTTCTGCGGAGTACCCTACGGCATCCAGGACGTAGACTTTATTCTTTCCCGGCTCCATCCCCACAGGGACCGGGGGCTTACCATTGATTCCCGGGGCATTCCCAGCGTGGAGTCCGTTCTCTTCTCCAAATACCTTATGTACCGTACCGTATACTGGTATCATTCGGTCCGGTCCGCCACGGCTATGATCAAAAAAGCCCTTCTCGGGGGGCTTAGGGACGGGGTAATTGCCAAGGATGAACTCTACGGCCTGGACGACCAAGGCCTCTTCTCCTTGATGGCGGAGCGGTCCTACCCCCTCTTTGCCCTGGCGGAAAAGGTCCGGGAGGGGGCCTTCTATACTACGGCGGCGGAATTTCCCTTTGACGGCAATGTCCACGGCGGACTGCTGGATATTGAAAACCGGTTCCGCTGCGAAGAGGCCCTGGCGGAGGAATGTTCCGGAGCCCTGGACGCCGTCCTTATGCCGGAGGAGCTGATCGTCGACGTGCCCGAGCCGGTCAGCTTTGAAACGGGCCTCTATGTGGCGGACGAGGGCCGCTGTTTCTCCGAATGTTCAAGCATCTTTAAGGCGGAAGATGTTTTTGTCCAATCCCTGCGGGTTATACGGATTTTTACGGATCCGGCTTTGGAAAAGCGCCTAAACCCCCCGGGAAAGCTTAGAGAGATATTGCATATACGCAAAAAATGGTTACATTTAGAATAGATGTTCTTCGGCAGTTAAATGAGGAGTTTTTATGGAGATACACAATATAACTGAAGATATTGTCTTTGCCGAATTGGAAAAAATCTGCGATTCTTATAAAAAAGAAGGCAAATCCGGTATTTGTCTCTGCGATCAATGCCGGCTTGACGCCGTTTGTTACGTGCTTAACCGGGCCGGGCCCCATTATATTGTTTCCAACCGGGGGGCGGCCAGGGTTGAACAGGAAAATATCGCCCGGCAGCAGAAAACCGCTGATATTACCGCCCTTATCTATGAGGCCCTTGAGCGGGTGAATCTGCACCGGCGTCCCATTGAGGATACCGGGGAAAACGAAACCAGTTTACGGACGCCGGTCTTCAATATACCCACCATCGTGGGCCGTCTTTTCAACGGGAACAACTTTGCCCCCATGGAGGGGATCAATGTGGAACTGTACCAGGACGGAAAACTGGTGGCTATGAAAGACCGGAACTGGCAGAATCCCTACAAAATGGTGATTAATACCGCGGGGACCTTTACCTTCTGGCCCAAGCCCATTCCGGCGGAATCCCCGGATATCCGCGAGTCCTTTGAATATGCCATACGGGTAGAAGCCGGCGGCTTTGAGGAACTGAATCACTTCTTTAAGATTCCGGTGATCAGCGAAATCCAGACCGCCGGCTCCTTCTCCCTGAGCCGTACCTTCAAGCTGCCGGATCTCTACATGTTCCCTCCGGAGGACGAGGACACTTAGCGCCGCAGGGATCTCAAATGCCTTGCGGTTAAAGCCGCTTTACCTTGAACCGGTTTTACAATTTGAAGTTTGAAGCATCCCCCCGTATCCATAGGCCGGCTGTCCGGCAGACCACAGATTGTTGACCGTTCCTCCCCGTTTCAGCTATTATGCCTCATCCGGGACGTAGCCTAGCGGCAAGGCGCTTGCTTTGGGAGCAAGAAACCGGCGGTTCAAATCCGCCCGTCCCGAAAAGGCGGGGGCGCTGCGGCTGTCCGGCGCCGCGGCTGCCGGTTCCAGGGTTTTACCGAGTGGAGGTATTCGACAGCCCGGAGGCCGTCGGCGGCGGACGAGCGGGGCCGCCGGGCGGGGTCCCGCACACAGGCGGCGGCGTCGGCGGTCATATTGGCAAAATAACCCGTGGGGCCCTCAAAGGCGTCGGCGGTCTTTTTCAGGGAACGGAAACCCCCGGCGTAGGGGCTTTCCACGCTTTCCCAAACCTCGAAGATGCCGTTGCCGATCCGCAGCCGGCCTTTTTCGCAGGAGAATTCCATTTCAAAGACCAGGTGATCCCGGCCCGCGCCTATTTGCAGCACAAAGGGAACCGGGGCGGGAGGCCGGCCGGGATCCGGCGGGATCCGGCTTTCCCGCGCCGGAACCGCTTCGGCGGGCGGCGGAGCGGCATTCGGAATCAGCAGGCCCGAAAGCCAGGCGGAGCCTTCCCCGGCGCTCAGTTTTTCCCCCCAGCGTTTTTTGTGTACCATCGCCGAACCGGAGAGGTACATGATGGCGTCGGCCAGATGGGTGCCGTCATGCCAGAGGACATCCAGGAGGCGTTTGGTCTTTCCCATGAACAGCCCGGCCTGCACGCTCAGGACCGGCCCCAGCCCGCCCTCATCCAGCACAGCCTTGGCCCGCATATAATCCGCGGAGTAGCGGCGCTCGTGGTTAATCAGAATCCGCGCCGGGCCTGATTTTTCCAGCGCGGCGATACGCCGGGCCCGGCCCAGGGTGTCCGCCAAAGGCTTCTCGCAGATTATCACCGGCACGTCATAGGCTGCGGCCAGGCGGCAGTACCGTTCATGGCTGTCCGGGTGGGTGGCAATCACAATCAGCCGGGGCCGGCATGCGGCTATCATTTCGGCGGCTCCGGCGAACACCGGAACCCCCCAGGTTTCCGCAAAGAGCCGCCGCCGCCCGCCGTCCGTGTCGCAGCCCGCCGCCAGCGCACAGTCCGGGCTGGCGGCGATGGCCCCGGCGTGGGTACAGGGCTTTTCCCGGCGCCCGTCATTTTCAAGCAGGCTGGCAATCCGGCCCAGGCCGATAATCGCGGCGGGTATTTTTTTCATCACGCCCTTTCAGGGGATAATCGCCGCGACAATCGGGCCCCAGGGCCCCTTCTTTCCGTCGTTCTCCACCTGGACGGCGATGTAGACCGTCTTTCCGCTGTCCCCGTAGTCGAACTGTATCAGGTCCTTTTTCCGCCGGGTGTAGAAAGATTTATCAAGCTGATCGGGATTCGTCACCGGCTCCCCGCCGGGCGGCACCACCTTGTACCAAATCCGGTAACCCTTGTTCGCCTTGTCCGCGGGGTTTCCGGACACGTAGACAATCCGCATCCCCAGCTCATGGCGGCCCACCAGGAAGGTTTCCGCCATCACCTCCGCCGTGGGCGGTCCCGAAGGCGTCGGGTGGTCGTCGTGGGGCGTCAGGCCCAGCGTAACAAGGTCGGCGCCGGTCAGGGGCGGCAGCAGGAAGTAATGGTTCTTGAAAAACCTCGCCTTGGCGATCAGCGCCTCAAAAGCCTCCCGGCACTGTATGTTTATCACCGGAGTGCGTTCGCTGCTCTGGGCCTTCTGCAAAAGCCCCTGGGCCGTGTCGAAGAGTTCCAAAAGCTCGTTATACTGAGCCTGGGGAATACCCCAGGCAGTCCGCAGCTGCGCCGTCAAAATGACCGTCCAGTTCAGAACCAGGGCCAGCTGATCCGCCCGCTTCCCCGGCATCCAGTCCGTTTTCTGCATCATCGTCCTACCCTCCTTATAAAAACGGTTTGTTTATCGAAGCAAAGGCCCCGCTTTCTAAAGAGTATATCACGCTTTCTAAAGAAAGCGCCCCGTTTTCTTAAGAAAATGCCCCGGATTCTTAAGAAAATGCCCCAGATTCTTAAGAAAACGGGATGGATTTTCAAGATTCTGCCGCCAAATGTAATCAAATGTCAAGAAACCGTACCGTATGCGCTATCTTTGGTTTACAAAATGATTCCCGGCCTCGTATTTTACAAGAGAAAAGAACCACGAACCGCACGAAAAGCACGAACTTTCGCTTTGGCGGCCCTCATTTCACCTGTATCTTCGGTTTGTTTGCGGAAAGACGGAGAGACAAGACAGGAAAAAGGAGCGTACCCGAAACAACACGCTGCCGTTCGTGATGGTTCGTGCCTGTTCGTGGTTAAACCGCTTTGGATTTGCGGGTCAAGTTTGGCGTATGCGGGGGAGGGGTACGGGGCAAAGGGCGGCTCCGGGGAGGGCGGCGCTTTAGCCGTACTCCCGGCCCAGGAGCAGGTTCCGCAGTTCCTCCGCGGAGAGGCGGTCCGGGTCCGGGCCGGCAAGGAGGTCCCCTGTCCCGTCCGGCGGGGCGTCCTCCGTTTCCCCGGGGTCCGTTTCCCCCGCTTCGGCGATGCGCAGGTCCGCAATAAGGCCGCCCCGGATGTCCAGGGTGCAGTCGAAGCGTCCCAGCCGGCAGCGGCGGCTGAAGGGCGGCGAGGCCCCGTACAGCCAGTCCCGGCTTTGGAGGCGTTCCAGGTAGGCGCGGAAGGCGGGCTCCCCTATGGTCCGGGGATCGGCGGTCTCGACGGCGGGCCCGCTCCGGCTTTCCGGGGGGGCGGCGGGGGACCGGAGGCGGACAAAGGCTGCCGCCAGGGCCGCCTCCACCGCCTCCACGGCATGTCCCGTTTGCAGGTAGGGGCCGATGTTGCGGACCGGCGAGACAAGGGAGCGGATACCCCTGCCGCTGAAGCCCGCCGCGCTGCGGGGGGGCAGCGGCTCCAGGTAGCTTTTCAGTTTGTCCAGGTTGGACTGGATGAGGATGGTCCCGTGGTGAAAGGAACGGCCCCGGCTTTCCCTGAAGGCGCTCCCCGAGATTTTGCATCCCTCCGCCAGAATGTCCAGCCTGCGGTTAATCTCCGCGGGAACCCCCAGGCCGGCCAGGGCCCGGGCGGTAAGTTCGACGGTATCCCGGCGGCTGAAGCTTTGGCCGGGACCGGGGCGGGAGCGGAAGAAGGTGAAACAGAGGTTTCCTTCGTCGTGCCAGACGGCGCCGCCGCCGCTCTGCCGCCGGGCCAGGCTGATTCCGTCCCTCCGCAGTTTCCCCAGCCTGCATTCGATATAGGGGTTCTGATACCGGCCCAGGACCACGCAGTCCCGGTTTCTCCAGAGGAGCAGCGCCTCTTCGCCCTCCTCAAGGTTTCTGAAGAGGTAATCTTCCAGGGCCAGGTTTTCGTAGATACAGCGGGAGGCGGACCGGAGGATGCGCAGCTTAGTCATGGGCGGGCCTTAGGGGCCTGAAGATCTGGGTAACCCCCCTGCCGTCTTCAAAGAGGCGGCGGAGATAGAAGCGGGGTTCCGGGAGAAAACGCTGCCAAAGGGCCTCTTTCTGAACCTCTATGGCCAGGCCGAGGGAGGCTTCCCGGTCAAGGATCTCCCGGATCTGGGAAAAGAAGTACATGCCCCGGGGAAGTTCAAACAGGGCCTTGTCCCCCGCGCCGCTTATTGCGGGATCCGCCGGCCCCGGCGCCGCCCGTCCCGCCAGGAGGAAACATTCCAGGAAACGGTCCGGGGCGGGCTCGATGGAAAGGGCCTCCGCCGCCGGGATGGTCCAGGCAAAGATTAGTTCCCCCGCCGCCGGGGTATAGCTGAAGGGTTCAAGACTGTCATCCCTTTGGTAGAAAAGGGGGGCTGCCAGGCGCAGGGGAAAGAGGGACATGCCCGGAAAGTATATAAAAGTTGTCCGGAAACCTCAAGTTTCCGCACAACCATTGAAGCGTCCCCGCTCCGGGAACCATTACTAGTCCGGAGGCGGTTATGATTCGATCAATTGAACTGAGCGGGCTTTGGGTCCTTGTCTTCGGAGCCTGCTGTTTTGCCTGTACCTGTTCGCCCGAAGCGGAACTGCAGCAGGTTCTGGGGATCAGCGCCCAGGCGCCGGTTTTCCTTGGCTGTAAGGCGCTTTCTCCCACGGAGATTGTCTTTCATTTTAGCGCATCCGTTAAGGCCGCTTCGGTGTATTTTGATCCGCCCCTGGATATTGTCTCGGTGGAGGACGGTTCCACGGTGCGGGTTACTTTGGGCAGGGCCGCCGGGGACGGGGAGAAGATAACCGCGGATCTGCTGGTGGAAGACGGGCGGAAGAATACCCTTAACGTGCTGGTTTCCCTTAGAACCCGGAACCCCCGGCTTCCCGCCCTGCTGCTTACGGAGGTCCGGGCGGAACATAGAAATCCAAGGCTGGAATTTGTGGAGATAAAAACCCTCGCTCCGGGTAATTTAGGGGCGCTCCGGCTTTTTGCGGCCGTCGCCGGATTGGCCGAACCCCTTTTTGAATTTCCCCCCGTGGAAGCGGGGGCAGGCGAGTATATTGTGATCCACCTGCGGACTCCGGATGCAGGAAGCGTTGATGAAACCGGAGATGATCTGAACGCTTCCCAGGGAAGCGAATCCATTCCGGAGGTTCGGGATTTTTGGATACCCCTGTCGGCGGAACGGCTTAGAAATACCGACGCCGTCTTTTTTATGGATCAGGACGATCAGATTGCCGATGCGGTGATGTTCAGCGAAACTCCGGGGGAATCCTGGGCCAAGGAAGGATTGCTCCGGGCGGCGGAACTTTTAGGCCGCCGGGGGGCCTGGCTTGCCGGAGTCCCGGAGGCCGTTCCCGGTCCCGGCGATGCGGTAAACAGCGGCGCCGCCACCCCCGTCAGAACCATCTGCCGGGACGAGGCCTCCGCCGACACCAACAGCGCAGCGGACTGGTATATCGCCGCAAGCGGCACTCCGGGAAAGCGGAATAACGCGGACCGGTATGCGCCCAAGCAGCGCTGATCCTGCCTGTGTCAGCATTGACAGGGGGGAAGCTCCGTCAACGTCGATTTTTGGAGCCCTGGCCTGTTGCACTTGCTGGTTTTTCCGGCCTTTTTCGTTGAAAAAACCGGAAAAACCACGATTATCGGGCTGCTTTCGGAGTTTGCAAGGTAAAAAATCGCCGCTTAGGCGATTTTTAAGGGGTTTAGGCGCGAAGCGCAACAAACTCCTAGACGAGATCTTTAAAAAGTTTTTCTATTTCGTGCTTGGGCCGGGCTCCTGCTTCCTGGCGGACTATCTGCCCGTCTTTATACACCGTCAGGGCGGGGATGGAAACAATGCCATGCCGGGAGGCAAGATCGCTTTCCTCGTCTACATTGACCTTGCCTATTTTTATGCGCCCGGCGTACTCCTCGGACAATTGACTCAGCAAAGGCCCTATCATTTTACAGGGATTACACCAGGGAGCCCAAAAATCAACCAAAGCCGGTATTGAAGACTTCAGTATTTCCGCCTCAAAATTGGCGCTGGTTATAGTTATTTCATTGCCCATGCAAGACTCCTTATATATACTATAATAAAGAACAGGGGTAATGTTCCAGTCCTTGTACCGGACGGCATGGTCCCATATTTGGGGAGAATCACGGGCAGCGTGTTTTGAGCTGCCGGGCATACGGCATGGGGGCTGCTTATGGTAACGTCAAAAGTTGAACTACTGGCCCCCGCAGGTTCCCCGGAGGCGCTGGATGCGGCTTTTGGGGAGGGCGCCGATGGAGTCTATCTGGGGCTTAAAAATTTTAATGCCCGCATGAGGAGCGCCAATTTTGCCTATTCCCAGTTTGAAGGCGCCCTCAAAGGCGCCCGCAGAATGGGCCGGAAGCTCTATGTAACCCTCAACACGGTCTTTGAGCAGCGGGAGGCCGACAGGGTTTATCAGCTCCTCAAATACCTTGCTTCCCTGGGCCCCGACGGCGTCATTGTGCAGGACCTTGGAATCGTCAAAATGGCCAGGGATAACTTTCCCTCCCTCAAACTGCACGCTTCAACCCAGATGAACGTCGCCTCCGCCCGCGGGGCGAATTTACTCTCCAAACAAGGCGTTTCCCGGGTGGTCCTGTCCAGGGAGCTTGGGTTTGCGGAGATAAAAAACATTCGGGAACAAACCAATCTGGAGATAGAAGTTTTTGTCCACGGCGCCCTCTGTGTCAGCGTATCCGGGCTTTGTCTCTTTTCCAGCTTCCTTGGAGGAAAGTCCGCCAACCGGGGGATGTGTACCCAGGCCTGCCGCCGCTTTTATATGGTTTCCGGGGCGGATGAAGAGCGTCAGGCCCGGCCGGGGACCGGTGAGGCGGGTTACTATTTCAGCCCCGCGGATCTGCAGCTTCTGGAGGAAGTTCCCGCCCTGGCCGCCGCCGGGGTGAATTCTTTTAAGATTGAAGGGCGGATGAAAAGCGCCGAATATGTGGGGACCGTGGTTTCCGCCTACCGGCGGGTAATCGACGGCCTTGACGGAAATATCGAGGAAAGCATTGCCCAGGGGCTTGCCATTCTCCGCAATGATTTTGCCCGGATCAAGACCAAGTTCTATTTTGAGAGGTCCGCGGGAGAAACGGCGGAATATTCCGGCCAGGGCGGGGCCGGCGTACCCTGGCTTAACCCTGTTCAGGCCGGGGGGACCGGCATAAGTTTGGGGACCATCCTTAAGGTAAAGGGCGGCGGGGATGAACGCCGGGGCCTTGTCTCTGCCGCCGCGGAGATCCGGCCCGCCCCCGGAGATTCGGTACGGCTCCACCGGGCTGATGATTCGGACCGGCGGGCCCACAAGCTTAGTTTTACGAAGCCCGCCGCCGCAGGCGAAGCCCCGGAGGGCGGCGGCGCCTGGTGGATTTCCATCCCCGAAGGGTTTGAAACGGGCGATTTGGTTTATCTTATCCAAACCAGGGCGATGACCAAACGATATGCCCCGGTGATCCCCAAGAATATAGGCTCTTTCCGGCGCATGCCCGGCAGGGACAAGGCTCCCGTCCCGGGACTGCCGTTCCCAAAGAAGAACCCCTTCCCCGAAGGAATTTACGCCGCCGTACCGGATATTGAATCTCTCTATGCGCTGCAGTCAGTGCGGCCCGTGAGGGTTATGCTTTCCTGTAGTCTCAGAATCGCTGCCGCCCTGCTGACACGGAAACCCCTTCCGTTTACGCCGGACGAGCTTATTCTGGTTTTGGATCCCTGGTTCCCCCAGGAAGAGGAGTCCCTGCTGGCCGAACAGATCCCCCGTTTGATGGCACTGGGTTACCGGCAGTTTACAGTGAACAACCTGGGGCATTTCTCTCTTTTTCGCAGAAGCGCCGCCTCCTCCGTCAGGGCTGCGGAGCCTCTGCTCATAGCCGGGCCCTATCTTTATACCTTTAACCGGTGGGCCGCCGCTTTTATTGCAGGCCAGGGCGCCGCCGCCTTTATTACTCCCCTGGAAAACAACCGCCAGAATTTAGAACGTACCTTCGGTTCCGGGGAACGGGCGGGCACCCTGGTTACCGTTTTTGCCTATCCTCCGTTGTTCCGTATCCGGGCGGACCTGGGAAATTACGGCTTTAGGGAATTTTCCGGTAACCGCGGCGAACGGTTCAGGCTTATCAGCCGGCCCGGGGGGTCCCTGGTTATCCCGGAAACCCCCTTTTCCATTGTCGATAAAGTTCCTTTTTTAAGAGAGGCGGGATTCCGGCGGTTTATTGTAGATCTTTCCGGTCCGCCCCTCAAAAAGAAAGACTACAAGGATCTTATGGCGGCGCTTAAGGACGCTGTCCCTTTGCGGAATATCAGCCGCTTCAACTGGAAAAACGGCTTTTACATGGAAGAGGGGAAACCGGAAGCGGCTGCCTCCGGCTGTACCGTCAAGCGCTAAAACACGACGGGTTCCGCATTCCGGTACCGGGATTTCCAGCATCGTTTCGGGGAATGCCGCGGCGGCGGAATTTTTGCCATTCCGTGGATAGGAATCTATACCTTTGCAAACAAATCCTTTATGATGAATTTTGTTATTATGTGTTGATTTTTGTGTTATAACATGTTAAACTGTGATTATAATGAGGGTTGATTCGCAGGGGAACCTTGGGCCGGGTTTGGTACTGGTTTCCGCTGTTGGATCGGATATATTGGATACCGTATAAAATCCATACCTGCCGGAATCAGCATACCCTGTTTTTCTGCGGCGGGGTTATTTAATTAATAAACGTATTGACAAATAGACATTTGGGTGTTAAAGTAATTTACATATTTCTCATAGAGAAAAAGTATGAGATACAAAGCGGCTAATGGAGTTGTCCGGGGACTGGAGTTTTCCGTTAAACCGAAGGTTCGCCGGCAACCGTTTGAAAACAACAAAAGATGTGGATTCTATCGAGAAATCCGCGTTTTTTGGAAGACTTGCAGAGAGCTGGCCGGTTTTCGAACAAGTTTATGGTTTGGGCAGTGATTTATCCGTGTTACGGATAATCAAGCGCGGCATAAAGGAAAACCTGAAGCCGTGTATATTTTGTTTGAGAGGAGAAAATACATGTCAACAAAAAAAACTATCTTTACGGCAATGATTTTTTTATTCATTGCGGGCGTTTTGTTTGCCGCCGGCGGTAAACAGCAGGGGGCTTCCGGTCAGCATAACTTTGTGGGAATCCCCAAAAATAATGTCGCATGGTTTGCCAGTTATGAAAAAAGGCTGCTGCAATTTGGTACCGATTACAATGTAAACACTTCCTTCCAGGCGCCTTCGTCTGCCGATGAAGCTGTTCAGGTTCGTGTTATCGAGGATGCGATCAGCCAGGGAGCCAACGCCGTTCTGGTCGTTCCCAACGATGCCAATTCACTGGTTCCCGTGTTTCAAAGAGCCAAACAGCAGAAGGTGGTGGTAATTACCCATGAATCACCTGATCAGCCCAATGCCGATTATGATGTTGAAATGATCGACAACAATACCTATGGCGACAAATTTGTGGAGGAACTGGTTAAAGTGTCCGGTACCAGCGGGGAATACGCCATATTCGTCGGTTCCCTCACCGTTCCTGCCCACAATATCTGGGCCGATGGTTCTATCGCCTATGCAAAAGCCAAGTATCCCAACCTTAAACTGGTGGCCGAACGTTTCCCGGTGGGCGAGGACCGGAATCTTGCCCGGCAAAAAACTCTTGAACTGCTGCAGACCTATCCCAACCTCAAGGGCATCATCTGCTACGGCAGCGAAGGCGCTCCCGGAGCAGGGCAGGCCATCCGCGAGCGGTCTCTTCAGGGTAAAATTGGCGTGGTGGGTACCACAACCCCCAATGCCATCAAAGAATTTATTAAAGATGATTCGGTAAGCGCGGCGGTTATCTGGGATTCCGGCGACGCTTCCTTCGCCATGGCCTATGTTGCGAAACTGATTCTTGACGGCAAGGGCGGAGATATTAAACCGGGATTTGAGATACCGGGCATCGGTTCGCCCAAGATTGAAGGGATCAATCTTATCTTTGATAAGCCTCTGATCCTTAACAAGAGCAACGTGGATAACTATAATTTCTAACCGGTCATTTTTAATGATCCTGCCGCGGGGGATATGGATAATAACCGGGTGTTTTATAAACATCCGGAAATGATCCTTTCCCTCGGGCTAAATCTTTACGGTTCCCGGAAAATTGGTGCTTTCTTATGGAAGATTTTATTAAAATTGAAAATATTAATAAGAATTTCAGCGGCTTACAGGCCCTGAAAAACATCTCCTTTTCCATCAAAAACGGTGAGGCGATAGGGCTTTGCGGGGCTAACGGCAGCGGGAAGTCCACCCTTATTAAGATCCTCGCCGGAGTTTTGGCCCCCGACGGCGGTACCATTAGGATTGAAGATACCAATATGGTTTCCTACGGGCCTTTAGCGGGAATTAAACACGGAATAAGCGTTATTTACCAGGATATATCCCTCTTTCCGACCCTCTCGGTGCTGGAGAATATCTGTCTGGCGCGTTTTATTGAACAGGGCCGCCGGATAAGCATTATCGGCGGCGAAAAAAACCGGGCAAAGAGCATCCTTGAAGAATTAGGGGTAAACATCAACATTGACGCCATAGTGGAGGAGCTTCCTATTGCTTCCCAGCAGCTCATCGCCATCGCACGGGCCCTTAACAATCAGTCCAAATTAATTATTCTTGACGAACCAACGACGGCGCTTACCTCAAAGGAAGTAAAGCTGTTGTTTAACATAATAAATAAATTAAAACAAAATGGCATTTCGATAATCTTTATAAGCCACAAAATTGATGAAATTCTTGAACTGTGCGATACCGTAACTATTTTGCGGGATGGAGAAATTGTCGCCTCGAAACCGGTTAAAGAAACCGGTATCGCGGAAATAGAAACCCTGATGATGGGGCAGTCCCTGGTTTATTCGCAGATGGAAGATATCAATAAAGATCAGAAGCCTGTTTTGGAAGTCCGGTCTTTAACCAAAAAAAATAATTTTAAGGATATCAATTTTACCTTACGGCACGGAGAAATACTTGGAGTTACCGGGCTGCTGGGTTCCGGGAGGACGGAGCTTGCCCTGTCCCTGTTCGGCATGTATCCCGCCGACAGCGGGACAATTGCCGTGGACGGCGTGAATCGTACCATTAACAATGTGCAGGATGCGGTAAAAGCGGGCATCGCCTATGTCCCCGAAGACCGGCTTACCGAAGGACTGGTAATGAGTTATCCGATAAAAGATAATATCGTCCTTGCAACCCTGGATTCATTTAAGGAGCTTTTTAGTTTTCTCAATAATAAAGCGATAAAAGATACCGCCGGTAAATGGATACAATCCCTTTCGATAAAAACCGATTCCGCGGATAATACCGTTTCCATGCTTTCCGGCGGCAATCAGCAAAAAGTGGTTCTTGCCAAATGGCTGGAAAAAAACCCGAAGATATTAATCCTGGACGGTCCCACTGTGGGCATTGACGTGGGGGCAAAGGCGGGTATTTTCAAAACCATAAAAGAAATGATTAAAGAAAAAGGTACCGGGATAATACTAATATCCGATGAAATAAAAGAAATTGTGTCCTACAGCCACCGGGTTATAATTATGAGAAACGGCAGGGTGGCCAAGATACTGGAAAGAAATGAGATTAGCGAAGGATACATCCAGGATATTCTAAGCGAACAAAAACAGGCGTTGTGAGGTTTTCCCGATGGGTATACTAAAAGGACTTTTGAAAAAACGAGAGTTGATTTTGGCTCTTATTATTCTGGCCCTGGTTTTTATTATTACCCCCCTGGCGCCCAGTTTTTTAACATACGACAATATTACTAATATATTAAAAACCTATACCGTGCTGGGAATATTTTCCATCGGCGTGCTTTTGGTCATTATTTCGGGTGGAATTGACGTATCGTTTACCGCAATCGCCCAGGTAGTTCAATACGTGGTGGTCTATGTGCTGCTTAACTATATTTCGGGGAATGTTTTTATTTCCATAATCATGGCCCTGGTTATTGGCACCGCATTGGGGCTTCTTAATGGATTTTTGATTTACCATTATAAAATGCCTGCCATCATTATCACCATCGCCACACAAAGTTTGTTTTACGGCCTCCTGTATGTGATAACCCACGGAAAATTTTTATATGAGGTGCCCCGGTATTTTTGGGATCTGGCCAACGCCAAAATATTTACCGCCGCCGATGCCAGGATTGGTTTAAGCGTCGTTACCGTGATATGGTTCGCCATCGCCCTGATTTTTTCCCTTTTACTCCGTTATACCATCATCGGCAGAAGCATCTACCTTATCGGCTGTAACCGCACGGCGGCCCAGCGGGTAGGCGTTAATATACTAAAAACAACGCTTTTTGTGTATGGCGTTACCGGGGCAATTTCCGCCGTTGCATCAATTGTCCATGTGTCGATAGTACAAACGGTCATCCCGAATTCAATTGTAGGACAGGAAATGCAGGTTATCGCCGCCGTGGTGCTGGGGGGCGCCTCAATTACCGGCGGCAAAGGCACCGTTTCGGGAACCGTCCTGGGGGTTTTGTTGTTTTCCATTTTAAGCAACGCCCTTACGCTGCTCAAAATTTCATCCTATTGGTATAACGTATTTATTGGTTTTATTATTCTGGGAAGCGTTGTTATAAACGCCGT
>JAISMC010000001.1 GCA_031276965.1 Treponema sp.
TCCAGGCACTTTTCCGGCATGTGTTTTACCAGATTTATCAACGCGGCCAGTTTGTTGTCCATAAACGGCTCCTCATCTTCTTCCAGGGTGTCATACTGCTCACTTACTTGTCAACCCTCTTTGCGACTATCACCAGTAAAGTATACACCACTACGGTTTCCGGCGTGAACCCCCGGAAATACGCCCAATATACAGGGCCACTTTTTGTAATGTCAAATTGTTGATACGGATCGTATAAAATTCCCCAAAAGATAAATCGATCTTTCTCAGGCTGGACTTGCTCAAGAAGGGGCTGGAGATGGTTCGTAACATTTACAACGATCTCCTTAAAACCGCCGATTACCGGGAGCAGATGGAGATTGAGAAATACGCCATCCTCAGCGAAAGCGTCAGAATCTTAAAATTGTTGCGCAAGCAACTTCATTAAAGCCTTTGTGGAGGCCGCAGGCTGGATCAAGGCGCTGAACGTTACCAGCGACAACCTTGACACCAACCCCTGGCTCCTCAACGTGCGGAACGGTACCCTCGACGTAACTACCGGGGAATTCCGTGCCCACCGGCAGGAGGACATGATCACCAAGATCGCCCGCGTGGACTATGACCCACAGGCGGAATGCCCGGCGTGGAAGCAATTCATCCGGGAGATAAGGAATATTTATGGCATCGTATATTATTTTTGGGCTAAGGAACGGATCGAAGGTTATTAAAAATTATTTAACAGGCAATGTAAGAAATATATCAGAACCAAAGAATATTAGGTGGGATACATATTGCGAAAAAAATAATAGATTTGTACAATAACTTCAGTTATTGAACAACTTCCGCTTAAAAACGGCAGAATTTCACAAAATGCGAAGTATTTTGTGAAATTCTGCGAGACCTGTGAAGAAACCAACCGGGTTTCTGAACAAGTCCAATAGAAAAGACAAAGAAGAAAATATCTGAAAAAATAGATCTCCCCGCCCTGAAGGGCGGGGTATTAGACCCCACTGCGAATAAAACAAGGTTAAACTTGAGCCTGTTCCCAAAACTAATCGACTGTGCGCTCACGCGCACGGTTTTGGAACAGGCTTTTGCAGTTTTTCAGGCTTTCAGCCTTGCAAAACTGTGAATTTTAAGGCTGCTTTCCCAAAACTGAAGTTTTGGGAAAGCCTCACTTGCCCAATCATATAAACATTTTTGCCAAACTTCTTGACACGTTACACAACCGCAATGTCAACACATTAAGCAAATGAGGCATACAAAGGGGACCTCCCCCGCTTTGCTTCATAACTTCTGTATCCCGACATAGTATGTCTCGAAGGACTCCGGCCGGCATGCCTGGGGCTTAAAGCTTTTGCCGTTTTTAAAGTATTCCCGTATCCGTCTTAGTACCGGGGCGGTATCGCCGCCCTGGAAAATCTTTAACACCAGGCTGCCCCCGCCCGCCAGGTTTTCCGCATAGTCCAGTACGGTCTCTGCCAGCTCCAGGGAACGCTGGGTATCCACCCCCCGGTTTCCCGTGGTAGCGGGGGCGGCGTCGCTGATGATAAGATTAAAGGGTCCCCGTTCCAGCAGGGGCTTCCGGATTTCCGGCAGGGTAATATCCCCCCGGACAAAACGAAAGCGCTCCCCCTCAAAAAGACCCCTGTCGTACTGCCGGGAGAGGGGGAGGATGTCCGCCGCAGTTAATTCCAGCTTAACGCTGTTCCGGGCCGCCCCCTGGCGGAGGACATAGAGGCTCCAGCTTCCTGGAGCGGCCCCCAGGTCCAGAACCCGGAGGACGCCGCCGGGAACAGGCCGGAGGAGCCCGAACCTTTCGTCCATTTCTTTCAATTTGTATACCGAGCGGGCCGGGTAGCCCTCCTTCCGGGCCCGCAGCGACCAGTAATCCGGCTTTTCGTAAGAGCTCAAGGGACTTTTCTCCGGAGCAGGGGCCGTGTAGAATGGGGCATGGAAAGAGAGTATATCCGGCGGCTGGAAAAGATTGAAGCCCTGCTCCGGCAGGGGCTTCCCGAATCGCCGCATCCTTCATGGCGGGCCGCTGCCTTTGCGGATATTCCCCCGGTTCCGCCGGATCTGATCCGTTCTCTCTGTGCCCCCGGCTGGGATCTCCTGAACCGGGGCGGCAAGCGGTGGCGGCCCCTCCTTATGACATTGATCTGCGAAGCCCTGGGGGGCGGCGACGGGGCGCTGCCTCTGATTCCTCTGGTTGAATTTCCCCATAACGCCAGCCTCATCCATGATGATATTGAAGATAACTCGGATACCCGCCGGGGCAGGCCCGCGGTTCACCTTATCTATGGCGCCGACACGGCTATTAACGGCGGCTGTTTTCTCTATTTCCTCCCTCTGATCTGCGTCGAGGCCTGGAGCGGCGGACCGGAACGGAAAAACCGTATCTACCAGGTCTGGGGAGAACACATGCGGCGGCTTCATCTGGGCCAAGCCATGGATATAAGCTGGCACCGTAACTTTGATTCCCAGCCGGAGATCGAAACCTATTATGCCATGTGCGGTCTTAAAACAGGCTGTCTTGCCAGACTGGCGGCGGTGTTGGGGGTCTATGCTGCGGATGCCCGGCTCCATGGCGGTTCCCGCGGGACCGTTACCCCCCAGGGAGAGGCCCTGGCCGGCGAACTGGGGGATGCGGCGGAAAAGCTGGGGGTGGGTTTTCAAATATTGGACGATGTAAAAAATCTTACCACCGGCAATCCCGGCAAGAAGCGGGGAGATGATGTGGCGGAAGGCAAAAAGAGCCTTCCCGTGCTGCTTTACCTTCGCGGCGGCGGGGGACGGAACAGGCTGGTATCCCGCTGTTTCGCCGCCGCCCGGAAGCAGGGCGCCGGCGCCTCCGAGGTGGAAGAGCTGATAACCGCGCTGGAAACTGCGGGAGCCCTGGAAGAGGCCCGGGAGCAGGGAAAGGCCCTTATCTCAGAGGCCGGGGCGGCCCTTGGAGAATTACCCTTTACGGGTTTTGCGGAAAACGCCGGGGCCCGGCGGCTCCTGGCAGAACTGCCGCCGCTGATAAGCTAGGAGAGGAATATGGGGATGATAGAGGCTGAGATCTGGACCATCGTGCGGACCGATCAGGGGAATGCGGTGCTGCTCCGGCCCCTGGGTTCGGATATTTCGGTGCCTATCTTTATCGGCCAGTTTGAAACCCAGGCCATTCTGATTGGCTTTGGGGAGATCGCCATTCCCCGGCCCCTCACCCACGATCTGCTGATAGATGTGATCCGCCGCTTGGGTTTCGATCTGTTCCGGGTAGAGGTCCACGACGTAAAGGATGGCACTTTCTATGCCCGGCTCTTCCTGGGCGGTCAGAACCATAGCGCCCGGAACCCTCTGATCCTGGACGCCCGTCCTTCCGATGCCTTTGCCCTGGCGGTCCGCCGTAAATGTCCGGTTTTTGTGTCCGAAAAGGTAGTAGAAAAGGCGGGGGTATCCATAGATCTGATCATTGATGAAGTGTCGGGGACGGGCTGTTCCTCCGGGGATTTTGATGGCGGAAGTTCCGGTCCGGAGTTCAAGATCCAAAACCACCGGGAGGTCTTGCAGGCGGAACTGGAATCTGCCGTGGAGGCCGAAGAATACGAAAGAGCGGCGGAAATCCGGGATATTTTGGCCATTTTGGACAAAGAAAACGGAAAAAAAAGTATTTAACGTTAATTTCTCATTGCAAAAACATAATAAACCGATATATGATGTAAGCTCCCATGGTTGATTATACGAAAATCAGGCGGATTATTGCAAAAATAAGCCGTTTTTGGAGATCCTTATTGGAAAATCACCCCTTCCCCGTATCAGGGCTTCTCTTAAGAGTACTTTTGATCTGTTCCATGGTTTATTTTGTTCAGGCCGCCGCTTTTTCTCCCGCCGGGGGAGGGAAAAAGCCTGCCGGGGGCAGGGAAAGATCCGCCGGGGGCGAAGGCGGCATGGGCGGCTTCGAGGAGGCCTCCTCCATTCTGCCGGTAAACTTTGAGCAGCAGAACTCCAAGGGCGTGCCTGAACCGGAGGAATATTCCCGGCCCCGGATGCTGCTCTATTCCTTATACATCATGCAAAGCGGCGATACCATAGGCCGGATTGCCAAAGATTTCGGCCTTAACGAGGGTACCTTGTTTTCGCTGAACGGCATTTCCAACGACCGTATCGTCCCGGTGGGAGAAGAGTTGAAGATTCCCAACCAGGACGGTATTATGTATACGGTTAAACAGGGGGATACCCTGGAAAGCATCGCCAAAAAATACGAGAAATATGCGGTTGATCCCCGGTCGATTCTTATCGCCAACGAGCTTTTTACCGGTAATATCCTCCCCAGGGATACACTTTTTATTCCCGGCGCCCAGCTTTCCCCGGAGGAACACCTTGGTATCACCGGGAACTTCTTCCTGTGGCCCATCCGGGGACGAATAACCTCCCCCTATGGGTACCGGGTAAGCCCTTTTACGGGGAACCGTACCTTCCATTCAGGTATGGATATAGGCTCCCCCCTGGGTACTCCAATCAAGGCCGCCATGGCCGGCCTGGTTATCGCCGCCGGATACGACGCCACTTTCGGTAACTATGTGATCATTTCTCATCATGCGGGTTACCGGACCATGTACGGTCACATGAACGCCATCCGGGTCAAGGCCGGCGCCTATGTGGGGGCCGGGGATCTGGTAGGCACTGTGGGCAGTACCGGTTTAAGTACCGGCGCTCATCTCCATTTTGCCGTATACAAAAACGGCAGAACGATGAATCCCCGGCTTCTGCTTCGCTGACGGTTGTACCGGCGGGGGGCTTCGCTTCTGCTGTTAACAGGAAAGCGGGGTCATGCCGGCGAGCAGGCTTTTGTCCGGGGCGTTGACGTTAAACTTACTTTTTCAGCACCGAATTGATAAGGTTTTTGAAGTCCTGATCCAGTTTTGTCTCGTTTCCGGCGGTAAAGTCCAGGGCGCTTTCGTTAATGTAATGAACGCCGTCCCGCTCTTCAATTATTGATTCCGCCTTAACCGCTTCCAGGCTGTTCCCGCCCTCGTTTTCCAGAATGCCGGGGCTGGTATCCGTTGCGGAAAAGGGTTTATAGACAAGGGACATCTCATAGTTGGGCTCAAGCTCCTCCAGCTTCAATGCCTTATTGGAGCCCTGCGGGACCACGGCCTGATCGGGTTCCCTGTCTCTCGAGAAGGGCGAGACGATTTCAATATTCATATCGAAGCTGCCGGTGTCTTCATCTTCGTCGTCAAGATCGGAGAATTCAATCTGACTGGCAAGATCGTCTGCCAGTGAGGACGGAGCGGCAGCCGGGGCGGGGGCCGGGAATTCGCCTATTGCTTCAAGCTCTTCCGGCTCAAGTTCCTCAAGCTCCCCGACCTCTTCGTCGGAACGCATGATGTTCATTACCGAATCAATGTCTTCGTCCACCAATTCAAGACCGCTGGTTTCGACTATGGTAGGAATATCGTCATCCCCGAAGACAAGTTTAAGATTCGAGGGCTTTTGATCTTCGGCGGTCTTAGCCGCCGCTCCGGGTTTCTCAACCGCTTCTGCGGTTTCCGCCGGTTTCACCGTTCCGGTTTCGTCGAGCTCTTCAAGTTCCTCAACCGCTTCTGCGGTTTCCGCCGGCTCTACTGTTCCGGTTTCGTCGAGCTCTTCAAGTTCCTCGACCGCTTCGGCCCCGGAGGCCGGTTCGGCGCCCCTGACCTGGGCCGGCGGGAGGGCGGCAATGCTGGTATTGGTCAGGAGACGGCTTAGAATCTTTTGAAGTTTGGCCTCATCAATGCCGGCGGCGGTAATCCTCTCCCTTCCGCCGATGACGCTGAGCAGTTCATCCCAGGATTTATCAATAAAAAGATCAATGCCGGATTCTTTCCCTGCCTTTTCTTTAATACCCCGCTTTAATTCGGTACGAACCGCTTCCCGGCGCTGGTCGAGTTCCCATCGCCAGCGGCTCCAATCCATATCGCTCTTGCGATCATAGTATTCTTCGATAAGGGTAAGCTGCAGCTGTTTCAGCCTGTTTTGAATCACCGTCATGGAATCCTGCCGGAGATTGAAAAGAAGGAAGATGGTCAGGTACAGGGTCAGATAGATGGAAACCAGCAGGATTATCTTCATCGTCAGGGGAAACTGGAAGACCGACTCATCCACCAGCCGGCCTATGTAGATTCCCTGGCTGGTTTTTGATGAGATCAGGGCAGCGGAAGTACCGGAGGCCGAATCGAGGGTGGTCAGGGTAAGTATGCCCTCACCCCAGATGGAGGAAATGATGGGGATTAGCACGGCCTTTTCCGCTGCGGGAACCCCCGAAACTATACCCGGAGGATCATCAAGGATGGAAACATTCTCTCCGACGGTTATTCTTCCTTCATTAATAAGCCGTTCCATCACCGCCCTGACGGAGAGGGAAAAGAGGGCCGTACCCCGGTAAACCTCGTAGGAATCGGTAAAAGGGAAGGAAAGGAGTATCCGTTCTTCAGCGGCATCAAGGGTAATTTTGGGATTTTCCCCCGCCGCCACGGCTATGGTCTCGTAGGGAATATGCTGTTCCGCTTCGCCGTAATTACGGTAGGCAATGGCGGCGCTGCTTTCACGCAGAATGTCCGCCCCATAAGTTGAATAGTGAATCCGGGATCCCCCGGCATCGATAAAACGCACCATCTGGAGTCCGCTGAACTCCTCCTGGAGACTGCCGTAAAGCTGGGAACGGTCCCGAATATCCTCGACGCTCTGATTCGTTAGAAAGCTGCGCCGTACCGCATTATCCATCAGGGCTGCGGCAAAGCGGGCCTGGAGTCCGGTAAGGAAATCCTGTATAGTTTCGGCGTCCAGGCGTATTTCCTGATTTAAGGACCGGGTGATTGAAGGGTTATAAAACCGGGTCTCTACCAGATCAAAGAGGCCCGTAAAGGCAAGGTAGGCAAAGCCGGCAAAGAGAACAACTGAAATAAGTAAACTCAATGCTACCTTATGAAAAACGGTCACCTCAAATTCCTATCAAGGGTGTCATACTAATATCGGCATTACAATTATAGGATAAAGTTCTTTTTTTTATCTACAAAATTGGATAAAAATCCTATAAACTTTGAAAATGGATCTTTTCTTTGAGACCAAGGAGCGGCCAAAACGGGCTTTACTGGCCGGAATTCGCAGCAATGACATGTCCGGGGATGAAGCCGGTTCTCTGACTAGGGAACTGGCGGGGCTTGCGGAAAGCCTGGGGCTGGAAATTGCCGCCCAGGAAACGGTACTGGTAAGGGAAAAACACCCAAAATTCGGCATGGGAACCGGCAAGGCCGGGGAACTGGCCGCCAAGGCCGCCTCCCTGGAGGTGGATTGCCTTGTTTTTGACGGGGAATTGAGCCCTTCCCAGCAGCGAAACTGGGAAAAGCTGACCGGGATTTCCGCCGTGGACCGGCAGGAGCTGATCATTCAAATCTTTGCGGAAAGGGCAAAGACCCGGGAAGCTGAACTCCAGGCTGCCCTGGCGGAGCTGAGTTATTCCCTGCCCCGGCTGCAGCATAAGTATATAGCCCTTTCCCGGCAGCGGGGCGGCCGTTATGGTTCCAAGGGTTCCGGAGAGGCCCGGCTGGAAACGGACCGCCGTCTTGTGGAACAGCGCATCCACCGTCTAAAGGAAGAACTGGCGGAGGTCCGGCAGAGCCGGGTTACCCGGCGGAAAAAGCGGGAAAAGGCCCTGCCCTCCTGCGCCTTGGTGGGTTACACCAATGCGGGGAAATCTTCTCTATTAAACGCCCTCACCGGGGCGGCGGTCCCGGCGGAGAATAAGCTTTTTGCCACTCTGGATGCCGTAACCCGGCGGATTGAACCGGCAGGGGGCCGGCCCTTTCTTATCACCGACACGGTGGGCTTTATCCGGCGGCTGCCCCATACCCTGATAGACGCCTTCCGCTCTACGCTGGAAGAGGTAACCTTGGCGGATCTTTTGGTTCATGTGCTGGACGTATCGGACCCCGATGCAGACCGTTACGAGAAGGCGGTCATGGGGGTACTCCGGGAGCTGGGGGCGGATCGTATCCCCATGATCACCGTCCTTAACAAGAAGGACCGCCTTTCCCCGGAGGATCTGGCGGCCCTGGAAAGCCGCTTCCCCGGGGGAATTCCCGTTTCCGCGGCGGATGGTTCCGGTCTGGACAGCCTGGTTAAGCGCATGGAACAGATACTGCCGGGCAGGGCCGTCCGTTTCAGTTTTCCCCCGGACCGTTACGATCTGGCGGCCCTGCTGCACCGGGACGGAATGGTCCTTTCCGAGCAGTATGCGGAAGGGGCTATCAGAATAGAGGCGAGGGTTAATGACAGAATACTGGGGCAGCTTAGGGCCTTTCGGGATGAGTAAGGATCGGCGGCCTAACGGGTATATCCTTCTTTTATAGCAGCCGCCTCTCAATGTCATTTTCCTTCCCTCAAATAACGGAAGGCCCGGTCCATGGTCCACCCCACGGGATAGCTCGCTTCATACGAATTGCCGCCATATTCAATGTAATTTGGCTGAGCATTGCTGGTATACACCCAGCCGTCCCGGAGGTAGTAATTGGATATTATAACCGACCTGTCTTCATAAAAGACAAGGAACCCCAGATACGAACCAATGCTTTCTTTGAGGATGTTTTCTATTTCGGCAGGACCCGATGCTTCCGGAACCGGGTCATCGGCCCGGATAAAATAACCGGCTACTACCTTGTTTTCACCCATTTCCGGGGCAGGGCCGCTTACTATTCCCGATAAGCCCTGTACCCTTTTTTTCAGGCCGGACTGTCTGAATTTTGCCGCGGCTTCGCTTAAAAAAGCATAGGCTGAATCGATATCGTTGAAGGCAAATTGTCCGCCGGGGGACGAAAAATAATACCCAAAATCGTGTTCGCCGGCGGCTTTGTCGATACCGGCTTGATTTTGAATCGATGCGCAGGCGGCCAAAGAGAAGATACACAATACAACGGCGGCTCTTAAAATCCGGTTCATGGGATCCTCCTTTTAGGAACTTGTGCCGGACTACAGTCCGCAGGAATCCGCCGGATTCTCAAACAAGTCCGATATCACCGTATGATGATAGCCTTATCCTCTGCACACGTCAATTTTTATAAGGACCGCCCGTTTCGGCTATATCCCGGTTATTGCCCTGGGCGGTTTCCGCATTATCCTTCCAGGATAAGCAGGGTCTTGGGATCCAGCTTGAGGGCCATGGCATCGGGATTATAGGTATTCCGGTCCTTGGAAACCGAAAGTTCGATATGGTCCGGTTTGGGTTCCAGTACAATTACCACATCGATAAGATCCATATAGTCTTTGATCGCCAGGGGCAGATTCCGCTTGTCGTAGAGCGGATTATCGCCCTTGACGGTACAACTGTACCAGACCGAAAGCCCCAGCTCCCGGGCAAATTCCTTCACCTTGATCAACTGGTCCGGGCTGGTCCGGGTAAAGTCAAAGCCGTCGATGATCAGGGCCTCCGCCTTAAAGCCGCCGTCTACAATCATGGCCCGGATGCTGGGGAGTATCACGTCGTGGGTAACCCCGTCCTGATTAAAGTTCATCAATACCCGGTTTTTGATCAATTCGTTCTTGACTTCCCGGGCATTTTCCAGGTTTTTCTTCTTGGTAAATTCGTTAAAGATATCTTCGTACCAGGCCAGTACATAATCGGTATGCTGGGTGAAGGATACGTGGATGACCTTCCGGGATTGAAGCAGTTTGTCCAAAGCAATCTGAACCAGTACCGAGGTTTTGCCGATGCCGCTGGCGGAGGCGATAATGCCTATTTCCGGGGCCTTGAGGCCCCCGTGGATTGATTTCTCAAAAACCCTGACGGGGCTGCGCTGTACAAGTTCCTGCTTAACCATTGTTCTCTCCTATAAAATACCGGATAAGAATTTTGCCCGCCGGGACCAGGGGGTCTATGCAGCAATTTCCGTAGTTCATGCCCTTTCTTTCCTACTTCTGCTCTTTCTTCCGTTTTTCATCGTACTCTTTGATGAGAGCTTCGGAGATGCTCACGGGAACCTTCCCGTATCTTTCAAATTCCATGGTAAACTCAGCTTTCCCCTGGGTCAAGGACCGGAGCACCGTCGAATAGCCGAACATCTCGCTCAGGGGGACCTCCGCCTCTATCCGGGAAAAGACGCCGTCTTCGGTGGAGGAGGATATGATACCGCGGCGCTGATTAACCGAGGCAAAGATATTACCCTGAAATTCGGTGGGGCCCTCTACGGAAACCTTCATAACCGGTTCCAGGATGCAGGGCTTTGCCTTGGCGTAGGCTTCCCGAAAGGCGCCGATGGCGGCCATTTGGAAGGCAATATCCGAAGAGTCCACCGGATGGGACTGACCGTCGTTGATAACGCAGCGGATATTGACAATGGGGAACCCGATGAGGCTTCCCTTTTTTACCGCCTCCCTAAAACCCTTGTCACAGCTTGGAACATATTCGGTGGGAATGGCGCCGCCTTTGATATTATCCACAAATTCATAGTCCCCGTCGAAGGGTTCCATATAACCTGCGACCCGGCCGTACTGCCCGGAACCGCCGGTCTGCTTCTTGTGGGTATAGTTGAATTCCGACCGCCGGGTAATGGCTTCCCGGTAGGCTACCTGGGGCATACCGGTGTCAACTTCGCACTTGTATTCCCGGCGCATCCGCTCGATATATACCTCCAGGTGGAGTTCCCCCATGCCTTTAATGATGGTCTGGTTGGACTCGGGATCTACAAAGGTCTGGAAGGTAGGATCTTCCTTGGTAAAACGGTTTAAGGCTTTTGCCATCTGGTCCGCGGACTTTTTGTCCCTGGGAGTGATGGCCAGGGAGATGACCGGTTCGGGTATAAACATCGAAGACATGGCGTAGTTAACTCCGCCGCCGCAGAAGGTATCCCCGGAGGCGCAGTCGATGCCGAAGAGGGCCACAATGTCCCCGGGGGTCCCTTCATTAATGTCTTCCATATTATCCGAGTGCATGCGTACCAGCCGGCCTACCTTGAAACGTTTCCGGGCCCGGGTATTGAGAAGTTCATCCCCCTTTTTTAGGCAGCCCTGATAGATCCGCACATAAGTTAACTGGCCGTATTGACCGTCTTCAAGCTTAAAGCCCAAGGCCACGGTGGGGCCTTTCTCGTCCGCAAGAAGTTCCCGTTTTTCTTCGTTCTTGTCCAGATCCAGGGCGTAGTTCTTCACTTCCGTAGGATTGGGAAGATAGTTGTTTACCGCATCCAGCAGGGGCTGGATACCTTTGTTTTTATAGGCGGAGCCCACCATGACCGGAACAAACTGTTCCGCCAGGGTCCCCCTGCGTATGGCCTGGTGGACCAGCTCCTCGGAAACCGTCTCTCCCGCAAGGTACTTCTCCGCCAGTTCGTCGGAAAAGAGGGAAACTTCGTCAATAAGCTCTTCCCGGTACTTTTCGGCATCTTCCTTAAGATGGACGGGTATCTCCGCATACCGCAGCTCCGTACCCTGATCGCCGTCAAAGTACACCGCCTTCATGGAAATAAGGTCTACGATACCTTCAAGCTTGTCCTCAAGGCCGATGGGGATTTGGATGAGTACCGCATTGAGGGCAAGTTTTTCCCTAAGCTGATTTTTTACTTTGAAGGGATTCGCTCCGGTACGGTCGCACTTGTTAACAAAGGCGATACGGGGGACATGGTAACGTTTAAGCTGACGGTCCACGGTAATGGACTGTGACTGGACCCCGCCTACGGCGCAGAGCACCAGAATGGCGCCGTCCAGGACCCGGAGGGAACGTTCTACCTCGATAGTAAAATCCACATGTCCCGGAGTATCGATAAGGTTGACGGTATAGTCCTTCCATTCAACCTGGGTTGCGGCGGACTGAATAGTGATGCCCCGTTCCCGTTCCAGTTCCATATGGTCCATGGTAGCCCCCACCCCGTCCTTTCCCCGGACTTCGTGGATAGCATGAATTTTATTACTGTAAAAGAGAATGCGTTCCGAAAGGGTTGTTTTTCCCGAATCAATATGAGCGCTGATTCCGATATTCCGCATCTTTCGGACATCCGTCCGCGTGATGTCGCTGCCCATGTATTTTTTGCTCCTTAACTATTAAATGGATCGTCATAATAAGACACTAAATGACAATGAAAGTTCCTGAGTGTGATTGTATAGTAAGAACTGCACTAATTTCAAGAGGACTACTCCAGGATTATACCGGCAAGCTGTTCTCCGTTCCACCCTATTTACCGCTGTTCCCCGTACTCTGCGGAGGAAGAGGCGTTTCCGTTTTTCGGCGTCCGCCGGTTCCGGTCTTTTCGTAGTGGAAACGCCAGGAGAGGGTCCAAATCCATTCCCGGGGAAAGTCTTCCGAAGCCAGTTTTACCGTAAAGCGGCCGGATTTTCCCCGAACCGAGGCGGAAAAATTTACGCCCCAGATGGGGTCCTTGTCCGCCGGTACGGTCCATCCCAGCCTGGCCTTGAGCAGAAAAATCGTAACCGGACAGGAAAATTCCCCCGAGACCTTAAACGAGTTAAAGCCGTAGCCGCCGGCGGGGTTGGGAAAGGCCCCCGGCCCGCCGCCCGTTCCCGCAAGGGTTCCCTGAAACACGGAACTGACCGGTCCTGCGGCAAAACCCGCCGTTCCTTCGGCGCTGTCCAGGACCGCGTCCGGATCGGAGCCGTCACGGTTAAGGGTTAGGGAGAAGCGGGTAGGCCGCAGGAAAAGACCCTTTCCCCCCGGGGCCGCGGGAAGCCTATAGTAGAGGGCGGCGCTGCTCCGTTCAAAGGCTTCTCCGAAGCCCTTTGAACGGAGGGAAACGGCGGTCCGGAAAAGGCCGTTCCGGGCGCCGAATCTTTCAAGCCGGAGGGCGTTTCTAAAACCAGCGCCGGCGGCGGTCCCGTCCGGGCCGGTGTACCTTTCCCCCGTCCCGTCGGCGGCCAGGGAAAGACGCCAGGGCTTGTTCCCCAGCCGGAGGGCGGCGTTTCCGTAAATATCCGCCCCATAGCCGAAGGCTTCCGAATAGGCCCAGTCGCTTGCAAAGCCGATAAGGGGGGCGTTAAAGTTTACATTGGCCCCGTAGATACGGAAATCCCGTTCAGGCAGGGGCGGGGTTTCGGAAAACCATGCGGAGGCCTTTCTGGGGGGAAGGGTTCTTTCGGTAAAGAACCCTTCCATGCTTAGGCTTGTTTTTCCGGCAAGCTGGGCTGCCATACCCCAGCTGTAGGCCGGGATCCATTCATGGTCCAAAACCGCCGAGGCAAAACCCCTAAAGGGGCCCAGTTGAGGACTGCCCAAGTAAAGATAGGTCTCCGCCTCCCTGGTAGAGGATGGTTCTGTCTTTAGATCCCGTACCGAAGGTTTATGGGACTCTACGAAGGGAACGGTCCGGGCCCAGGGATTGCGGATTCGGGCGGGAAGTCCCGCCTCATCCTGGATACCGTAGAGAAAGCGGGAACCGGTACTGTGATAGAGGCCCCCCGAAAAGGCGGTATTTCCCGCTTCAATGTTTTCCCAGGCGGGACGTTTGTCTATCATCTGGGCCCGGCTGGTAAAACCGAAACCCCGGAGCCGCAGATCCAGCCGGTCAATCAAACTTGCATCCTGTTCCCAGGAACCTGCGGCGGTCAATTCCATGCCCAAATCCGCCGATTTTTCCGCGGAGAGGGATCCGGCGGAGAGGACAAAGACGGCCAGGGCAAAGGCGGTCCGCCGCAGAACCAATGTTTTATGGCGCATATCCCTTTTAGGGAACGGCCTTGGACTACGCTTTAATGGATTTTACGAAAGAGGCCCTGCTGTTCAGGGAACAAAAAAGCCCTGGTAAAGGAGGCTTTCCCAAAACTTCAGTTTTTGGGAAAGCTACCTTAGATTTATATGAAAAAATGGGTTTTTGACCGTTTTTCCGGAAGCTTTTCCCGAAACTAACCGGGTTTTGGGAAAAGCTCAAAGACCAGGGCTTTTTCCGGAATTCCCTCTGTCAGGCGGGAATGTCAGCGCCGGGACTGGCTTTGCCAGATCTGGCTTTCTTCAAAACCCTGTATGGTTTTTATCAGGGAGAGCCAATAGTTGGCTTCGTTCTGAGAGGTATAGGGACCTATCCGTACCCGGTAAAAGGTCTTGCCCCCCACATCCCGGTTTTCGATGATGGAGGCTATTCCTTTGGAAGCCAGAGTTTCCTTTACCCCGTCGGCCCGGACCAGGGTAGAAAAGGAACCGGTCTGTACCCAGAAATCACTGCGTACTTCGGTTTTGGGTTTGGCGGGAGCGGCTGCCGCCGGGGCGGTAGTCCTGGGAGCGGGGCTGGCCGCCGGAACGGCGGCAGACCGGACGGGCGCGGCGGCAGGCTTGGGCCGGACCGGGGGAGCGTCGGGAACTGCGGCGGCGGCGGGTTTGGGAACGGCGATAACCACCCTGTTTTTCTCTTCATCGCTGGTCTGCTGTACTACCTGGTCAGGGTTATCACCTAAAAAGTAAAAGACATTTTCCTGACTCGCCGTAAAAGAAGCGGGAGGAGTCTCGAGACCCTGGACTTCACCGGAATTCCGGGTCATGTCCAAGGCATCCGCCGAAGCGGGCTGCACGGGTCCGGGCGGGGTATTTGAAAAGGAGACCCCCGGCGGAATAGGCCGTTCTATGGCCGCCACGGCGGTTCCGCTCTTGGGCGACAATACCAGTATGGCTGCGCCCATGACAATTACCAGAAATACCCCTACCGAAACTGCAACCAGCAGTAATTTTTTCTTTTCCATTACCGTGTCCCCCTCCGGGAAAGAATTGCGTCCAGCCGGTTTTCAAGCATCCTCCGGTACAGGGAGGAACAAAAACCGCAGTATCCCGGATTATCTATGGTATCAATATCGGCCTTTCGTATTAAATATTGAGAGATGAATTCCTGCTGGCTTTTGAAGCGCCGGATCAGCTGGCTCAGGGGCAGACGGTCCCGCCTCCGGGCCCGGAGAAGCCTGGCCAGGAAGGGGGCACGGACCAGGATGATGAAGTCCAGCCGCTTAAAAACACTGGACCGGTGGAGCAGCGCCGCATTGATAACGCAGGGCCCGTTTTGACGGGCTATCCAGGCTTCGGTAAGGCGGTTCGCCGCGGGATGCACAATATCCTCCAGGGCGTTCAGCGCTTCCGGTTTTCCAAAGACCCTGTTCCCCAGCAGCCGGCGGTCTACGGCGCCCCCCGCATCGAGAATGTCCGGGCCGAACCGGGCCATAACCGCCGCTTTTTCCGCCTCCAGAACTTCGTGCCCCAGCTTGTCCACATCCAGCACCGGAAAGCCCCGTGCTTCCAGAAGCCGGGCCACATAATTCTTCCCGGCGCAGTAGATCCCCGTAAGGCCGATAAGGGCGTTACTGTTCATCCTTCTTGTTCAGCCAGTCAAAAAAGGTTTCTACCTCTTGCCGGCGCTGTTCCAGCCATGCTTCAGCATCCTTATCGCAGGACATGCTGATATAGCGGCAGAAGATCTCAAGATAATCCGGCTTCCGGGTCAGCCGGATAAAGAAGGGAATGTAAAAATCCCGCCAGAGCCTTTCCGCCTCATCCCCGCCGTTCAAAGCGCCGGAACCGGAAAGCTCCGCCAGGCTTGTAAAGACATACGAAGTTTTCCGCAAAAAAAGCTCCCCTTCGCTTTTTTCTTTATACTCCCCGGCGGAATTCAGGGTTCCGGCCATGGAAACCAGGAGATCCAGCGCAGCAAAGCTGCCCGGCGTAAGGCTGATGGTTCCCGCTCCACCGGAGGTATCCACCGTAAGAAGCTGCTGAATCATCCTGTAAGCCTCCCCGGATCGCCTGGAATAGGGTTCCAGCAGGAGAAAATGGTAGAGACAGAGGAGACTCTGGGCTTTCCGGTTTTGGTCGAAGAGCATTTTCCCCAAAAGATAGTTGCCGCTGGCATGGTAGGGGTTATTGAACACCCCCTCTGTCAGCGTGTCCAGGGCTTCATCGTACCGTTCCAGTTTATAGTAGGTGGTTCCCAAATTGTAGAAGAGGAGCGATGCGGCCCCGAAACGCCGGATGGCCTCGGTAAAAACCGTTATGGCCTCCTCCGGCCGGCCCAGATTATCCAGGGCGGAACCCTTGGCGTCATAGAGGGCGGGCAGATACTGTTCGTCCCCCCCGGCGGCTTTAATGCCTGCCTCGGCGCTGGCCAGGGATTCCTCATATTTTTCATCGTAGGCGTAAGAGAAAGCCATCTCGTAGTATATCAAAGGAGAATCCGGTTCCAGTTCCAGGGCTTGCTGGTAGTATTCAACCGCGGCGGCATAGTCCCCCTGATCGTGGGCATAGATTCCCTGCTGGATTAAGGCATCCGCCGGGCTTTGTTCCGCATCCTGGGCATGGAGCAGCGGAACAAACGAAAACAGAACCATGCCAAGCCATACTTTTTTCATAATAACTCCTCATTGAGTTTGTTCGAGACCCCGTTGGCTCCCGGACAACGCTATTTTTATATCAGCGGCGGGAAAACATATCCTCCGCCTTCTTCCCTGCATTAGTGGAAATCACCCCAACGTTTGCCCGTTTCCACGCTTACCCGCAGAGGTATCCTGAGACTGACGGCGTTTTCCATCACCTCCTTGACCAGTTTGGCGGCGGCCTCCGCATGGGACCGGGGAGTTTCCAGGATAAGTTCATCATGAACTTGAAGAAGCATCTTCGCCGGACTTCCTGTCAGGGCCTTGTCCAGTTTCAGCATGGCCGTCTTGACGATATCCGCCGCGGAACCCTGGATGGGGGTATTTACCGCCACCCGCTCCGCCGCGGCCTTTTCGGTCCGGTTCCGGGAGTTGATCGCCGGAATGTAGCGCCGCCGGCCCAGAATGGTGGAGGCGTAACCCGTCTCTTCGGTACTGCGGATCAACTCATCAATAAAAAGCCGGACCCCGGCATAGGTCTTAAAGTAAGCTTCGATGAAGGCGGCTGCATTGGTACGGCTGATCCCTAATTCGTTGGCAAGGCGGAAGGCGCTCATGCCGTACATGACCCCAAAGTTGATGGTCTTGGCGATACGCCGCTGATCCTGGCGCACCTCCCCCTCATCAACGCCAAAGATGAGGGCGGCGGTTCTGCTGTGGACATCCTTGCCCTCCTCAAAGGCGGCGATAAGGTTTTTATCCTGAGACAGATGGGCCAGGACTACCAGTTCTATCTGGCTGTAATCCGCCGAGATAAGAACATTCCCCGTTTCCGCAATAAAGGCCTCCCGAATCCGGCGGCCCTCCTCATCCCTGATGGGAATATTCTGCAGATTCGGTTCCCGGCTGGAGAGCCGCCCCGTGGCGGTACCGGTCTGGATAAAGTTGGTGTGAATCCGGTCCGTGGAATCAGTCTCCCCCGCCAGGGCATCCACGTAGGTGGATTTGAGCTTTGCCAGGGTCCGGTGGCGGAGGATGAGGGCGGGAACCTCATCTTCCCGGGCCAGCTCCTCCAGTACGTCCACATCGGTGGAATAGCCGGTTTTTGTCTTCTTTCCGGGCTTGAGCTTCCGTTCGGTAAAGAGTACCTCCTGGAGCTGTTTGGTGGAAGCCATGTTGAACCCATGACCCACAGCCCGGTAGGTTTCATCCTGGACCCGGTTCATCTCGGCAAAAAGCTCTTCTCCGTAATCCTTGAGCGCCCCCTTTGCAATCTTGATCCCCGCTCCTTCCATCTCCGCCAGAACCGGAAGGAGGGGCATCTCCAGTTCCATGAAAAGCCTGAGAGAATCCGCCTTGAGAAGCCGGGGTTCCAGGTAGAGCCGCATTCTGAGGGCAAGGTCCGCATCCTCTGCGGAATAGCGGGCGGCAATTTCCAGAGGAACCTGATCGAAGGAACCCCCCTTGGGCACGATGGAATTGTAACTTAGGGGGGTATAGTTAAAACAGGAGATCGCCAGGGAATCCAGGGAATAGTTATTCCGCTCCGGGTTGTCCAGCCAGGCGGCGACCATGGTATCCCAGATATGGCAGTTCCACCGGGGCAGTCCCCAGCCCCGGGAAACTTTGTAATCGTACTTGGCGTTATGGGCGATGACGGTCATTTTCGGATCGGCCAGCAGGGGGGCCAGCATTCGCTTAACCGTATCCGCCTCCAGACAGGGGGCATCGTGATCCGGTCCGTGGGGGGCTACAGGAACATAACAGGCCTCCCTGGGCCTTAATGCCAGGGATATGCCGATGGGCCGTGCATTCCACGCATCCAGGGAATCGGTTTCAAAATCCAGGGCCAGGAAACCCTGCCGCCCCGCCTCCTTGAGAAGGGCGGTCAGTTCCGCCTCTTCCAGGATCGTACCGTAACGGCCTTCTCCCAGCAGGGCAGGATCCGGCGGTTCCGGCGCCGTTTCAGGCGCGGCGGGGGGGGCGTCTCCGGTATAACCCGCATTGGCGCCGGCCTTGGCTTTGGGATCCAGGGCTCTGGCGCTCTGGTGTATGCCCTCCCGGAGCAGTACCTCCGCCCCGGCGGAACGGTTCAGGTTTTCCACCGAAAGCTCATCGATGCCGGCAATGTCCAGGGGCGCCCCGTAATTCAAGGCTATCAGGGACTTTGCCAGATAGGCGCTTTCCTTTCCCTCCGCAAGCTTCTTCCCCACCGCGCCCTCGATACCGGCAATGTTTTTGAATATTTCGTCCAGCGAGCCGTACCGGACCATCAGTTTAACCGCGGTCTTTTCGCCTATCCCCTTAACGCCGGGGACATTATCGGAACTGTCCCCGGTAAGGGAGAGAAGATCCAGAACTTTTTCCGGCCCGACCCCCCATTCGGCCTTGACCTCTGCGGGGCCGATAAGCTCGTAGGGAATACCCCCCCGAACCGTATGGGACTCCCCGGATTCTTCGCCTTTGGAAGATTTAAGGGGCCGCAGAGCGTAGGTTCCCTGTCCCACCAGTTGGAGCAGATCCTTGTCCGAAGAGAGGATATAACAGCTCCGCCCCTCGGCCCGGCACCTCTGCGCCAGGGTGGCGATAATATCATCCGCTTCGTAGCCCCCGGCCCGAAGCACCGGGATCCCCAAGGCCCGGAGTACCTCTTCTACCAGGGGAACCTGGGCGTGAAGATCCTCCGGGGCTTTCTGCCGGGTGGCTTTGTATCCGGGATACTGTTTATGCCGGAAAGTCGGAGTGGGGGAGTCAAAGACCGCCGCAAGCCGCTGGGGCCGCCGGGGTTCCTCCAGGACCCTGCCGTCCGCCCCCGCCCCGGGGGCGCCCTCGTCAAGCAGGCTGATTAGGGTCCGGACAAAACCGAAAAGGACAGACACATTCTGCCCCTGGGCGTTGCGGAGAGGTCTTGTCAGAAAGGCAAAGTAAGAACGGTAGATAAGGCCGTAGGCGTCTATCAGGTAGAGGGGAGGAAGTTCGGACATGATCTTAGTATAGGCGGGATGGACTTAAAAAGCCACAGCGCCCGGCGCCGTCTATAGTATCAGCCCTTCAGGTCTATAAGGGAGGCGGAACCCCCGGAGGCATAGACCGAAGGCCGGGCCGCATAGGGGTTGCCCCGGAGGGCCTTAAGTTCCAGGCGTATCTCCGCCATCCGCCTGGAGAGGAGTTCTTTGTTCCGTTCAGAGCGGACCACCGCCTCGGTTTTCAGTTCCTCCAGGACGGCCTTGAGGCCGGGCACATCCCCGGCGTCCTTTTCGGGATAGGCTGTACGGTACATATCTTCAAGGGGATCGATAACCTTTTGGATAGAGAAAATATCCGCTACGATCTTCTCTTCCATTTCAACATGGGAGATCAGGGCTTCGGCGCTGCCCTTCTCGATAATGTCCTTCTGTTTGTCCAGTACTTCAAGATAGGCATGAAAACGGTCCCGCTGCTGGGTCAGCAATTCACGGAAGCGTTTTAACACGGCAACCCGCCGCAGCACCTCTTCCGGGGCTATTTCGGCGTAAGCCCTTTCTTCAACTGCCGGAGCCATACATTCCCTTACCCGGCGATATTAACGCCGCTTGAGGGCCGTCCCATTCCCTCGGCTGTATTTTTGGCGATGATCTCGCTCCATGCGCCCCGGAGTTCACAGATCATCCTTCGGATGAGGGTGATCTGCTTTAAGTCCTGGCGGATATTAGCTTCCAAAAGCTCGTGGTTAAACCAGGTGTACAAAGAAAAGAGATTTTTTGCGATCTCCCCGCCCTGTTCAAAGTCCAGGGAAACCATAAGTTCGGTGATAATTTCCTGTGTTTTCAGAATGGCCTTGCTGATCTGCTCAATTCTGCCGGGATCCTTCTTTTCCGATAAATTCTCGCCCAGCAAATCAAGCCCCATATCCAGCTGACGGACTGCCTCATCATAGAGCATGATGATAAGCTGTCCCTGGCTGGCCGTTTTGACCCTGGTTTCCCGGTAAGCCGATAAAGCATTGGTATATGCCATAATGCCCCCTCCCTGCCAATACAAAATGGACGTATTTATAAATACCCGTTACTTTATCGGCATCTAAACTACAATCTTAAAACTTTTTATGGAGAAAAAACAAGCGCCGGCGTCCGTCCCTGTCATGCCATCTTCCGGCGGCAGGAAAGCAAAAACCCCGGTAAACGCCTTTTTATAGATGGAAAACCGGAACTATTCCGGTTCCCCGTTGTTGCTGCCGGAAGGCCCGGCTCCGAGGTTCCGGGCCATTGTTAGGGGAACCTCTAAAAACTTCAGTTTTCGAACAACTCCAATAATAAAGCTTAAATCCCGGCAATCACACATCTATCACGCCATACGCTGGATTTTTTTTGCCATTAACTGTATCAATAAAGTATAATGAAAATAAAAAACGCCAGTTTCTGCCGGAAGTGCCTGCAGCAGTCCCTGCCTGTGGATGTGATGATCCGTTTTGCCGAGCTGGTTTCGCCGGGTTACAACATCTACCGCCGTTCCGGGCTTACCGAGGGTATGCCTATTTCAAACCAGGACGCCGCCCAGCGTATTGTGGCGGATTTGATTCAGGACGGTTACTTTATTGATTTTGTGGAACTGCTCTTAAAGATAGAAAACGAAGGTTATATGGGCCGCAGGTATGTCCTAAAGGGCCTGAGCGATGTGGTGGCGGGGCTGATTCAGGAGGGCTACAATTACGATAAGACTACCGCTCAGTTTTTCGAGAATCAGAGCGAGCGGATAAGCGAAAACTGGGGGCGGCTGAAAAACGGCGACGAACGGCGCATGACCGTGTTCCGGCTGGATGTGGCGGGGAATTCCATTCTGGTTAAGCAGAATCCCGCCAAGGCTGTGGAAAAAGCCTACGGAGACCTCCGTTCCATCGTCAGCCGGGCGGTAATCAGCCGGGCAGGAAGGCTTTGGTCCTGGGAGGGAGACGGGGCCCTGGCGGTTTTCCTCTTCGGCAGCAAAGAGCAAGGCGCAGTTTTTTCCGGCATGGAGATACTTCACGAACTGTACTTCTACAACCGGCTCAGGAATCCCCTGAACAAGCCCATTCGGATCAGGGCGGCCGTGCATATCGGCTCCGTTTATTACCACGATAATGTGATGGAGCGCTTAAAAAATGAAACCATCAAACAGGCGCTGAGCCTGGAGTCGGCGGTTCCTCCGGATTCTCTGGGTATATCCCACAACCTCGGCGGTTCCATCGGCCAGTTTATCACCGACCTCTGCGCCCCGGCTGCCGCCCAGGGTAAAAGGTACTGGCTCTACAATGCAATTCAGGAACGGATATGAAGATCTATATTTTTTCATCGAAAAAAACGCCCTTCCCCGGATTGAAGGGGGCTGAACTTCTTGATCCCAAAGCTTTGGGCGGACACAGCCCGAAGCAGGGTGATATGAGCTATCTGGATCTGTCCTCCTTTACGGCGGCGGAGGCGAAAAAGGCCCTGTCCCTGCTGAAACGGCGCTGCGGCGGAGCCGCCGGATCCCCGGATGCCGCCTGGGGGATCATCGATCCCAAGGACAGCGCCGATCCGGCGGCTTTCTTTTTTGAAGGAGCCTCGGACTACCTGGGTTCCAAACTCTTAAAGCAAAGCCCCGATCCGAAGCGGCTAAAAAGGGCCGTATCCTGGAGGGCCAGCCTCCATGCCACCGGCGCCCATGCCGGCCATCCTTCTGTAAAAGAGGACCCGGAAGAGGAGGCGGAAACTTTTGTCCACAGGGCCGCCAAACTTCCCGCGGGAAAATTCACCGGCTGGAGTTCCTACAAGACGGGAACCATCTCGCCCTTTTTCTTCTGTTATGCGGCCCTCTCCGGCGAGACCAGTCTCCGTTCCCGGCTGGGGGAGGCATCCTTCAAAGTTCTTATGGGAAGGCTCCGCAATTTTCTGGTTCCCCGTTTTCAGGATGCCAAAGCCCTGCTCTGGATGGAGACCGAGGCCAACTGTCTTTTTTTGATACCCCCCAGGGCGGAATATGTCCGGGCCGCCGAAGAAGCGGCCCTCAAGATACTGATGGGCTCCGCCTTTCTTATCGCCGAAAACCTGGGCCTCACCATTCCGGCGGCCTTTACCTTCGCCCTGCACTACGGAAAGACCGCCTACCGGGCTCCGGGCAGGACCGGTACCGTAGTTTCCGATGCGGTTAACTTTATCTTTCATTTGGGAACCAAATGCGCCGAAAGCGGCCGTTTAACTTACTCCGACGAGATCCCCCCCGATGTCCTGGCTCCCCAGCTGGAGGATATGTTTATCAACGCCGGTTCCTTTGAAGGCCGGAATCTGAGGCACTCGCTGCGCTTTGTCTATTCCGGAGAATCTGCCAAACGGGGGTAAAGCCGGGACGCAGCCCGCAGGACAAGGTTTTTTGTTCAATCATCCATGTTTTGCAAGAGCTGATTCAGCTTGTCCTTGCAGGCAATGGGCAGGACAAGGGTTTTAAGCCGGGATTTTTCCCCCGACCGTAGTACGATGTCCTTTTTGGGACAATCCAGCAGCTTTGCCAGAAAAGAGCGGAGCTCGATATTAGCTCTGCCGTCTTCAGGGGCTGCGGCGATTCCGACCCGGAGCCTTCCCTCCCTTACCCCCATAAGCCGGGATTTTGAGACTCCCGGCGACGCCTTGATATCAAGATAGATCCTGTCCTCCGACAGCCTGAAACAGCTCATCCGGGGTTTCCCTTTTTGGGGGGCCGTTTTCCGGGCCGGGGGAGCCAGCGGGGTTCGCCCAGTTTCCACGCAAAGGAATAGCCCGGTTCCCCCGATTCCAGGGCTGTAAGACTCATATTAGCCGCCGCCGCAGCCCTAAAGTAAAAGGGAAGCAGGCCCTCCGTCGCAGCTTCTATGCCGGCGGTATCCGTGCCGCCGTCCTCTGCGCCGCTGCGGATAAGGGCGGCGCAGAGGACGGGAAAGGGGAACCGGTAGACTGCGCCCGGAATTACCGCAGGAACGGCCAAATCCAGCCGGGGCCCCCACAGGGTGAAATCCCAGGGGTCCTGCCCTTCGCCCCGGAACGGCAGGGATACGGGCGCTGCGGAACCTGCGGTGATAATCCCGCCCCGTTCCGCGGAATTTTCCCGCAGCGCCGCCGCCAGATCTCCCAGCTCTCCGCGGCTTAAAGGCCGGGACAGGAGGGCCAGAGGCGCTGTCTGGGGAAAGGAAAAGGCCCCTGAAAAGCCCGCCGCGAAGAGACGGCGGCTCAGGGTTCTCAGCGGTTTAAGGCAGTCCCGGTGGGGGATGAGGACGGCGAAACGGAGAACGGCGCCGGGCGGCGCTCTCAAAATACCATTTCCTGCTGATACCGGCGCTTTAAGCATGACTGACAAACTCAACCCTATGAAGTATACTATAGCATATATGAAATATAAGACCAAAGTGCTGGTGGATCGTTTTGCCGGGATAATTTCCCAGTGGCCGGGGGTGGATTGCATTACCCTTAACGAAGCCGCCATGCCCGATACCCTGGACCCCTATTTCGCCCTTATTCTGGACGTATTCTATACGGGGATCATCCCCGGGGCGGAGGAACGCTGCCGTCTGTACGGAAACGATGTGGCGGCCTTTGAGGTTTCAAACCAGGGCAGCAAGGATCGTTTTCTTATCGGGGATATTCCGGTACGGCTGGAGTACAAGTCCACCCGGAAAACCAGCGAATTTGTCGCCTTGGCGGATATCAACCAGGAATCCCTCTGGCTGATCAAACATTCGGGGACCTATGGTTACTATAGGCTTGCCCATGGGGAGATTCTTTTTTGCCGGAATAATTGGATGCAGGATATCAGGGAACGGCTTTTCAGCCTGGATGATGTATTCTGGCAGGCCATGCGGGAAACCCATCAATCTAAAATGGAACATCTCCTGGGGGATCTCGGCGCCGCCCTTCTGCAGGAGGATAGTTTCAACTACCTTATCTCCTCGTCCCTGTTCATTAAAACCGCCTGTCTTACCCTGTTCTGCATCAACCGCCGTTTCGAGCCTTCCCACCGGGGCTACTATAAGCAGGTACTGGAACTGCCGGTTCTGCCCGAATCTTTCCGGGCCGAGTTTGAATCATTCCTCAGTACCGAAAAAGAAATGACCGTAGAGCGGAAGTATTCTCTGGCCCAGCTTATCGCCCGGGGCATTATCGCCCTATGAGGAACGGCGCCGCGGGCTGTGCAGTCCCCGAAGAAAAATGCCGGCGGCATCCGTGCCGGCGGCGTTTTTTTCCGGCGCTGCTTACGCTGCTCCTCCTGCTGGGTTCCTGCAGCTATGAGCCGGCGTTTTCTCTGGCCGGATTCGGTCCCGGCGCGGTTCTGTCGGCCCGGTCAAAGGAGGCCGCCGGGGGACTGATCTCCTTTTCCAAACCCCGCAGGCTTGAATATGCCCTCAAGGGAGCGGCGCCGCCGCCGGACCTTTCCCTTCAATTGGAATATGCCCTGCGTTTTGAGGGGCCGGAGCTTTCCGCTGAGGATCAGCTTGTTCTTCGGCGGGAATTTGCCTCCCAGTACCGGTTGATCTGTACCCTGGGGGCCGTTTCCTGGATCCTGCCCCAGAATCTTTCGTTCCTGGAGGTAGATTCCTTTCCCGGCCTCATCCGCTACGCCCTGCCCCTGCGGGAAACGCCGGAACGGATAACCCTCTTATTGGAGCGGAACCGGGATCAAGAAGGACCGGCGCCGCCGGGAAATCTGATCCTTGAAATCCGCTCCTTTAGTCTGGTTCCCCGCTGGTTTGGATACGGGCGGGATCCGCTTTCCTCCGGCGATTCCGGCCCGCTTTTGGCGAGCCCCTTTGTCTTTCGGGACGGTCCCGCTCTGGTAATTGATCCCCCCGGGGAGTACCGCATAGCCGGAGCGAGGGAAATAGCCGTGGACGGCCTGGAGGGAAGGGCTTTGCTGGATGCGGGGAAAAGCCGCTATGAGTACCAGATCCCCCCGGGCCAGCCTCCTGGGGGTTTTGTCATTCCTCCGGGGGCGGTTTCCACCAGCCCCTATCCGCTGGTTCTCGCCGATTGGCGGGGCGCATTCCTCAGAATTTCCCATACGGAACCTCCGGCCTTTCCCGAACCGGTCTCCGCTGACCCCGGCCTGATCATCGATTATCCCCAGCGCGCCTGGCGGGACAGCCGCTTCGAGATCTTCCGCTGGGACCGGTTTCCCCAGGTGCTGATCTTCGATACCGCCGATTATGCCCTGCAGGACCGTTTCTTTAAGCGGCTTGCCTTCTTTGTGGAGAAGACCGGTTTCCGGGGCCGCCTTGTGCCGGATACGGAGATAGCCGCCCTTCACGGCTGGAACGCCCACGATTACAGGGCGGAGGACCTGGCCCGCTTCTTCGAGGCTGCCAGGACGGCTGATTTTCCCCTGCTCCCGGAGGAACGGGAGCTGGAGCGAATGCTTCTGGACAACGGTATTATTCATAAAACCGGCGTTCCTGCCGGCGGCATGGATGCTGATGGTACGGACGCCAATGGCAGGGATGCCAATGGCATTGTTTCCGGAACAGGGGCGGTCATTTCCATATCAAGAGAATCCAACGATTACCTCCGCGGCCTCTTTATGGCTCACGAAAGTTTTCACGGGCTCTTTTTCATTGACGAAGATTTCCGGGAATTCAGCCGCCGCCGCTGGGAGGCCCTTCCCCATACGGCAAGACGCTTCATCCGCTCCTATTTTGACTATTCCCAATACGACCTCGGGGACACGTATCTGATGGTAAACGAGTTGATGGCCTACTGCCTCCAGCAGTCTCCGGATCTGGCGGCGGAATATTTCGGCAAGACCCTGCCGGGCAGGCTTGAAAAAAGCTGGCGGCGGCAGTCTCTGCCTGCAAAGGATGAGGCCGCAGGAACCTGGCCGGAACTGGAGCGGGACTTTGCCCGGGAAGCGGCGGCCTTTTCCGCCTATGTGGATCAGCGCTGGGGGCTTTCAGGGGGACGGGTCCACCGTATTACCAGATCTTTGCGCTGAACACAGGGCGCTGGTTCCTGTTCTGATCATAGCACAGTATCCCCGCATTAAAGAGCCGTTCCGCCTCCAGGCAGGAGGGGGGGCCGTGGCCGGGGAGCACCACGATGTCTCCCTGTATGGAGAGGATCTTGCTTCTCAAGGCGGTCATCTGTACCGCCGCCCCGTAGGAACTGGCGGTACTCCCCACCAGGCCCGCGCTGAGAACGTCTCCGGTAAAAAGGAAATGCTCTATTCTGTAAACCGCGGAATCCGAAGAATGACCCGGTACGGAGATTACTTCAACACGGAAGGGTCCCAGATTGAGGACATCCCCGTCTTTTACTAAGCTGGTTTTGTGATCCAGGATGACATGATTTACTCCGTAGATATCCACGTCGTAGATCCGTTTGATGGTCCGCAGCCCGCGGACATGGCTGCGGTGATCATGGGTTACCAGTATCCCCCGGAGGGTATATTCATTCTGTTCAATGAAGTTGAGAATCTCCTCGTCCATGCAGCCGGGATCGATGATGATTGCGTCCCGCGCCATGTTCCGCAACGGAGGCGGCGTTTTCCGCTTTGAAGGCTCCTCTTCGCCGGAGGAAAAATCGCTTCCCAAAATATAGCAGTTACTGAAACCGGACAGGCAGTAATGAAAAAAAAGTTTCATAATGATTCCTCCGCCGCGCCGCCGGCGATTTTCCGTTTAGAACTCCAGTTCAAATACCGCTTCCGCAGTATTGGAGGATTTGAAAGAAATGCCCTCCTGTTTGGTTTTTACAAAATAGGTTTTTTTGGTATTGCAGTCGATAAAGTCGGAGTATTCCATTTCCGCTCCGATGAAGCGGCTGTTGTATAAATTTGAGTCGTTAAAGGTGCTCTCGGATATGTGGGCGCCGCCAAAGTTAAGGTGCACGAGTTCGGAACCCTCAAAGGTACAGTTCCTGATTCCCGATCCCGCAAAGGACGTAAACTGAAGATCGCTGTGAGAAAAATCGCAGTTATTAAAGAAGGCAAAATCGAAGAAACACATTCTCATAGATGTCCGGGTAAAAAGGCACATGGAGAAGGAGGCCCCGTGGAAATTGCAGCCGTAGAAGCTGCGGCGGGAAAAATCAACGCTTTCAAAGTGGAGATCCGGTGCGCAGAGGTCTTTAATCACATCCTGGTCAAGGATATAGGCCGCTATCCGGGCCGTTTCTTTATTCCGGTTCGCGGCGTGCACGGCGCAGGTCTGGGAGCCGCTTAAGGCGGTCCGCCCGCAGCCGGCCGCACAGGGAATGACGGTGAACATGCTCTTATAATAGGCTCCCCGGCGGGGCTTTGCAAGGTCCTGATTTGACGGCTTGACAAAAATGCGAATGTACGGCAATGTACCCCGATTGTCTATCGGGGCTTTTTCAGAATCTAACATTTTGAAAAAGTTTTAATTATAATTAACATACCCGGGAACAAGTTCCTGGGCATGTTGTTTCTTTGGAGAATAGTGGATTTTTAACAAAATCGACGTTTTTTGTTATTTTTAAGTGAAATTTATCCGGAAATTGAAGTTTCCAGATAACTCTAGTATAAAAAATAGCATAAGGGGGCTGGTTATGGACCAAAAATTCCTTGGGCGCATGGAAAAATCCCTGGGCGATCTTAAGGCGGAGATTATCTCCAATTTAATCGCCAGCAGTGAGGACTTTAAGGAAATTGTGGAGGGCATGGATCCCAAGGATCTGGCGGATATCGCATCCGATGACATTGACCGGAAGATGATAGAGGCCATCGGCGCTCAGGATCTAAAAAGGCTTAAGCTGATTGAGTCCGCTTTGACCAGGATACAGCAGGGCAAATACGGTCTCTGCATGAAGTGCGGCAAGCGTATCCCCAAGGACCGTCTTGAGGCCATACCCTATGCCCTTATGTGTATCGAGTGCAAAACCGCGGAAGAAAGACGGAACCGGTAGCGCTTTTCCGGCTTTAGTCCTCCAGGTTTTCCGCGGTCCAGAGGGGCCGTCCGGCCCGCCGGCCTTCAAAGAAGACCGATGCGGAATAGCCCGCCGCAAGGAGGTTTTCCCGGGCCCGGTCATAGCGGCCCCCCAGCTCGGCGGCCCGGTGGGCATCGGCGCTGATGGTAACCGGTACGCCCTCCGCCGCCAGGAGCCGCAGCAGGGGCAGAGAAGGATAGGTATCGGGGGTTTTGTTCCGGTTGAGCCCCCCGGTGTTGATCTCCACCGTCAAACTCCTTCCGGCCCGCAGTTCCGATCCCAGCAGGGCCGCCGTTTTTTCAAGTTCCTCCCGGTAGGCCCCCCCTTCAAGAGAAAACCATGTCCCATCAGGGTTGTTCTTTTTTATCACATCCGCATGACCCAGGATGTCAAAACCCCCGGCCCGGATCATTTCCCGGAGGGCCTCCCAATAGCTCCGCATCAGCCTTTCCCCGTCCCCCGCAAATTGTTCCCGGACCAGCTTTGCAAAGCCCTCCAGGGGACCATCTATAGTAACCGGTTCCCCTTGGGGGGAGAGGATGTAGTGGACGGATCCGATGATGTAGTCCAGTCCCAGTTCCTGAAAGTCCCGGTCCGCAGGACTGACAAGCCCCCTGATATAGTCCGCCTCCAGTCCCAGAAAAACAGCAATCCTGTCTTTCCAGGCATGGCGGGCCCTGCGGACGGCGCTGCAGTACTCTTCCAGCCTGTCATCGGAGAGGTGCCAACCGGTGGTCATCCCCGTTTTTTTGGCAACCGGCGCATGGGAACTGAAGCCTATGGAAGCGAAACCCCGTTCCCAGGCGGCGCGGATCATGGTTTCAATATCGTCCTGGCCGTCGCAAAAATTGGTGTGGGTATGGAGACAGGATAAACGCATGGTCAAAAGCCCGGATACGGTTTAAGGACGGCTTTGAAGCGGCAGCGGATTTTGTTAATAACGCTGTCTGGAAACCTCAGTTTCCGGACAAATTCCGCCGGAAAGACTGCAATTTCGCAGCCGTAAGGCGAAAAATGGCAAGGCTCGCAAACTGACCGAAAGCTGGCCGGCGGCCAGCCGGCCTGTCGAACAAGTCCAAGCATAAAAATGCAGTTCATGATCGCCCTCTTTCCGTTATTTTAGGGTAGGAAACGGAGAAGTTCAAGCTTATACTATTTGTATACGTGCCGGTTTGTTTTCCGGCGGGTACGGCTGAACGCCGCCCGGGCGGCCGGCCTTAGACTATCCTGTCAGGAGTTTGTTATATGCAAAAGAAGGTGTTATTGCTTTTAGCCGACGGATTTGAGGAGGTTGAAGCTTTGACCCCCGCAGATTATCTTCGCCGGGCCGGCATTGAGGTAACCCTGGTTTCGGTAGGCCCCAATCCGGCGGTAAGGGGAGCCCATGGCATTCAGGTAATGTCGGACGTAACTTTTACCGAGCTCGCCGGTCTTGGCCAGGGCGGCGCCAAGGCCTGGGACGGCATTCTGCTCCCCGGCGGCATGCCGGGGGCGGCCAACATAGCCGCCTCCACCCCCGCCTGTACGCTGATACGGGAAATCGCCGCCGCCGGAAAGGTGGTGGCCGCCATCTGCGCCTCCCCGGCAGTGGTTTTGGCTCCCCTGGGGCTTCTGGAGGGCCGCCGTTTTACCTGTTTCCCCGGCACGGAAGATAAGGTCCGGGGCGGCCAGTGGTCCAAAGACAGGGTGGTGACAGATGGCAGCCTCATCACCAGCCGGGCCGCAGGAACCGCCGGGGAATGGGCTGCGGCGATTGCCGCCAAATTCCTCAACGAGGGGGAGGCAAAGAAGCTGGCCCAGCAGGTACTCTTATTCGAAAGTCCGGGTTAATACTCCGTCGAACCTCTGGTTTGCGCTCTGCTCCGATGCAGGCAGCGCAGTGCTTACAAAAATTTGGCGTTAAAACAGAGCTTTTCCCAAAACGTGGTTAGTTTCGAGAAAAGCTTCCGAAAAAACGGTCAAAAGCCCGTTTTTTCATATAAATCCAAGGTAGCTTTCCCAAAAACTGAGGTTTTGGGAAAGCCTCAACAGATGGTTTTATAAATTTCCTCCCGAACGAGCCTTTGTTTTGAATTGCGCATCGCTGAAGATACCGCGGGGTTCTGCACTGCGGAGGCTCATCTTCAGCTTCCTAAAGATCTCCCGGCTGATCTTCGTCCCCGCTGTACCCAGTACTGCCCCGGCGGTCCGGTTCCCCAGATCGGCGCATTCCTCCGCCGGTTTTCCCCGGAGCCAGGCTGCGAGAAAGGCCCCGCAGAAGGCGTCCCCGGCCCCGGCACTTTCCAGGGGCTGCGCCGGAACGGTAGGTTTTCGGCAGATCCTGCCTCCGGCATAGACCGCCGCTCCTTCCCGTCCCCGTTTTTCCACAATAACGGGAAAGGGTCCGCCGGAGGCAAGATCCCGCAGAAAACCTTCTTGGTCTCCACCGCCGTTTAAGGCGCCACAGAAGGCCGCCGTTTCGTTCTCGTTCATAAAAAGGATGAGGCGGCTGTTCCGGCACCAGGCGGCAAGTTCCTCAGCCCTGGAACCGGCCAGGACTGCAGAACCCGCATCCAGGGCTATGGTTTTGCCGAAGCGCCGGGCCGTATCTATAATATGCCGGATCAGATCGTCCCGGTCCAAGAGATAACCGTCGGGGACTATTATCCGGGCATCCCGGACTGCCGCTTCGGGAATGTCTCCGGGGGAAAGGTCCAGCGCCGCCGAGGCAGATGCGGCAATACGGACGCCGCCCTCCGGACCGGTCCTCAGATAAAGACAGATTCCGGTTGGTTTGCCGGTCAGTTTTAGGCGGAGAACCACTCCGGCTTCTTCCAGATCCCGTTTGAAGATCCTGCCGAAGGGGTCTATCTTTTCCCGAAGGCCGCCCACCGATCCGGTAAAGGCGGCGCGTATTCCCAGCAAGGCGGCTGTCTTTGCCGCATTGGATGCGCCCCCGCCGGAACTGACGGTTGCGGCGGAACCTGCGAAGATCCCAAGGGCGCCTAGGATATGGTCCATCCGTTCCGGCGTTACATGCTGGACCGCTTCGGTAAGGCCCAGGCGTTTTAGCGTTTCCCCCTCCGCCCCGGCGAAGATGTCAACCATGGCGTTTCCGATACAGAGCAGCTCTATCCCGTCCATAATCAATGTCTGTTAAGATCCCCGCAGATTTAAAGCCGCCATTTCAAAATTGGCTGTTTTGGAACGGCTGCATTCGCAGTGGGGATTGATACCCAAGAACCCGCCCTTCGGCGGGGAGGTTCATTTGGGAACCGCAATGATTGACTTAAGTTCAGGGTACTTTGCCAGTTCTTCCCTGAGCCCTTCGGCGCGGCTTTTATTCACATAATCCCTATTCTGGAAGGAGTAGCTAAACTTGGTGTGTATGTCGTAGGTTCCCGCCATGAGGGCATAGGCATCCTCGGTCATTACCAGCTCTTCGTCGGTGGGGATGATGTAGATTGGTATTTTGGATTCGTCCCTGCTGATGATGGTTTCGGCGTTCCGGGTATGGGCCATATCGTTCTTTACCGGATCATATATAATGCCGGCATCCTCAAGGCCGTCGAGGATCTTTTTCCGCATAAAGGCGGCGAATTCTCCCACTCCGGCGGTAAAGACCAGGGCGTCCACCCGGCCCAGCACTGCCTGGTACGCGCCGATGTATTTCTTCACCCGGTGGGCCTCCATATCCTGCGCCAGGGCGGCCCGCTTATCTCCGGCAAGAACCGCCTTTTGAATATCCCGGCGGTCGGCATATTTGCCCGTAACCCCCAGAAGGCCGGACTTTTTATTCAGGACATTTTCCATCTCCGCGGCGCTCATGCCGGTTTTCCGCATCACGTAAAAGGGCATGGCCATATCGGCGTCTCCGGAACGGGTTCCCATGACAAGTCCTTCCAGGGGGGTAATCCCCATAGAGGTGTCGAAGGAACAGCCGTTCTTTACGGCGTTAATTGAAGAACCATTTCCCAGGTGGGCTATGATCAGATTGGTTTGAAAGGGGTCCTTCCCCAGCAGCGCCGCGGCCCGTTTGGCCGTATAGAGAAAGCTGGTCCCGTGAAAACCGTAGCGGCGGACCGAATATTCTTCGTACCATTCGTAGGGTACTGCATAGAGAAAAGCTTCCGGCGGCATAGTCTGATGCCAGGCGGTATCCATGATGGCGCAATGGGGCGCCCGGGGCAGTACCTTTTTGGCGGCCTCGATACCCATGATATTGGCGGGATTATGAAGGGGGCCCAGATCTTTAACTTCGTTAAAGGCCGCCATGGCCGCATCGTCCACGATAACGCTCTTGGTAAATTTATCTCCCCCATGGAGTACCCGGTGGCCGACGGCTTTGATTACCGACATGTCGCCGATCACCCCGTGCTCCTTATCGGTAAGGGTTTTTATAATCAGATCCACCGCATCGGTATGCGTGGGGCAGTCATGCCCGGCGGTATACTCTTCTTTGCCCTTCACCTTGTGATTGATAAAAGACCCCCCCAGGGTAACCTTTTCTACAATGCCCACCGCCAGAATATCCTTAGCGTCCCAGTCGTAAACCTGGTATTTCGCGGAAGATGAACCGCAGTTTAATGTAAGAATGACCATCAAAAAACCTCCATAAAATTTACAGCTTACAACAGCTCCCTTCTCCCCGCTGCCTTTATTTTTTCTACAATTGTCCGGACCCGCTGGGTTTCTCCCTTTTTTGAAATCAGCACCGCCGGCGGGGAGCCGTTTTTGCCGGACCGGACCACCACGATCAGGCCGTCAACCCCGCAGAGGGCCACGGGCATATCGGCGTCTACAAAACAGTTTTCCGAACCGGAACAGTATACCTCCGCTTTAGGATCATCCGCCAGTTTGACATATTCATCCCAGCTTCCCACATCAAACCACTCGAAACCGGCGGCCACCATAATGGTCTGAACGCACTTTTCCGCAATGGCGTAATCAAAGGAAACGCCCTTAACCGTTCCATAGGCTTCTTTCAGGCCGGCCCAGTTTTTAAGGATCCGCAGACCCTGTTCAACCGTATAGGACTGTTCATTGGGGGCCACCAGTTTTTCAAAGGGGGTGATAAGCGCCGGGGCATTCAGCTTGAATTCCCTCAAAAGAAAATGGGAAGAAAAGGCGAACATCCCCGAATTCCAGTAAAAATGCCCCTTTTTAAGAAATTGTTCCGCCCTGGCCTTGTCGGGTTTTTCCCGAAAGGAAGCGACCTTGAATACCGCAGGCTCTGCGGGCTTATCATAGCGCTTAAGGCTTACCCGCTGATGGGGAATTGTCAGGGCTTCCGCCGCCTCGATGTATCCGTAGCCTGTTTCGGGGGCCTTTGGGGTGATGCCAAAAACCACCAGCCTGTCCTGCTGGGCAAGGGCGGCGGCGGCGGCGGCATGGGCTTTAAAAATGTCCAGCGGTTCGATAATGTGATCGCTGGTGAGGACCAGGATATTCCGGTCCCGGCCGGATACCCAGTCCGTATAGAGGGTTCCGCAGGCTATGGCGGGGGCGGTATTTTTTGCCTCCGGTTCCGGAATCAGAACCAGGCGGTTTATATCTTCACCGCGGAGGTTCCGGCAGCTTTCGATGATATGGGGTACATGGCTTTGTCCTGCAATGATGATCACCCGGCCGTCTCCCTGGGTATCGATTACCCCCAAAGCCCGTTCCAGGGCGGTACTAAAAAAGCTGCCCCTTCCGGCAATGGAGAGAAACTGTTTGGGCATCTTTGAAGTACTCGCCGGCCAAAGCCTGGTCCCGGAGCCGCCGGCCATTATAATGCAGTCGTTAAACATGGATAGTTAGATTATATCCTAAACCGGCGTAAAAATATATAGTATAGGGAACGTTCCAAAATCATACATTTTGAAACGATTATATTATCGCAGGGTAACCCTGACAATGAGGAGGTCAATTATGGCTAAAAATTACCGGGCGGAACTTACGGGGTGTTTTGGTTGTCCAGTTGACGAAAACCCTACCGGTGTGATGGAAGAGGCGGCCTATGCGGCCCGGGACCTCAATTTCCGGTATATCACTATAAAAGTAAACAAAGAGGACCTGGAAAACGCCGTCAGGGGCGCCAGGGCCTTTAATATGCGGGGGTTTAATCTCACTATTCCCCATAAGGTGGCGGTATTGAAGTATCTGGACAAGCTTTCCAGGGCGGCGGAGATCATCGGGGCGGTGAATACAGTGATCAACGACAAGGGCAGGCTGACGGGGGAAAATACCGATGGCAAAGGCTTTCTTATCGCCCTGGAAAGGGCCGGAGTTTCCGTGAAAGGGAAAAAGATAAGCGTCCTGGGGGCCGGAGGCGCCGCCCGGGCCATCTGCGTAGAATGCGCCCTGGCGGGGGCGTCGGGCATTGCCGTTATCAACCGGGATGCCGGACGGGGGCAGGACCTGGCCCGGCTGATAAGCGGCAAGACCAAAGCCAAGGGTGATTTTATCCCGTGGAGCGGAACCGCCGCCGTACCTGCGGACACGGACATCCTGGTCAACGCCACTTCCGTGGGGCTTTACCCCAAAGTTGACGAAAAGCCCAGGATCAACTACGACGGCATCGGCGCCAACATGACCGTTACCGATGTCATCTTTAACGATCCCCATTCCCTCTTCCTGAAGGAAGCGGAAAAACGGGGCGCCAAAACCATCAACGGCCTGGGGATGCTGATAAATCAAGGCGCCCTGAATTTTAAGCTTTGGACCGGCGTTGAAGCCCCGGTAGATGTGATGGAAGAGGTTCTTAAAAAGGAATTTAACCTCTAGTATGAATCTAAGGCTGCTTTCCCAAAAACTGGAGTTTTGGGAAAGCCTCGCATGTAAATACTAAATGTGATTGCTAAAATTTGATCTATAACAGACAGCAGAATTTGTCAGATGCCTTCTTGGTTGTCACAATCCGGGCTGGCCAAACCCCCTTAATGCTGCGTAAGCGGTTTCGGCACAGCCGGCGTTATGAACAATTTCAACAAGCGCCTAACAGAACGCCGCCTCAAAACTGCGGGAAGGCGCGGACAGCTCATTCTGGGCCTCAATGATAAGGAGCTCCCGGCTCCCGGCCTTGTGGGTAGCTTCCATGATGCCGAAGATCGATCCCGCAGTCAGTTCCAGGGTCCGTTTGATGTCGCCCGTTTCCAGGTAGCGGGAGAGAAATACCGCCGTGGTAAGATCCCCGGAACCCGCCATGGTCCCTCCGCCGAAATTCAGTTTCGGGGTACGGATGCGGCAGACGAATTTTCCGTTAGAGGCGATCATATCGATGAAGTTTGCCGGAACATCCTCCCCGCAGAAGCTGGTAACCAGCACTACCTTCGGGCCCTTGGCGTGGACGCTGTCTATGGCCCGGCAGACATCTTCCAGGCTGTTTATGGTAAGTCCCGTCAGGGCCTCAAGTTCAAACTGGTTGGGGGTGATGATGTCCGCCAGGGCTATCACCTCGTTTTTGAAAAGAGCGGGAATATCCGGGTGTACATAGAAACCCCGGCCCGTGTCCCCCATGACAGGATCGCAGCAGTAGAGAGCTCCCGGAACGGCGGACCGTACCTTCCGTACCGCGTCCATTATCGCCCGGCCCACCGCGGCGTCTCCCATATAGCCCGACAGGACCGCCTCGCACCCGGACAGTACGCCCCGGTCGGCAAGGCCCTCGGTCAGTTCCGCCGCCAGCTCTCCACCCAGCACCTTACCCCGCCAGGCGCCGTAACCGGTGTGATTGGAAAATTCCACCGTGTTGATGGCCCATACTTCCCGGCCGAGCCGCTGCAGGGGAAAGACGGCGGCGGAATTTCCTGCATGACCGTATACCACATGGGACTGAATCGATAAGACTGCCATTTTACCTTCCTTAAAATATTCCGGCTGTTTACGGCGCTTTGCCGGTCCGGACAAGGACTTTAAACAGCAAAGACCGGGGCTGGTAAAACCGCAGCCCTAATTGCCGAAGTGTATTATAAATTTGTTATAATATACAGTGGAGCTTTTCCCAAAACCCGGTTAGTTTTGGAAAAAGCTTCCGAAAAAGCGGTCTAAAGCCCGCTTTTTCATATAAATTCAGGGTAGCTTTCCCAAAAACTGAAGTTTTGGGAAAGCCTCAGTGTACTGTACATTAAGGGCCTATGCCTAAATGCATTTTTTAAGGAAGTTTGTCCATAATGTGTCTACATTATGGACAAACACTGAATAACATCAGCCTTACGGAAAGCGATAAAGGTACAAGCAAACATGAGCAATCCCTCATAGGAATTTTTCAGTTTCTCAAACCGTACCAGGATCTTGCGAATCAGTTTATCCACGAATGAACCGCCTCAAGGGCTTTCCGGGGGTTTATGGGCGGCCTGCCTCCTCCCGGTTTTCGCTGACATTCCCGGTGGGGGTCTCGTTCTTTTTGGGGCAGCAAAGGCGCCGCAACTGCCCCAAATGCGCCGGTTATTTCCCCATGAATGTGCTTGTTTTTCCCCTTGTTTTTAATCGGAGGAATATCGATTTTCATTCGAAAGTCTGGTTTAATACCCCGTCGAACCTTCGGTTCGCGTTTGCTCCGGCTCAAATAGCGTAACGCATACAAAAAATTGGTATTAAACCAGACGGTATTATAAACTTCCTATCG
>JAISMC010000160.1 GCA_031276965.1 Treponema sp.
GTCTCCCCCGCAAACCCGGCATCACCGGAAATACAAACAAAAACAGGTTCTGAACCGGATGAATTTGCCGTTCCTATAGTATATTCCACCTTCCGGAAGATAACCTTTTGTGTCTTCCCGGAAAATTGCAGCCCGGTTTCCATGATGCTTTCAGTGTATCCCGTTTTTTGCCGTTTGACAAGAAGATTGGTAACAGACCGGTAACCGGGTGATTTTTTTGTATCTTGGCCCTGTGATAGTGGGAAATATTCAGGGACGAATCTGGACGAATGCCCCCCTAATAGGGTCCCGGCTTAAATCCGTTACCTATATGGGGAAAAGAGGTTTAGTCGAACCTCCGTTCGCCAGGGGCAGGAGCGGCTTGCCTTCGGACAATTTGGGAGAAAACCGTATCGGGCCCCGTGCGTACCGGGGGTTTGAGTAACGTCCATTTCAGTGTCAGACACCCCTGCGTTTCTTCCGTTTTGTTATTCCTCATCCGGTATTTCATTCATTATTATTTTACGATCCGGGGTAAAATCTAAGGGTATACTAGTTTCATACCTTGTTTTGTATTCTTCATAAGTCATAAAGAAACTATTATCATCTTTGTTTTTCTTATAAAAGAATTTTATTTTTGAATTATGTATTTTATTTAAATCATAATTTATTCCTTCAATGTATGCAAACCAGCCAGACTTAAGAATAACAAAAAAACAAACCCCTTCCTCGACCATTAAAGCACCTTACCGTTTAATACACTTTTCTATGGTGTCCCCCTTTTTTAATGAATCAGAAGTTATAAAATCATCTCCATTTACTATTATGGGCACCTCTAAAAACCCCGGTTGGGTTTCCAGAGGTGCCTCGAAGAAAATCGTAATTCCTTGTAATACAAGCAATTATGGTAATACGATTTTCTCCCAGGGGTAAGAAAACTTCTAAAAACTTCAGTTTTTAGAGGTTCCCTGTTTAAAAATCTGGTTCAATATCCCGGAACTTGTTCTTTGGAGGCTCATTCGCCCGCGGCAGGACGTATGGTCCAGCGGTTATCGGTTTTTTCAAATTGATCTGCGGAAAGCTGGAGCAGCCTGCCGTCTTCGGCGGTCAATTTTACCGAACCGGCAATTATATTCACCTCCGCCACCCGCCAAAGCGTTCCGTCGTGGTTGATCTTGCAGCCTTCCTGGGGGATGATTTTCCGCCGTTCACTGTAAAAGCTGTGCTCGTAGGCCAGGCAGCAGAGGAGACGGCCGCAGGGACCGGATATTTTTATGGAATTGAGGGACAGGTTTTGATCTTTCGCCATTTTTATGGATACGGGTTTTAACTTGTCCGAAACCATGTGGCAGCAGTAGCCCCGGCCGCAGACCCCCAGGCCGCCGATTATCCGGGACTCGTCCCGGACTCCAATCTGACGCAGTTCAATCCGGGTCTTAAAGACGTTTACCAGGTCCCTTACCAGCTCTCTAAAGTCCACCCGGTTTTCCGCGGTAAAGAAAAAGAGAATTTTCGGCTCGTCCAGCAGGTAGTGGACCGAAACCAGCTTCATCTCCAGCTTATGGGCTTCTATTTTTTGTTTGCATACCCTGAAGGCTTCTTTTTCGCGGCGGCTGTTCTGGGCGGCCCTGTCCAGATCCTCCTTCAAGGCGATACGTTCTATTCTGGCCGCTTCCGAAACCGGAACGGCCTTACAGAGGACGGGGCCTAGTACCTGGGCCAGATCCCGGCCATACCGGGTGGGAACCAGGACCTCGCTTCCCGGCTCCAGGGGGTCCCCGCTGTAGCCGGCCAGGAAGATCTCGTTGGAATAGGAGAGACGCAGCCGGTAAACGGGAGTGTCCGGGGCAAGACTTTCAGCGCTGTCCACAATAACAGCGCTTTCCCGTTCCGTCTCCGCAGGATTGTCCTCCAGGGAGGAAATATCTTCATCTTCATTTATATCGTAATATTCACCGGAATCGCTCATAAAATATCCTCTATTGTGAGGCTTTCCCAAAACTTCAGTTTTTGGGAAAAGCTGCCCTGAATTTATATGAAAAAGCGGGCTTTAGACCACTTTTTCGGAAGCTTTTTCCAAAACTAACCGAGTTTTGGGAAAAGCTCTTGTAAAAGCATAAAAGCCGCCCGCAGCGGCCCTTTCAGACAAGTCCCCCGCCGCTTGCGGAAGAACATTATTGCAGTAAATTTACCAAAAGCCCCGTAATTTCATCAACCCGGGCAAGCAGTTCAAGCTGATTTACCTGGCCGGCCATAATGCCCGCCGCCAGTTGCTCCAGCTTTTTATCTATTACTTCAACCTGCACCTTGATGTGTTTCTTGTGGTTGAACATGTAGGTTTCTTCTTTTGTGCCGTATCCGTTTTCTACCACATAGTGCATAAAATTCCTGACCGCCCGCTTGTACAGCTTAATTTCGTCCTGAAAAGGCCGCAGTTTCAAAGCATCTCCCGCGCTGTGAACCTCGTCCAGCAGTTCCCGGAGGGCCTCTTCCGAAGGGGGAATATCCGGCAGGATCTCGGCCTCCGCCGCCTCCCCGGCGTTTTCCAGGAGATGGGAGAAGGGCGTTCTTTTAAGAGCGGCTTTTCGTTTTAGCTTTCCCGTCTCAGCCTGGGCGTAGGCTGCGGGGTTAAGGTAATTCCCTTCGGGGAAATCAACCTTAGCCATGGCTTTTGTCGGACCGAAAGGAAAATCCTGAAAGGGCGGATCGTACCCCCTGGGCATCTTGATATTCGGTAACTGCCTGATTCCACTGTTCATCGCTCCTGCAGACTCTGATCCGGCCATGGATCAGGCAGCCCTCATCGGCTTCAATGCGGCGGGTGATGATGTCCCCCAGTACCAGACCGGTGGACAGGACGATAAGCCGTTCGCCGGCAAGGATATTGCCATAGACCACGCCGCCTACGGTAATGGCGGTACCGGTTATACTGCCCTTTATCCGGGCCTTTTCCCCCACTACTATCCGGCCCTTGGCGTGGAGATTACCCCGCAGGCTGCCGTCTACCCTGGTAAAGCCGCCGGATTCAATGTCGCCGTTGACGGAAGTATTGGGACCCAGGATGCTGTTGATGGAGAAATCTTCACGTTTATGAGCGGCCATAGACACTCGCCTTAGTGCCGGGCAAGGCTGGACCGGATATTAAGGTACTTATAGGGATCCACCACATCCGAACCGATATGAACCTCATAATGCAGGTGAGGACCTGTGGAAAGGCCGGTATTGCCGATATAGCCGATAACTTCGCCCTGCTCAATTTTCTGGCCGAGCTTTGCCCGGAACGACTGCATGTGGGCGTAACGGGTATAGAACCCGTGTTTATGTTTGATGATGATATTGTTGCCGAAGCCGCCGCCGTCGTAGTTTACCGCCACAACTTGACCGTCTGCAGTGGCGACAATGGGATCCCCCTGCCTAAAGGTGGAAATATCAATGCCCTTGTGGATGTAATACTGGCCGGTAAAAGGATTCTCGTTCTGTCCGAAGAACATGGAAATGTGGCCGATACCGCCCCTGATAGGCCAAATACTGGGAATTTCCGAAAGGAGGGCGCTCTGAGAATCCAAAAGGGTGCCTAGTTCCTTAACCGGTTCCGCCGCCGAGGAAAGATACCCCGCCAGTTTCCGTATGTCCTCCACCTCCTGAAGGCTGCCTTCGGCGGTTTCTTTAACGTCAAAAAAGGAAGAAAGATCCCCCGAAGATGAACCGGAGGCGTCTTTGGGAATTTCGGCGCCCAGGATAGAAAGGGTACCGGAGAGGGCAGCTTCAAAACCCCGGGCGGCCCGCAGAAGCCGGGAGGTTTCATCCCGCAGCCGGTCCAGGCTTGCCTGGGCGTCTTTTAGGCGGTTATCCCGATCCATAAAAGCCCCGCGGGTATTACCATAAGAGGCGCCGTACCAGAAAAGGGCGCTTACAATACCCATAAATACCAGAACCGCGCAACACACGGACAGTACACTGATATGCAAGTTATAAACTCTCTTCTCTGAATGGGGGACTAGTACTATAGTGTAACGCCGGGTTATCATTTTTCCCAGAGCCTTACACCCCGAAATAATACCCCCGGCTGCAAAAAAAGAGAAATCCTTAACTTTTTGCACCAAACTGTTTTCTAATCTCTTATACTCATGGACAGAGCCCACACAATTCTCCTTAGTATATTATCGGGAGAAACTTGCACTAACTATATCAATCATCATATTGGATGTCAATATATAATTGCGCATACCATTCTTGAGGCGTATACTGGTTTTATGAAATTTTTGCTGCGGACGGGACTTGTCTTTTTTGGACTGCTGTCTCTGGGGGCTTTTTTAGTTTCCCTGTTTCTCGTCCGGGGACTCTATGTACATTTTCCTGGAGAAAAACAGGATGTTTTGAATTATCATTTTGCGCTGTATCTGCCGGATAACCGGAATTCTTTCTTTACCGGAATTATTCAAGGGGCGGAACGGGCCGCGGAAGAGGTGAATGCGGCAATTTCGGTTCATTCGATAGATCCCAATACCTATGAGCTGGAGATGGCCTCGTATATCGGCATGGACGGGGCGGTGGTCTGTCCTTATCTGGACGATGCTCTTGCCCGGGAACAACTGGTAAAGCTGGGCCGCATTCCGGTGGTGCTGATTAACCACAATGTGCCCCATGACCAGCCCTGGCCTTTTATCGGGACCAATAACTTTGATGTTGGCCGCAGGATCGGCATGATAGCCGGAAGCATCAGCGAAGATCCCATTCATCTGGTTATAGTATACAGCGATAAAGCTCCGGGGATGTACGGCGAACGGGAACTGGTGGAGATGGGCATTACCGCGGCCCTGCAAAATCGTCTTTCCGGGCCCATTACGGAGTTTAGGACCACGCTGAACCCTCTGGATGCGGAGGAGCTTCTCTACCGCCTCTTTTTTACCAACCCGGAGAGCAATATCATCGTCTTTACCGATTCCAACGATACCATCGCCGCAGCCCAGACCTTAATCGACATGAATCTGGTGGGCCGGGTCCAGATAATCGGCTTTGGCAACGATCCGGGGATCGAGGACAATATACGGAAGGGAGTAATCGCAGCAAGTATTGTGATAAATCCCGAGCGTATAGGTTACGAAGCGGTCCGTTCCCTGGCGGCCCTGCGGACCACCGGTTATACCTCCACCTCGATTGATACGGGTATCGAGATTGTAGACAGGACCAGCCTGAACAGATGAAGCGGATGGATCCCCTGATAAAAAAAGCCCGGCGGCCCCGCTCTTTCAGGCTGCGGATGCTTTTCAGTATCTTCGGGGCTTTTTTTATCCTGGCCCTTTCCGCGGTTTATATTCTGTTTTCCGCCAAACGGGTGCAGGATCTTTCCGACAGCGGCTTTAAGGAGGAACAGTTCATCAAATCTATACAGGAGGAACTGACGGCCTATCAAGGGCCCCTGCTGGATTATCTCTCCACCCGTTCTTCCAACGCCCTGGCCCGAATTCTTATCGATTCCCAGTCTCTGCGGGAAAAGCTTCCCACCTATATTCCCATAACGGCGAATCAAATCGAGCTTAAAGAGCGGGAGATTTACTCCCTTATCCATTCTTACCTGAACCTGGCGGATACCGCCATGGAGGAAAAGCGGGGCCGGAATATTTCCGCCTATACCCGAATCTATGATGAAATGGGGAGGCTGCTGGAGTATATCAATAGAGAGATTGAGGAGATCAGTACCGGACGTTTCCGCAGCCAGTTAGATTCTTACGGTGTCTTTATTGCCGAGTCCGGGGCGGTTCAGGTTTGGAATCTGCTCTTTATCCTGTTTATTTCGATATTTGCGATGCTGCTTCTCCTTGATTCGGTGGGGCGCATCACCAATCCCCTGGAACGGCTTTCCGCTATGGCCGCGGAACTGTCCGCCGGGAATTTCAGCATCGAGGATATTGAAACCAGCGGCACCCAGGAAATGGATCAGGTGGTGGAGGCCTTTAACCGCATGAAGCGGGAGATCCGTACTTTTATCGAGGAGATCCGCCGGCAGGAGAATATCAAGCAGGAATACATGCAGGAAAAGATGCGGAACATGAAGATGGAGAGCCTGGTCCGGCACATGGAAATTTACGCCCTTCAGGCTCAGATGAATCCCCACTTTCTCTTTAATACGTTGAATACGGGAATGCAGCTTGCCATTGTGGAGGGGGCGGAGCGGACCGGGGAATATATGGAATATATGGCCCGGCTTTTCCGCCACATCATCAGAAATAAGGAGATTATCGTTCCTCTGCGGCACGAGATTGAAGGGCTCAACTATTATTTCTATATATTGAAGGTGCGGTTCCCGAAAAACCTGGAACTGGTTTTGGACTATGACGAGGCCCTGCTGGACAACTGCAGGGTACCCGTTTCCGTACTGCAGCCCCTGGTGGAAAACTGCGTAATTCATGCCTTTAAGGACAGGGACGGAAAGGCGGAAGAATCCCGGTTCCGGACGGAGATTCCCCATGTTATCGTCAGCGTCGTCAAGGAAGGGAACAGGCTGGTCCTGTCGGTGCACGATAACGGCTGCGGTATGCCCGCGGAAACCGTGGAGCGGCTGCTTCGTCCTCTGTCCATTGATAAATCTTCTGTATCCAGGGTGATGGGACTGGAGAACGTTATCCAGCGGCTCTTTTTCTTCTATCCCGGTGATCCTGGGGTTATACAGATTGAAACCGGAACGGGAGGGACCAGTATTGCGATTCGTATCGATACAACGAGGGCGCCGTGTATAGAGTTTTAATAGTGGATGATGAAGAGCCGGTCCTGGACAGCTATGAATTTATGCTGAAGGTCTCCGGCGAATTTGTCCTGGCCGGCAAAGCCCGGTCAGGTTACGAGGCCCTCCAGTTGATCCACGAGCTTGAGCCGGATCTGGTTTTTATGGACATCAACATTCCCGGCCTTGACGGCCTTGAGGTTATCGCCGATGTGCATAATAAATTCCCTGCCATGATCTTTGTCCTTTCCACCGCCTATGAGCGTTTTGATCTTGCCCGGCGGGCCATACCCCTGGGGGTCTTTGCCTATCTGGTAAAGCCTGTCTCAAAAAAGACTTTTTTAGAAACTCTGGAGACGGTACAGAAGGCTCTGCAGGGCCGGGAAGGGACGGCGCCGGCGGAGGCGGAAAACCCGCAGCAGCGTTTTTTCAGAAGGACCATCTGGAAGGGAATAAGCCAGGCCCAGTGGGAAAGCTGCCGGGAGGAACTGTCCCTTCCCTCGGATAAGGGTATCGTCTTTTTGCTGGAACTGGATCAGGAGCCGGAAAAATGGTGCGCCCTGGCGGCGGAAAAAATTTCCTACAAACACTACTGTATCTGCGATGTGGTCCTCAACCGGGGACTTTTTCTTATTTCCGAAGATATTAACCGGGAGATTCTGCAAGATCTGCTGGAGGCTCTCCTTAAAGAAACCATCTCCGAAAAGGCAGGTTATTTTTGGGGCTTGGGAGACCTCTGCCGGGGACCGGAACTGCACCTTTCCTGCGCCAAGGCCCTGAGGGAATTGGAGGACAAGCGGAAGGGAACTGATATACAGCGGCGGGAACGGCTGCGGATCATTCAGCTCCGCCGCAAAATCGAAAATGCCGCCGGAGAGGAGGCTAAACAACTCTTTACCATGCTTTGGAAGGAACTTTTCGCCTTATACGATTTTACCCTGGCCAAGGCGAAGATGGTTTCCGTATTTGAATTTCTTATGGATGATTGTACCGGTTGTTATGCCGATCCCGATGCGGCGCCCCTTTTTGCTCCGGCGGAGGAAATAATGTCCCTCGCCGGGATGGATCAGTGGGAAGCCTGGGCCGCCGCCGCCTTTGAGAAGATTCTTTTCCGGTCCCAGCTTCGCAGATCGCAGGATATCCCCTTCCCCTTGGCCAAGGCCCTGGACTATATCCGGGAGCATTATGCCGACGGCAGTCTTCAGTTGAATTCCGCCGCAAACGCCGCCCAGGTTTCTACCTCCTATTTGAGCCGCCTTTTTTCGGAACATTTAAAGACCAATTTTATCGATTATGTTACGGAACTGCGCATAGAAAACGCGGAAAAACTTATCCGGGAATCAAAGATGAATATCAAAGAGATCGCTTTTGCGGCCGGATACCAGGACCCAAACTATTTCGGCAAGCTTTTCAGAAAAATAACCGGGATGTCTCCGTCGGCATATGCCGCAGAATTCAAGGGGGAGGAAATATGAAAAGAGCGCTGCCGCTGTTTTTGTGTGTCCTTATGTTGTCCGCCTGTTCCGCCGGCAGGGAAGCGGCGGGGGATTTGCCGGTTTCTTCCCGGCAGCGGTCAGAAAAAACACAGTCCCCGGCGGACAAACAGATCACCATTGGTTTTTCCATAGCCACAGCGACCTTTATTATCGAACGGTGGAACAAGGATCTGAAGGTGTTTTCCGGGGCCGCCCAGGAACTGGGGGCCAATGTAATCGCCCAACTTTCCGCCGGGGGAACCAGGGAGCAGATCGCCCAGATCAACTATTTGATGAATCAAAATATCGATATTTTGGTGGTGATAGCCAATGATACGGAGGTGCTGGCGGGGGCGGTTAAGCAGGTCCGGGATGCGGGAATTCCCGTGCTGGCCTATGACCGGATGATTACCGGTACCCCCCTGGACGGATATATCTCCTTTGACAGCCGGGAAGTGGGCCGTCACTTTGGTCAGGCCCTGAAGACGGCGGTTCCCCGGGGCAGGTATTTGGCGGTGAACGGCTCAATCCACGATGTAAACAGTTTTGAAATAAGTGAAGGATTCCACGAAATAATCGATCCCGCCATAAAATCCGGAGATATAACCCTGCGGGAGATCTGGCTTGAGGATTGGAGCTTTGACGAGGCCCTGGAAAAGATAGGCGCCATATTTGAAGAAACTACCGGTTTTGACGCCATCGCCTGTGGAAACGACGGTATAGCGGGAGCGGCGGTTCAGCTTTTATCGGAACGGCGTCTGGCGGGCAAAGTGGCGGTGGTTGGGCAGGATGCGGAACTGATAGGATGCCAGCACATCATGGAAGGGGTCCAACTGATGACGGTGTACAAGCCAATCGGAAAACTTGCCGTCCGGGCGGCCCAGCTTGCTATAGCCATGGCGAAGAACCAGTCCGTCCCCTGCGATACCCTTAAGGATAACGGAAGCGGCGCTATGATTTCCGCCTATCTGGAGCCGACGGTTCCGGTCTTTAGGGATAACATGGATGTGGTCATCCGGGACGGGTTTCATTCTTACGAGGACATTTACCGGACAGTAATGGACATAGAGTAAATTTATGATGTCAAAAAATTCCCCCTTTCGGAGAACAAAGGGGAAAATAAAAAGTTATTCCCCTCTTTTGTCAAAAGATTACGGTTTCTTAATTTTAATATATACCTGTATAATAGATCATCTTTGTAAGTGGAGGAAAAGTTTTTATGAAAAAACTTAGTTTTGTCCTTGTGATTTTGTTAGCGTTTAGTTTCTTCGCCTTTGCGGCCGGTGGTCAGCAGGGCGGCGGCGCCGCTTCCGGCGGGGCGCTTATTGGTATCGCCATGCCCGAAACCCATGTTCAGCGCTGGGTGAAGGACGGAAACGCCCTGAAAGCGGAAGCTGAAAAACGGGGCTACCGTGCGGAAGTCCAGTGGGGCAACGCCGATCAGACCCAGCAGAATCAGCAGATTCAGAGCTTCCTGACCCAGGGCGCCAAGGTCCTGGTAGTCGGCTGTCTCAGTGACGGCGTAGGCTCGGTTATTGCCGAAGCCGCCCGGGACAAGGTTGCCGTTATCGCCTATGACCGGATCATCCCCAATTCCGCCGACTATGATTACTATATCACCTTTAACAACTTCAAAGTCGGCCAGCTCCAGGCCCAGGGCATTGAAGCCGCCCTTAACCTTGCCTCCGCCAGCGCCAGCGCCCCCAAGTATATTACCCTCTTTGCGGGCTCTCCCACTGACGGCAACTCCTTCTTCTTCTTTGACGGCGCCATGAGCGTCCTCAATCCCTACATCGACAAGGGCGTTCTTAAAGTAGTGGGGCCCTATCCTAAAACCTCCGCCGACACCGCCAACTTCCAGCGGATCGCTACCGAGAACTGGTTTCCTGCCGTCGCCAAAACCAGGATGGAAAACCTTCTTAACGCCGATGCCAGGAACGTAACCCTGGACGCGATCCTCTCCCCCAATGACACCCTGGCCCGGGCCATTATCGAAGCCTGTAGGGCCGACGCCAAATACCGGACCAAGCTCCCCGTCGTTACCGGTCAGGATGCGGAATTTGATTCCGCCATGTCCATTAAGAACGGCGAGCAATACATGACGGTATTCAAAGATACCGCCAAACTTTCCGAAGCGGCTATTCTCCTTGCCGACCAAATTGTAAAGGGCCAGGCTCCTAATATCCCCGGCGCGGTCCTCGCTTCCGGCGATCTGGCCAAGATAGGCGATACCGGCAAAAAAGTGGTAAAAACCTATCTGCTCGATCCTATTTCGGTTACTAAGAGCAACCTTAACGTTCCGGTGGATGCCGGTTTCTATGAGGATGCCCAAGCCTCTCAGCTGCGCTAGGGGATTTTAAAAAGCAAGCCGGACGGGAAGCATTTCGTTTTCTCTCCGGCTTGTCCGTTTGTGCAGGCGGTTGAGCTAACCCCGCAGTACGTTTCCGGCATCGGCGTTGTTTCTACAGCGCCGTTTCCTTGTTTTTTGAAATCGTCATTTCCAGGAAACCTCCTGGAAATGACGGAAACGTACTGTACAATAAGGGCGAACCATGAGTGATTATATACTTGAGATTGAAAATTTAACCAAGGATTTTCCGGGGGTTAGGGCCCTGGACAAGGTTAATTTGAAGGTAAGGCGGGGGGAAATTCACTCCCTTTGCGGCGAAAACGGCGCAGGCAAGTCAACCCTGATGAGTGTCATCAGCGGGGTGTACCCCAGGGGGGACTACCGGGGCAGGGTTGTTTACAATGGCAAAGAGACCAATTATCACAACGTAAAAGACAGTGAAAAAGAGGGACTCGCCATTATCCATCAGGAGCTGGCCTTAAGTCCCTATCTTTCGATATACGAAAATATTTTCCTGGGGCACATGCAGACTAAATTCGGCTTCATTAACTGGAATCGATATATTAAGGAATCAAAAAAGTATCTGGACCGGGTCGGACTTCACGAGCCCCCTGAAACCATTGTGAGCAGGCTTGGGGTGGGAAAACAGCAGCTGGTGGAGATCGCCCGGGCGCTTTCCAAAAAGGTGGAGCTTCTCATCCTTGATGAACCTACTTCTTCCCTGAATGACGACGAAAGCGAAAAGCTTCTCAAACTGATTTTGGAATTTAAAAAACAGGGAATTACCAGCGTGATGATCTCCCATAAGTTACACGAAGTGCTGAAGGTGGCGGATACGGTAACGGTACTGCGGGACGGCAAGTCCGTCGCCTCCTACGGGGTAAAGGAAGAAAGCCTTACCGAAGCCAAAATCATCCGGGACATGGTTGGCCGCGACCTGACCCACCGTTTCCCGGAGCGCAGGTCTTCTCCGGGGGATACGGTGCTGGAGGTAAAAAACTGGTCCGTATACCATCCCGATTATCACAGTATTAAAGTGGTGGATGATGTTTCTTTCTACCTAAAGAAAGGGGAAATCCTCGCCTTTTGCGGACCCATGGGGGCGGGACGGACCGAACTGATGATGAGTATCTTCGGCAAATCCTACGGATCCAAGAGTACGGGGGAGGTGTATATTAAGGGAAAAAAAGTTGAGCTCGCCTCCACCCGGGCCGCCATGAACGCCGGTTTGGGCTATATCTCGGAGGACCGGAAGAATCTTGGCCTCATCCTGATTCAGGATGTCAAGACTAATATCTCCACCTCAAACTTGTGGAGGATTTCCAGGTTCGGCATCGTGGATAGTCAGCAGGAGATAAAGGAAGCGGAGAAATACCGCAAAGAACTCAACATCAGGACCCCTTCGGTGGATCAGCTTACCCGGAACCTTTCCGGCGGTAATCAGCAGAAGGTGGTAGTCAGCCGTACCCTGGCGGTGAACCCGGATATTTTTATTGTGGACGAACCGACCCGGGGCATTGACGTAGGGGCCAAAACGGAGATCTACGGTATCCTTAACGACATGGTCTCCAGGGGCAAGAGCGTCATCATAGTCAGTTCTGAACTGCCTGAAGCTCTGGGTATGGCGGACCGGATCTACGTTATGAATGAAGGGAAAATTAAGGGGATGCTGATGCACGATGAAGCAACCCAGGAAAAGATCATGCATATGGCATTGGTCGGCTAAAAAAGCGGAAGGAGAGCGTAATGAGCGATAAGGTTATTCTTACCAAGACCCGAACACTGTTCAGAAATAATATCCGGAACTATTCAATGTTCATCATGCTGGCTTTGATCATGATCATCTTTGCCCTTCCTCCTTTAACCAACGGGAATAATCTTAGCCCCCGGAATTTTACTAATATTTTTTTCCAGTACAGTTATGTGCTGATCCTGGCAGTGGGCATGGTCCAGTGTATCATCATTCTGGGAATTGACCTTTCGGTTGGTTCGGTCTGCGCCTTTATCGGGGCCATCAGTGGGATGATCTACAATACCGGCGCGGGCATGCCCCTGACCCTGCTGGTCTCCCTGGTCATGGGCGTTGTGATAGGCGCTTTCCAGGGGGTCTGGATAGCCTATGGTAAGCTGCCTGCCTTTATTGTTACCCTGGCGGGGATGCTGCTTTTCCGGGGCCTTACTTACATTGTTACCAATGTTAATCCCATCAGTTTTAAGGACGAGGGCTATGCCCATCTTGCCACGGGGACCGTAGACGAGGTGCTGGGGATTCAGCCCATAGGGGGCCTGTATCCTGTGTCCCTCATTTTGGCGGCGCTGCTGCTCCTTGTTTTCTACGTGGTTGAAGTAATGGGCCGGAGGACAAAAATCGCCAATGGTTTTGAAATACCCCCCAGGGCGCTCTTTATTGCCAAGTTAGCGGTTATCAGCATCCTGGTACTGGGCCTGGCGGAACGTTTTTCCAGATACCGGGGGCTTCCGGTGGTGGTGGTGGTTTTAGGGATTACGGTTTTTATTTTTAACTTTATTATGCGGAATACCGTGCTTGGCCGTTTTATCTACGCCGTGGGAGGCAACTCCCGCTCTGCAAAGCTTTCCGGCATTAACTCCGAGCTGATCACCTTTACCGTGTTCAGTATCATGGGGCTTTTGACCGGCCTTGCCGCCGTGGTCTCTACGGGGTACATGAACAGCGCCCTTCCCCAGGCGGGAAACCTTTTCGAGATGGACGCCATCGCCGCCTGTTATATCGGCGGGGTCTCCGCCTCGGGCGGCATCGGCAGCGTGGTAGGGGTCATTGTGGGCGGTTTGGTTATGTCCGCCATCAATAACGGCATGTCCCTGATGAACCTGGGAACCCATTACCAGTATGTGGTAAAGGCCCTGATTCTGCTCCTGGCGGTTTTCTACGATGTGTATACCCGCCGCAAGGCCGGATTGGGCTGATTAGAAGAGATGCGGGGGGGGGCATCCCCTTCGCAGGCAGGTCCGATACCCCGCCCCTGGGGCGGGGGGGCTTATTCAATTTTAAATTTGGAAACTTCATGTACCAGGATGTTAATATTTTCTTTATTGGTACCGCTGATCTCGTTTACCCGGTGTACGGCCACATTGATCTGATCCGCCCCGGAGGCCATTTCGTTCATCCCGTTGGTAATTTCCTGGGTTACCATTTCAAGGTTCTTGCTCTCGTGAATAACCTCGTTGCTTCCTTCCAGCATCTCCGTGGAGCCCATTTTAACCTTCCGGGTTATCTCGTTTAGCCGGCCCAGGGCTTCCAGGATCTGCTGGCTGCCGGTATTTTGTTCCTCCATGGCGGTTCGGATATTCTCCCCCTGGTCCAAAACCGTTTTTACGCCGGAATCAATAGCTTCGAACTTGTTCAGTACCGAGTCGGTAGATTTGGTTATCCTGTCAATGGAATCCTTAATCTTTTTTAACACCGTGCTGATAGTTTTGGATTGTTCCCCGGAGGATTCGGCAAGCTTGCGGATCTCATCGGCAACTACGGCAAAGCCTTTTCCCGCTTCTCCGGCATGGGCTGCCTCGATGGCGGCATTCATCGACAGCAGATTGGTCTGGCTGGCAATGTCTTCCATGACGGTGTTGATCTCCAGGAGCCCCTCGGATTCCTTGGCAATTCCCTGAATATCTGCGGCAACCTCCTCAAGTCCCGTCCGGCCTATTTCGGAAGCTTCGGCCAGATTTTTAACATTTTCGGTATTTTTGACCAGTGTCTGGGTAACGGACTGGATATTGGCCAGCATTTCCTCGATGGCGGAAGAGGACTGGGTTACGCTGGAAGTTTGATTCTCGATATTATCGGTAAGTTTATTGATGTTGATGGTGATCTGTTCCATGGTGGCGTTGGTTTCGGTAACGCTGGCGGACTGGTTGATTACCTGGCTCTTGATGCTTTGTATGTTGGAGGCGATCTGATTTACCGCGGCGGCGGTTTCGGTCATGTTGGAGGCCAGTTCGTTGCCTATGTCGAAGAGATTCGCCGCCTGGCTTTTTATGGTAATCACCAAATTCCTGATCTTTTCCAGGGTGAGGTTAAAGTAATGGGCAAGATCGCCAATCTCGTCCTGGGATTTATGATCGATGGATTTAGTCAAATCCCCCTCTCCTTCGGATATATCCTTGAGGGTCAGGGATACCTTGACAATCGGTTTAGCGATACGGGCGGCGGTAAAGAAGATCACCACGGCGGACGCCAGCAGGGCGGCAGCCGCAATGATGATGGTAAAACGGGTCAGTCCGTTAACCGCAGACATGACTGTTTCTATCGGTACGGTGCTGACGATGGACCAGTGGGTGTTGGTATCTCCGATAATAAAGGGATAGGTCTGGACCATCTGGGTTTTATTATTTATTAAAACCGGCGTTCCCGCAGCGATGGAATTTTCGACGGCCCGCAGTCCGTCCTCGCCGTAGCTTTCGGCTATAAAGGGCTGGAATTGCTGGCCAATCCTTTCTTTTATCGGATGGCCTATAATAGTACCGTTCTCCGCATAGAGGGCGGCAAAACCGACTTCATAGGGTTTTAACTTTTCCAAAACCTGCCGTGAAGGGGTAAGATCAATATTAATGCCTACTATGCCGACTATGTCGTTGGATTCCCTCATAATAATGGGGACGTTAAGGCTCATAACCAGGACCTTTTGCCCTCCCAGGGTCCAGAATTCGGGATTCTGCACGGTGGGAATTCTTGCCAGGGCATCGTTGTCCAGCTTGGTCAAGATGTTTTTGTAGTCAGGGTAATACCGTAGTTCTACCGGGCTTGCAGGAGTTTCCCGGTAATACCAGGTTATATAATTGCCCGAGGAATCGGTACCCGGAGTATTGGCGAATTGTTTATCCATGCCGTCTATAACGCCGGGTTTCCACACCGTATAAAGGCCGACAAACTGGGGGTTGTTCGTGATAAGCGCATAGAGGATTTCATTATACCGGCGCCGCCTGTCTTCCGGGCTTATAAACTGATATTCGGTCATTATCTGGGCGACATAATTTATGGCGTCAGAGTAGCGCTGATACCGGGCCTGCATCTCTTCGGCATTGATACCGGTAAGGTTTTTCAGCGTTTCCCGGGCCGCATTTTTTTGCAGCCTCCGGGCTTCTATCAGCAGAATCGTGGATATTACCGCAACCATTACAAGCATCATGGCGGCAATAATCAAGGTAAATCTGATTTTGAGCTTCATAAACGGCTCCTTCGTTTTTTAAACGTTTAAAATAATGACCAAAGAAAAAAATAACCGGACATATCAAATTGTAGTGTCCAAGGAATGGATGGATGGTGCAGTATATTTTGAGAATTGGTAGTTTATTTTAATAGAGTTGTTCAGAAACTTTAGTTTCTGAACAACAATCGCTTAAAGTCCAATAAAAATGGAAGGCCGCCCGCGATTCATCCCGCGGCCGGCAGGTTAGGGGTTTTTGTCCGCGGAGTACACGGACTGCGGACCACGGTCCGGCGCCGGTCAAAGAACGGATTTGATACAAAGACCGGTGTGTTCCGCGTAATCCGCGGGCTTTTTTGCCTCCCCTCCGCTTAACTGGTTGACGGCGGGATTCATCCCCCGCGGAAATCCGCCGCTTTGAAAAAACAATCCGCCCCGCGGGGGAGGCTCTGTGCGGAGCGGCTCATTCAACCTTGAATTTGGAGACCTCCTGTACCAGGATGTCAATGTTGTCCTTGTTATTTCCGCTGATGGTATTTACCCGGTCAACCGCAACATTGATCTGATCCGCCCCGGAGGCCATCTCGTTCATCCCGTTGGTGATCTCCTGAGTTACCATCTCAAGATTCTTGCTCTCCTGGATAACTTCCCTGCTTCCCTCCAGCATTTCCATGGCCCCGCCCTTTACCTGCTGGGTTATTTCGTTTAACCGGCCTATGGCTTCCAGGATCTGCTGGCTGCCGGTATTTTGTTCCTCCATGGCATTGCGGATATTCTCTTCCTGTTCCGATACAATCTTGACCCCGGAGTCTATGGCTTCAAACTTGTTCAGCACCGAATCGGTGGATTTGGTTATTTTGTCAATGGAATCCTTGATCTTTTTAAGCACCGTGCTGATGGTCTTGGACTGCTCCCCGGAAGATTCGGCAAGCTTGCGGATCTCGTCGGCCACTACGGCGAAGCCCTTTCCCGCCTCTCCGGCGTGGGCCGCTTCGATAGCGGCGTTCATCGACAGCAGGTTGGTCTGGCTGGCGATGTTTTCCATCACCGCATTTATCTCCAAGAGCCCTTCGGATTCCCGGGCTATTTCCTGGATATTCGTAGCCACCTCCTGTAAGCCCGTCCGGCCCACTTCCGAGGCGCTGGCCAGGGCGGTAACGTTTTCGGTGTTTTTAACCAAAGTCTGGGTGACGGAATGGATATTGGCAAGCATCTCTTCAATGGCAGAGGAGGACTGGGCCACGCTGGAAGTTTGATTTTCGATATGGCTGTTGAGCTTATCAATATTAACGGTGATCTGCTCCATGGTGGCGTTGGTTTCGGTTACGCTGGCGGACTGGTTAATAACCCTCCCCTTGATGCTCTGGACGTTGGCGGTGATCTGGTTTATCGCCGCTGCGGTTTCGGTCATATTTGTGGCAAGTTCGTTGCCTATATCAAAAAGAGCCACCGCTTTGTTTTTAATGATGATAACCAGATTCTTGATCTTCTCCAGGGTCTGGTTGAAGTACAGGGCCAGATCCCCGATTTCATCCTTGGAACTGACATGAATGGTTTTGGTCAGATCCCCTTCCCCTTCGGAAATGTCCTTGAGGGTTAAGGACACATTGATGATGGGTTTGGCGATGCTGCCTGCCACAAAGAAGACGATCACCCCCGCAATAATGACAGCGGCAACTACAATGATAATCGTAATCCGGGTAAGCCGGTTTACCGCTGCAAATACGCTGGCTTCCGGAATGGAACTGAGAATCGTCCAGGCGGTTTTTGCGCCCCCCACATAAAAAGGATAGCTTTCAAAGATACGCCCGTTGTTTCGCCCCGAATTCGGTTTGCCGGATTTAAGCGTTTCCAGGGTATCATTCACTGCCTGCCGGCCAAGTATGGCAACCGAATCGGCGTCGGTTATCTTTTCGCTTATTCTCTTCTCGTCATAATGGGCCGTAATGATTCCGCTGGTGGAATACATAACCGCCCGTCCGGTTCCGTATGGCTGGATCTGGGAGACGATACTGGACGCCGGGGTGAGATCCACCATAATTCCGACTCTTCCTACAATGCCCTTTTCGGTGATAATGGGATAACAGAGCCTTGTGGAGAAGATCTTCTTTCCGGACAGGGTTGAAAAATAGGGTTCGCTTATTACCGGATCGGCATTATCCATGTTGGCAACCACGTCGTCGTAGTATTCATAATCCGACAGAGGCCGCTTTTCAAGAGTTCCCGACCTTCGGGAATACCAGGGCATGTACCTGCCCGTTGAATCGGTTCCCGAATCATCAATAAAGTCCGCGTCCCTTCCGTCAATGGCGTTGGGCTTCCAGATGGAAAACATCCCCATGAAATTGGGATTGGATTCCATGATGGACAACATGGTATTGTCGTAACGGATCCGCCGTTCCGCCGCCGGGACCCCTTGATAAGAATCCATGATGTTCGCCAGGGTCTTTGCGGCGGAAAGGTAACTTTCAAAACGGCCCTGCATTATAGTGGCATACCTGCCGGTCATCTCTTCTAAGTGAGAAAAGGCCGCTTCGGTTTGCAGAATCCGCGCCCGTATAAGTAAAATAGCCGACACTCCGGCCACGGCTATTACCAGCAATGCCGTCGTAATCAGCATAAGCCGCACTTTCAGTTTCATAAGCAACCCCCTGCTTTTTGTCTCTCTTATACGATTAGTATATCCCGGCTTTGTAAAAAAAGACAATCAATATTACGAAGAATGAGGGAATTCGGGGGAGCCGGGGGTCCCGGCAGTACTTTTTGAGGGTTTCGAGGCTCCGTACCCCGGCGGTATAATTTCACCAAAGTCCGCCCCTTCGAGGACCAGTCCCCCGGACGCCGGGGACGGCGGCGTCATTCCACAAAGGCTCTTTTAAGGAAGGCCAGATCCAGCTCGGGGTACACGGGGAAACGGGAGAGGAGCTTTTCCACCCGGGAGAGGGCTTCGGTTTTGGCCTTTTCGCCGGTGAGATACTTGGCCTTGCTCGTCCTGGAAGGATCTTTGCCGTCCGGGGCGGGACGGGTATTTTTGAGCGCCAGGGCGATGACGGCTCCAAGCTCTTCCATTTCGGCCCTGCCCATCCCCAGGGTGGTAACCGCGGCGGTGCCGATCCGCAGGCCCGACGTATACCACGGACCGTTGGGGTCGAAGGGAAGGCTGTTCCGGTTAAGGGTGATATTACATTCGTGGAGGGCGCTTTCCGCCTGTCTGCCGGTGATCCCCAAGCCCCGGACATTGACCAGGAAGAGGTGATTGTCGGTTCCTCCGGTAAGAACATCGAGGCCCCCGCTGATGCAGGCGGCGGCCAGGGTCTGGGTATTTTCCACGATGCGCCGGGCATAGTCCCGGAATTCCGGCTTCCCCGCTTCCCTAAAAGCTACCGCCTTGGCGGCGATAACGTGAGGCAGGGGGCCCCCCATGGTAAGGGGGCAGCCCTTATCCAGCGCTTCGGCAAATTCCCCGGTAGAGAGAATCAGCCCCGCCCGGGGTCCCCGGAGGGTTTTGTGGGTAGTGGTGGTTACCACATGGGCGTGGGGAACAGGATCGTAATCCCCGGTAAAAATCTTTCCCGCCACAAGCCCCGCAAAATGGGCCATATCCACCATAAACACCGAACCGGCTCTGTCGGCAATTTCCCGCATGCGCCGGAAATTGATTTTCCGGGGATAAGCGGAATAGCCCGCCAGCAGGATGAGGGGTTTTATCTCCAGAGCCTGCTTTTCAATCTCATCATAATCGAGAAGTCCCGTCTCTTTAGAAACCGTATAGCTGTATACATCGAACATCCGGGCGGAAACATTGTAGCGGTAGCCGTGGGTAAGGTGTCCCCCGGAATAATAGTCCAGCCCCAGAAGGCGCTGATTTCCCAGCTCCGCTTTAAGTTCCTTCCACTGGGTCCCGGAAAGCTTGTAGAGATTGGTCTCTCCGTATTTTGCCAGGGCGGGATTCTCGATCCTGGCGGAGAGGATTGCCCAATAGGCCAGCAGGTTTGCATCCGCCCCGCAGTGGGGCTGGACATTGGCGTATTCGGCGCCGAAAACCTTCCGGGCCTCTTCCGCCGCCAGGGCTTCAATGGCGTCCACATTCTCGTTTCCCGCATAGAAGCGGTGATGGGGCATACCCTCGGCGTATTTATCGGTCAGGAGATTCCCCATGGCAAACTGCACCGCCAGGGAACAGTAATTCTCGCTGGCGATAAGCTTTACCCGGCGGCGCTGGCTTTCCAGCTCCTTTACGATGGAGGCGGCAATCTCCGGGGCGGCCGCGGCGGTTTCGCTGAGATTGCAGAGATAGGCTAAAAGCCCCGTATTCACTTTACCGGGCCCCGCGGAGGCAAGATATTCGGCGACAGGGTTCTTGATCATAGTAGCTACAGGATAGCCGGATCTGCGGGGCGGTGGCAAGGGCCCGCAGTTTAAGGCCGGCGGCGGGGGCGAAGCGGCCTGTTCTTCGGCGGATTGACGAAAAAGGCCGCCCTGGGGCACAATGGGAAAAATGGTAAACAAACGGAAAAGCGCCAGATACTATTCTCTTGCTGCGGCCCGTATCCCCAGCGTCAGCGGCGGGGAAGCTCTTTTAAGGGATCTAAGCGTTACCGGGGGCTGTATGGAATATACCATGTTTGCGGACGTACAGACCGGGACGGAGTATACGCTGGAAATTATTCCCGAAGCGGCCTCTAATGTGGAGAAGTTTGATCTGACCATAGAAATCCGCTGGATACACTACGAAGGCTATGCCTGTTCCGTGGGCTTTAACATTCTGGCTTCTCCCAAGGGGAAGCTGTTTCAGCGTTATGTTGATTATCTTGCCTGGCGCTCCTCTTCGCAGTAGTACGCTCGTTATGCAGGCTTGCGCCGGGTTCCCGGCTTATTGAGGTTGCCATGGGTGAAAAGAGAAAACACGTCCGTTATACGGCTTCGGCGCTTGTCCGCACGGAGGATGGACAGCTTTATACATTAAAAGATATCAGTACCGGCGGCTGCTGCCTAAGGTGTCCCCTGGATCGTTCCGTTAACTTAAAACTGGCCCAGGACTACCGGGTTACGCTGAAGCCGGAACCGGCGGCCCGGGCGGATTCCTTCGACATGACCATTGAGCCCTGCTGGATACAGAGCGGCAGCGGTTTTTATGAGATAGGATGTTTTATCTCCGGCTTCCCCGAAGGAAAGCGGTATCAGTCTTTTGCCAATTATCTTGCCTGGCGGGCCGCCCAGGAATGACGTGAAGGCCCGGAGCCATAAGCCCGCCCGCCCGCCCGAATCCGTAGAAGGGCCCCGTTCCCGGGCGGGCGGGTCCCTTCCCCGCCTACAGTTCCTGGGGGGCCGGATCTTCCAGGCGGTTCCCGGTTTTGAGGACCATCTCCGGCGGGAGCTGGGCGGATGGAAGGAAGCCTGGGGCCCCCTGTACCATGTTGACGATTCCCCCGGCGAAACAGGCGGCCGCCCCCCGTCCCCGGTCTTTTGGCGCCGGAACGTCTGGCTGGAACCCTTCCGCCTGGACTTCGCTTCTACCGGAGAGGCCGCCGCCGTTCTGCGGAGCATACAGCGGAACTGGGCGGCCCTTCCCCTGGCCTGCTTCCGCCGGACGGCCCTTATCGGCGAAAAGCTGCCTTCCCTCTCCGCCAAACCCCGGCCCTTTCCCTGGACGGTCCCCGCCGCTCCGGTGGGAAGCTGGACCCTTCTGGACGGCCATACCCTTGTCGGTTCTTCCCGCTGCGCCAGTCCTTTCCCCGGCGGCATTATCGAATTTGACGAAGACAAGAGCGGCCCCCCCAGCCGGGCCTACCTGAAACTGTGGGAAGCCCTGACCCTTCTGGGCCGCCGTCCCGGACCGGGGGACCGCTGCCTCGACGCCGGGGCAAGTCCCGGCGGCTGGACCTGGGCCCTTGCCCGGCTGGGGGCGGAGGTAACCGCCGTGGACCGCGCCCCCCTGGAAGGGCGGATTGGAACCATGCCGGGGGTACGGTATATTAAACACGACGCCTTTACCCTAAGGCCCGAAGACGCCGGCCCCGTGGACTGGCTCTTCTCCGATGTGGTCTGTTACCCTCCGCGGCTCTATGGGTGGATCGAAAAGTGGCTTGCCTCGGGGCTTTGCCGCAATTTTGTCTGTACGATAAAGCTGCAGGGAAGCCCGGAGGGCCGGGAGCCTGATTTTGAAACCCCCCGCCGTTTTGCGGCCATCCCCGGCGGCCAGGTGGCGCACCTCTATCACAACAAGCATGAGCTGACCTGGATGGCCGCCGGCATATAGACGCAATTCGTCTAATCGCCGCCCGCCCGCCCGGCGTATAGGCGCAATACGTCTAATCGCCCACCTCTGCCCGGTATATATACGCAATACGTCTAATCGCCCGCCTTTGCCCGGTATATAGACGCAATTCGTCTAATCGCCGCCCGTCCGCCCGGCGTATAGGCGTACTTCGTTAACTGCCCCCCCGCCCGGAAGTAAAATGAATGTGTGTTACATCCACCCGCCGTGATGCCTAAAAATAAAATCCAGCCGAAAAAGCGGATGCCTAATAACTAAAAATCCAGTCCAAAACTATACCAGCCTTATCAGGGAGATAAGGCAGATGAGGTTGGACATGAATAG
>JAISMC010000161.1 GCA_031276965.1 Treponema sp.
CTATTCATGTCCAACCTCATCTGCCTTATCTCCCTGATAAGGCTGGTATAGTTTTGGACTGGATTTTTAGTTATTAGGCATCCGCTTTTTCGGCTGGATTTTATTTTTAGGCATCACGGGCCTCGCCGCTGAGCCGGAGCCGCCGCCCTTGAGAACGCCCGGTCTTTCCGGTAGGATAAAGCATGAAACACAGCGAAACCCGGACGGCCCGCCTGGTCCGGCACTGGTATAACTCCCGTTTGGCGGTGATCTTTGAAAGCGTGATCATTGGGTTTATTGCCGGCCTTATCGTTGTTCTTTTCAGAATTCTGTTGAGTTATGCCGATGTTCTGTACCGCCGGCTTTACGGCGTCCTGCCGGAGCTGCCGCCCTATTGGACATTGCTCTGGGTTTTCGGCCTTGCCTCGGGGGACTCTTTCCGGACTGGGCCGCCAGGCTTAGACCCATGATTAAGGGAAGCGGCATACCGCAGATCAAGGGGGCCTTGAACCGGCGGATGACCCTGGACTGGGCGCCGGAGTTTCCTCTCAAACTGATTACGGGTACGCTCGGACTGGGGGCGGGGGTGTTCTTTGTGCCGGGCGGATTCATCACCACCGGACAGAATCTCAACTTCATGATTCTGGAAACGGCGGCTTTTTTTGCGGCGGTGGTCAAGGCTCCGGTAACGGGGATGGTTCTGATTCTGGAGATGAGCGGTAACTTTAATCGCCTGGGGGGACTGGCGCTGGTCTGTCTTTCCGCCGTTGTTACCACCGGACTCATTGCGTCTCCGCCGGTGTATGCCGTTCTTTTGGAACGGATGCTGAAGCCCCCGCCGCCCGCCGGGGACTGTAAGCTTGGATGAAGGACGGGCCTGCCGGGGCCTCTTGGTTCACGGGTATCCCGATCTATACCGGGACCGGCTCTACTTTACCGGACGGTTCGAAGACGGCCGTTCCTTCGCTGTTATGGAATCCCGCTGGCGTCCTTCGGTCCTGGTTGACGAGGAAGACCGGAAACGCTGGGCCGCACTTCTTTCTTCCCTAAAATATGATGAAAACCCAGCGGGGCTTACAAGCTTTTCCGGCCAGGGGGTGCTGGTCCGCCTGAGTTTCCGCCGTTACCGGGACTGGTCTTCGGCGGTGAAGCTGCTGGATAACAGAGTTCCCCTCCACGGGGATCTTAAACCGGCGGAGGCCTTTTTACAGGAACGGTTCATCCGGGGGGCCGTACAAATTCGGGGTGAAGCCCGGCGGGGCCGTCTGGTGGATCTGGTTTTCCCGGATCCCGAAATGCTTCCCGCCGAAGGACCTCCGCCGGCGAAACCTGCCCGGGAACCCCGTGTTGGCGGGCCGGTCTTCCGCAGTGTACCGCTACGGATCGCCTCCATTGACATTGAGACCGATACCGAGAACGGCTCCATCCGGGCGGTGAGCCTCGTCTGCTCGGATTCCGCTTTTACCGGAAACCGGGGCTTTGTCCGGGTACTGCTGCCGCCTTCTGATCAGGCCCCTCCGTCCCGGCCCGGTCCCGAAGCGGATACCGGTCCTGCCGCCGGATTCCGGGCGGGGACTCCTGTGTTTCATGCTGACGAGCTTTCCCTCTTGAAGGGTTTTATTGAAGATGTCCGGCGGGAAGACCCGGATGTATTAACGGGATGGAATTTCCTGGACTTTGATTTTCCCCGGCTGGCGGACCGGTGCGGGCGCCTGGGGATTTCCTTCGCCCTGGGCCGTTCCCGGGAGGAGGCGAAATTTTTCCCCGCCGGGTTTCCGGAAGCCGTCCCGGACCGCTCTGCGGAGACAGCTTCGGAGGGCGGGCAGGATCGCCGCTGGGCAAAGCGGCGATCTGCGGCAGCCCTGGTGCCGGGCCGGCAGGTGGTGGATGCCCTCAGGGTAGTAAGGGCCGGGCCGAAGCGTTTCTCCGATTATACCCTGGATACCGTGTCCAGGGCGGTACTGGGGGAGGGTAAAAGCGCCGCTACGGGCGGGAATAAAATTGCCGAACTGAACCGCCTGTACCGGGAAGATCCCGCTGCCTTCGGCAGCTACTGTTACAGGGACGCCGATCTGGTCCTGAAAATCCTTGCCAAGACGGGTCTCTTCCGCTTAACCATGGAGCGGGCGGCCCTGACCGGAGTCTTTCTGGACAAGGCCTGGACCAGCGTGGTCAGTTTTGAGCGGATCTACGGTATGGAACTTCGGCGGCGGGGAATTGCTCCGCCGCCCCTGTCCGCAGAACGGCCCGTATCCGGCGCTTCCGGGGGAACCGTACTGGAACCTCAAACGGGGCTTTTCAGTAATATAGGGGTCTTCGATTTCCGCAGCCTCTATCCCACTATCATGCGTACCTTCAATATTGATCCCCTCGCCTATGTCCGGGCAAAAACCGGGGCGGAGAATCCTATAGCCGCCCCTAACGGAGCAGCCTTTTCCCGGACCCCGGGAATACTGCCGGTACTTATCGCCGGATACTTTGCCGCCCGCCGGCAGGCCCTGGACAGGGGAGACGATATTGCGGCCCATGTCTATAAGATTTTGATGAACAGCTTTTACGGGGTCCTGGGAACCGGCGCCTGCCGCTATGGCCGCACGGAACTGGCGGGGGCCATTACCTCCTTTGCCCGGAAGTGGCTCTTTATTTCCCGGGACTGGTTTACCCGCCGCGGCTGCCGGGTACTCTACGGCGATACGGATTCCCTCTTTGTGGAAACCGGCCTGCCCGATACCGCAGAATATGCGGAATTTCGCGGTTTTTGCGAAACCCTTGCCGGGGAGCTTAACCGTTTTCTGGCCGGAGAGATACGCCGGGAGTACCGGCTGGAATCCTGTATAGAACTCCGCTTTGAAAAGGCCTATCGCCGTTTCATGATTCCTCCCCTGCGGGCCTTCGGCGGATCCGAAGAACGCCGGGGCAGAGCCAAGGGTTACGGAGGCTATCTGCTCCACCCCGATGAAAGCCTTACGGTAGAGGTAAAGGGGATGGAGGCGGTGCGGAGCGACGTTACCCCCCTGGCCCGGCGGCTCCAGATGGAACTGCTGGAACTGGTTTTCTCCGGCGGCGGCGAGGAAGACCTTAGGGACAGGGTCTTCAAACTTATCAAACAATTCCCTTCCGGAACCTTGGATGGGGAACTGGTCTACCGGAAACGGCTTTCCCGGCCTCCTGAAGATTATACGGCTTCCACTCCGCCTCAGGTAAAGGCCGCCAGGGCTCTGGGCTGGAAGGGCCGCCGGGGTACGGTGGAGTATGTCTGGACCCTCTCGGGGCCCGAGCCGGCCTCCAGAATCAGCAGCCCCTACGACTATGATCACTATATCAATTCCCAGATCCTGCCCCTGGTCAGATCCATAGCCGCGGCGGCGGGCTGGGATACCGCTTCCTTTCTGCAGAAGGGACGGGTTCACTGGGAAAACGGACAGATGGAATTATGGTGATTTTCTAAAATCTTGCATTATATTACGTTTTGTTATATATTATTTATATAAGAGGCTTTCCCAAAACTTCAGTTTTTGGGAAAGTTACCTTGAATTTAACATACATAATTACACTACGCGTACAAATTTTAGGTTTGTCCGGTAACGATTGTACCTGCCCTTAATTTAGAATCAAAATTTTTCCTGGAGGTTGTTTTGCAAAAGAAAACAGTTTTTTTCATTATGGTATTGATAAGCGGTATCGGTATTTTGGCGGTGGATTTTTTGATATTGGCCGCTTTTTCGCCGGTTCCTGCCGTTCAGCTCTTACCCCAGATTGGCGTTCCGGGAATACTGTTTGTTTTGTTGTACAATCTTCTGCTCTCGACCAATTCCGCCCTCTTTGGTTCGAATTTTTTCCGGGATCTCAGCGAAGAGCTCTATGTAAAGCGGCTCAAAAAAATAGGTTCCGTGCCCCTCAAGAGCATCATCTTTATTGTGGCTCTGCAGATGCTCTTTTTGGGCGCCCTCTTTCTGTTCAGGAGCGATCAGATCGGAGTCCATTCCGCCATAAGGGGCTATCTTTTTATTGCGGCCCTGTCCCTGGGTATGCTGGTGGGAACCTTCATGTATGTTCTCTTGGACAGCCTGGTCTGCCGGACTCTCATGGCCGGCAATTTAGTTGATTACCCCAGGAATCTGCGGGCAGAGCGGCTGGTGCTTAAGCTGTTTATCGTTCCTATGGCGATAGCCCTGATTTCCATCCTCTTTGCCTTTTCCGTGCTGACGCTGGTTGTCATCCGGGCCGGCGGCAATCTGGCATCTATGACTGCCGGTTCCTGGTTATTCTATCTGGGAATCATGGCCGCCTTTCTTATCTTTGCGTTAGTTTTGTCCACAGCCCTGAGAAGGGGAGCCAAGATGCTCTTCGATTCGGTCATCGTTCAGCTTGAGAATCTTTCATCCGAGCGGAAGGATCTGACTAAACGCATTTCCATCTGTTCCGTGGACGAGGTTGGAACCATCGCGGGAATGGTAAACAGCTTCTGCAAAATTATGAGCGGCGGGATGCGTGAGATACAGCAGGGGCATAAGGAACTTGCCGCTTCGGGACAGGAACTGGAGCGTAGCGCCGCCGGTATGGCCGCATCTATTGCCCAGATCTCCAACGGGGTCGAAGAGGTCCGTTCCAGGGCGGAAAAACAACGGCAGAGCGTTGAAGAGTCCTCCGCGGCGATGCAGGAAATCGCTAAAAACATTGAATCCCTGGACGGCGCCATTTCCAAGCAGGCCTCCAGCGTAAGCCGGGCCTCCTCGGCGGTGGAAGAAATGGTGGGTAATATCGGTTCCATCGGCGCCGTAGTAGAGCGGATGATGGCCCAGTTTAATACCGTCCGTACCGCCGCCATGAAGGGTACGGGTATCCAGCGGGACAGCCGGGCAAAAGTACAGGACATTGTGGAGGAGTCCAAATCCCTCCAGGATGCGAATAAGATAATTGCCACCATCGCCTCTCAGACAAACCTGCTGGCCATGAACGCCGCCATTGAAGCCGCCCATGCCGGCGAGGCGGGGAAGGGTTTTTCCGTAGTGGCCGACGAGATTAGAAAGCTGGCGGAAAATTCCTCCCGGGAATCCCAGAAGATCAGCGTCGAACTAAAACAGATCTCCGAAACGATCAACAGCATCGTCCGGGGAGCGCAGGCTTCGGAGGAGGCCTTCGTGGAGGTTTCCGGCCGGATCGATGAAACGGAAAAGCTGGTGGTCGAGGTGGATAATGCCATCAGGGAACAGCGGGAAGGGGCGGCTCAGGTTCTGGGTGCGTTAAAGGACATGAATGATATAACCGCCGAAGTAAAGACCGGCTCCAGGGAGATGAACGAGGGGAATGACACTATGCTGGGGGAGATGAATAAACTCCAGGCCGATTCCAAGGGGATTTCCAGCCACATGGACGAGATGGCTCAGAGCATTGCCCACATCAACACCGGGGCCGGAACGGTCTCTTCCCTGGCGGATACCAATCAGGCGACGATAGAAAAAATATCGGTTATTGTAGACAGCTTCGAGGTATAGTCCGTCCCCGGTTCCGGGGAGCTTACATCAGCGGCGCAAAGAGGCGCAGCACATCCTGAATAATGCGGAGGACGGCGTTTCCTCTGCATTGGCTTAGGGTTATTTCCTGGGAGACCGCCATGGTCCTCAGAAAATCGCTCTTTATTTCCGCCACCGTCTTTGTCTTATACAGCCAGACCCCGCATTCAAAGTGCAGATAGAGGCTCCGGTAATCCAGATTGCTGGTTCCCACCGTGGCGACCCTGTCGTCGGAGACAAAGGTTTTGGAGTGGTTGAAACCGTTGGAATACTCGTACACCTTTACTCCCGCGGATACCAGCCGCCGGTAATAGGAACGGGTAGTCATGTGCACAATCCGTTTATCCCAGCGGTGGGGGGTGATGATTCGCACATCTACTCCGCTTTTGGCCGCCAGGATCAGCGCCGAAAGCAGCTTGTCGTCGGGGATAAGGTAGGGCGTGTTAATGTAGACGTATTTTTTTGCATTGTTGATAATCTGCACATAGACATGCTCCGCCACATTTTCCCGGTCCAGGGGACTGTCCGCGTAGGGCTGGACATAGCCGTCGGAGGGTATCTCCGAAGGCCCGTCCTTCCAGGGGTAGAAGACGGTGTAATCATCTTGTTGAATGCGGCCCGCCTTTTTGGGCCTTACATTCCATATCCGCAGAAAAATAAGGGTAAGGCTCCAGGCCGCCTCCCCGGAAAGCATGATCGCCGCATCCTTCCAGTGGCCGTATTTTTCATAGGCGTTGATGTACTCATCCGCCAGGTTGATCCCTCCGGTAAAGGCTATCCTGCCGTCTACGGAGATGATCTTCCGGTGGTCCCGGTTGTTCTGCAGCGAGGACAGGACCGGCTTAAAGGGATTGAATACATAGCACTGGATACCCTTTCGTTCCAGATGTTCCCGGTAATTCGGCGGCAGGGTTACAAAACAGCCCAGGTCATCGTAGATTAGCCTGATGTCGAGGCCCTGTTTCGCCTTCCGCTCCAAAATTGAAATAATGGGATCCAGCATCTTCCCCTGGTTCAAAATGAAAAATTCCAGGAAGATATACCGCTCCGCCTTTTCCAGCTCTTCCAATACCTTTTTAAAAAAGCTTTCTCCGGAATCAAAGTATTCGGTCTGGGTATGGGCATAAACCGGAAAACCCACATACTCCTGCAGATACCTGACCAGGGGCAGACATTCCGGTTCTCCGCCTTCCCCTTTTTCGCCTTCAAAGAGAGGAAGCCTGTTGCCGGGGAGCAGGTAGAGGGAGCGGCATCGTTCATGATCCGCCCTCATCCTCTTCCGCAGTTTACGGGAATTTGATTGAACATAGAAGATGATATACATGGAACCGCCGAAAATGGGGGCCATCAGAATAAGAAAGATCCAGATTAGCTTGTAGCCGGGATTTTCATTTTTATTGATTATGTAGAGGCACACCAGAATGCTTATGCCATTGAGCGTCCAGCTTACATAGCGGAAGGTCATGCTTGAGGTGGCGATAAAGTATATGAGAAAGGCGATCTGTATCAGCAGGGTCAGAATAACAAAAACCCGCCGGCGGAAGACAATACGCAGCCATTTCTTTCTCATGCCAAGTTCCTTATGCGGGCCATGGCCCGGTCCCCTGACGGAGAAGACGTACTTCATCGCCGGTTAAATCCAGAATGGTAGAAAATATCCGGGGCCGGTCCTCGCCGGTATCCAGGATAAGATCCAGATTATCTATATCTTCCATCTCCCAGCCCCCCTCAAAAAGTTCCTCCTCGGGGATGGGGGGCAGTTCCATTCCCGCCGTTTCGTCCCGCTCCTCCGTCGTCCGCAGCGCGGCGGCTCCGGTCATGCTCCGTTTGGCGGTTACCGAATAGAGGGGGCAGGAAAGGGCCCGGATCAGGGCCAGAGGCAGGGGGTGATCCGGGATACGGACCCCGGCTTCTCTGCGTTTAAGCCCCAGCGTCTTTTCGGTTCCCGGCAGGGTTTTGAGGATGAAAACATAGGGCCCCGGAGAGAGACGCTTAATAAGCCGGAACCGGGTATTGTCCAGGCTGCAAAACTCCCCGAATTGAGCAATACCGGAACAGAGCAGGGTAAAGTGCCGCTCGTCCCGTTCCCCCGAAAGGCGGCGCAGCTTCCGTATCCCCTCACCGGCATGGATGGAACAGGCCAGGACCCAGCTGGTATCCGAGGGGAGGCCCAGAAGATCCCCCCTGCCCAAACGTTCAACGCTTGAGCGGAGGATTCTGTCGTCAATATTACCGGGTACCACGTATTCAATCATAAACCATCCCAAAGACATTTCTGCAAAACGGGGCCATACCCCAATCCTAAACGTTAAGAATACTAATATTTGCCGCGGCAGGGCCGAACCGGAGATTCGTCAGGGTATGGACCCGCCAGCGAATCAAGGGACCCACATAAGCTTGTCCGGGGCGGATTCGTTCATAAAGACCCGTTCATAACGCCCGGAATGTTCAACTCCGGGGTTTTCGGGAAAGTAGGTGCTGCGGAAAAACCAGACCACGTCATCCATGGCCCCTGCGGAATTGGAAGGAGCATAACGGAACCAGATTTCCTTGTCCTCCAGAATCTGCGCCGCTTCCCTATTGTCGGTCAGCTCCGGATCGGTGAGGCGGCGTATCTCCGAACGAAGGCCGCCGTAATGAGTACAGCCCACCCAAAGCATCCTCAGGTGTTTGTGATCATCCATCCAGTATATTTCAAAAACCCCCGCCACGGCAGGAACCTTTGCGTTGATGGTCCACCGGTCCGCCACTGTCAGGGGCGACCAGTTGATAAAATAATGAACATCCTTGCCCCTTACTTTCCACGTGATTCCATAATCCATGTTCTAAGTATAACATCGTACTATTTTCTATACAATCCCAAAGACGAAATGTATAAAAATTTATACAAAAAAGAGAAATTTCTCCCCCTTATTCAAATTGATGTTTGTTAATTTCTTATATTATAAAGAATTAAAAAGCTCTATATGATTTTCTTTCCGTTGGCATGAATTTTGCTATAATAGATGTATGAGGATAATATGATGAAAAAAATGCAAAATAGTGTTCAGTGCGATGACATACTACAGACTTATTTCAATCAGATTAAGACCATTCCTCTTTTAAGTTTTGAAGAGGAACTGAACCTCTCCAGGCGGATTCAGGAGGGGGACGAAGGGGCCCGCCGCAGGCTAATCGAGTCCAATCTGCGCCTGGTGGTCAAAATAGCCCGGATCTATTTAACCTCCGATGTATCTCTTCTGGATATTATTCAGGAGGGGAATATGGGACTTATTCATGCCGCTAGTAAGTATAGTTATACAAAGAATGTACGTTTTTCCACCTATGCCAACTGGTGGATTCGCCAGTCCATAACCAGATACCTTTCCAATAAACGGCGCGTCATCCGCCTGCCCCACCGGAAAGAGGAGGTTCTTAAAAAGATGCAGAAGGCCTATCATGTTTTAAGCCAGATGCTGCACCGCCAGCCTTCCAGTGAAGAGATTGCCGCCGAAGTGGGGGTTTCCCAGGAAGAGGTGGATCTTATCCTCAGCATGACCAATGGAATGGTGTCCCTTGAAATGGAAACCGGGGAAGATTCCTCCGTGGTAGATCTCCATGCGGATTATACCTATAGTCCCGAACAGGCCCTGATGAAAAAGGTTTTCCGGAACGATACCATCCGTTTCCTTGACCGCCTAAAGGACAAGGAAAAGCGTATCCTTATGTACCGGTATCAGCTTAACGGCGGTGAACGGTATACCTTGAAACGGATCAGCGCCAAGATGGGCATTTCCCCGGAAACGGTACGGCAGATCGAGATACGGGCCCTCCAGAAGATCCGGGAAAATGCGGATGAACTGAAGTACTGCGTCGCAGCTATATAGTCCGGCGGCGCCTGCCTTTTCCCTTGGTTGACCAAAACTTTCCCTAAAGTTATTTTCAGATAGGTGAAAAATTCTCAAGGGAAGGCGGCGGCTTCTCCTAAAAAACAGGCTCTTAAGCCCAAAAAGCGGAGACCCCGCAGAAAAAAACCGTCCTTTGAAGACCGGGTCCGGGCGGTTCTTATTGCCGCAGTCTGTATTTCCGCAGCGGCCATTACCGGGGCGGTGATTTTTGCGGTCCATTCCTTTATCCCGCAGGCTGTTCCCGTAAGCGGGGCGCCGGAATCCGCGGTCCCGGAAAGTTCCAGCCCGGTTTCCCCCGGGGAGTCTTCCGCCGTTACGGAGCCTGTTTCCCGGGTTCCGGCTCCCGCTGCCTCCGTTCCCGTTGGGGCGGAGACCCCGCCGGTTTCTTCCGCAGCGCCCCTGAATACCGGTTCCCCCGCCCGGCAGTCTCCTGTTCCGGTTCAGCGGGCCCCGGAACGGCCCGCGGCCCAGCCCCCGGTAATACCGCCGGGCAGCGGCGGTTCCGAACAGCCCCGGCATAAGGGGATACTGGTATTTATGATCGATGACGCGGGAAATAACCTTAGGGAACTGGAGCCCTTTCTGCAATTTCCCGGTCCCCTGACCATTGCGGTATTGCCGGGGCTGCCCTATTCGGCGGAGGCCGCCCGGCGGATCCGGGCCGCCGGTAAGGAGCTTTTTCTCCACCAGCCCATGGAAGCTGTCGGCGGCCAGGATCCGGGGCCGGGGGCAATCTACACGGGGATGAGTTCCGGCGAGATCCGGGCGGTGGTGGAACGTAACCTTGCCGAGGTAGGCCCCGTGGCGGGGATGAATAATCATCAAGGATCCAGGATAACTATGGATGAAGCGGCCATGGAGACCATCCTTTCCCTTTGCCGGGAACGCCGCATCTGCTTTCTGGATTCCAGAACCACCGCAGAGACGGCGGCTCCGGCGGCGGCGAAACGGCTGGGTATCAGGATTGGGGAACGGGATGTCTTTTTAGACAATATCCAGGAAAGGACTTCCATGATCCGCTGTGTGGAGGAGGGCCTTGAACGGGCAAAACGAAAGGGGACCGCGGTAATGATAGGCCATACATGGTCTCCGGCCCTCGCTCCGGTGCTGACCGGGCTGTATCCGGGCCTTTTGGAGCAGGGCTATACTTTGTCAACGGTCTCCCGGATCGTGGAGTAGATGGTGAAAATACTTGGAATTGAAACTTCCTGCGATGAGTGCGCCGCTGCCGTAGTAGAGGACGGCAGGCAGGTTTTATCCAATGTGGTGGCCACTCAGATTCCCATTCATGCCCCCTATAACGGAGTGGTCCCCGAAATAGCCAGCCGCATGCACACCGAATGGATAGGTCCCGTAGTACAGGAGGCTCTGGAAAAGGCCGGAGACGGGGTTGACGGCGTCGCGGTAAGTTCCCGGCCGGGATTGCTGGGCTCCCTCCTGGTGGGTCTCAGTTTTGCCAAGGCCTTCGCCTGGGCCCGGGGGCTTCCCTTTATTGCGGTGGATCACATGCTGGCCCACCTTTACGCATCCCGGCTTTCCCCGGCCGGCGAAGATCCGCCGGCCTATCCCTTTTTGGGCCTCCTGGTCTCCGGGGGGCACAGCATCATCTGCAGGGTGGATAATTTTGATTGTATCACCGTGATGGGGACCACTGTTGACGATGCGGCCGGCGAAGCCTTTGACAAGGTGTCCAAGTATTTCGGCTTCGGTTATCCCGGCGGGACGGCGATTGATAAGCTGGCCCGGACCGGGGACAGCGGGGCCTTCCGTTTCCCCATACCCAGCCTCCATAAAAGCGGCCGCCGCTACGATGTCTCCTATTCGGGGCTGAAAAATGCGGTGATCAACCAGCGGGAACAGTTCCGGGTAAAGGCCAATCCCGGCGATGCGGACATTGCCGCAAGCTTTCAAAAGACCGCGGTGGAGATACTGCTGCGGAGCCTCTTCCGGGCGGCGGAAGATACGGGGCTTACGACCATCGTAGCCGGCGGCGGGGTGGCGGCCAATTCCCTGCTCCGTTCCCGTTTGGCGGAGCGGGCGGCGCCGGGAAAGGGGTTTCAACAGTTCCGCTGTATCTTTCCGCCGCCGGAATTCTGCGGGGATAACGGCGCCATGGTTGCCGGTTTGGGATACCGCTTTCTGGAGCGGGGGGACCGTTCTCCCCTCAACGTTACGGCATCCGCCCGGGTGCAGGGTTTCAGGCATCTGCCCCGATGAATCCGTCCCGGCGGCGGGCCCGTTTCGCTTTCTTTCACCTTGCCTTTTGGCCGGATATTTATAATATTTTAAGCAGGAGGCTTTCCCAAAACTAACCGAGCTTTGGGAAATGCTCGTAAAACAAACCTTTTTCAAAACCCGGTTAGTGCAAATCTTAGGTTCGATGAAAAAGGTCTTGGGGAAACCGGTCAAGCCCGTTTGCCCCCTAAATCCATGGCTGCTTTTTCAAAATCCGGCATTTTGAAAAAGCCCGGAATCCTGAAAAAACAAAGAAAGGCGGTGGTATGCCCGAACAAAGCGTTGTACCTATAGATCAGATCCTTCCCAATAAACTGCCGCTGGTAGCCCTGATGGGGCGGCCTATTTTCCCCGGCATTTTTACCCCCATTATGATAGGGAACCCCGTGGACGTTAAAGTCATTGACAATGCCGTTGCCGGGGACGGGCTCATCGGCCTGGTGATGCTGCTGAACGAAACCGAGAGCCCCGGTATCGGCGATCTTTACAAGGTGGGGACCGCGGCGAAGATTGTTAAAAAGATCAACCTTCCCGACGGAGGGGTTAATATATTCATCTCCACGCTGAAACGTTTCAAGGTAAAAAAGACCCTCCATGCGGCTAATCCCATTGTGGCGGCGGTGGAATATATGGAGGACGAGGAAGATGATACCAGCGAGGTTAAGGCCCTTACCAGGGCGCTGATCAGCGAGATGAAGCAGATATCCGAGAACAATCCCCTCTTTTCGGAGGAGATGCGGCTCAACATGATCAACATCGATCATCCCGGAAAGATCGCCGATTTTATCGCCAGTATCCTCAATATCGACAAAACCGAACAGCAGAAGATCCTGGAGGTCCTCAATGTCCGCAAGCGGATGGAACAGGTCCTGGTGTTCATCAAAAAGGAACAGGAACTGCTGCGGATTCAGAAAAAAATCCAGAAGGAGATAAACGAAAAAATTGAAAAGTCCCAGCGGGATTATTTCCTCAAGGAGGAACTGAAGGCGATAAAGAGCGAGCTGGGCATGACCACCGACGCCAAGAGTTCCGAGTATCAGCGCTTCAAGGAAAAACTGGAGACCGTGAAGTTCGAGGGAGAGATCAAGGAGACGGTGGAACAGGAACTGGAGAAATTCAGCCTGATGGACCCCAACTCGGCGGAATTTATCGTAACCCGGAATTACCTGGACGTAATCTCCAGCCTTCCCTGGAATCCTCCGGTTCCGGAACAGCTGGATCTCCGGAAGGCGACGGACATTCTGGAAAAGGATCACTACGGCCTTAGTGATGTAAAGACCCGTATTGTGGAATACCTGGCGGTGCGGAAACTCCGCAGGGATATGCCGTCAAAGGACATTCCCGCAGGATCCATTATCTGCCTGGCGGGTCCTCCCGGAGTGGGCAAAACCTCCCTGGGCCGGTCCGTGGCCAGGGCCCTGGGGAAGCAGTTTTTCCGTTTCTCCGTGGGGGGCATGCGGGACGAGGCGGAGATCAAAGGCCACCGCCGTACCTACATCGGAGCCATGCCGGGGAAGATCATCCAGGGCCTCAAGATAGTTAAGGTGAAGGACCCGGTATTTATGATCGACGAGATCGACAAGATGGGGGCAAGCTACCAGGGAGATCCCTCCAGCGCCCTGCTGGAAGTTCTGGACCCGGAACAGAACAACAGCTTTAGGGATCATTACCTGGATCTTCCCTTTGACGTTTCCCAAATTTTCTTTATTCTTACCGCCAATACCCTGGATACCATTCCTTCGCCTCTCCTGGACCGGATGGAAATTATCCAGCTCCCCGGCTATATCGACACGGAAAAGCTGGAAATCGCCAAGCACTATCTTATCCCCAAAAGCCTTGAGAAAAACGGCCTCAGAAAAAATCAGGTCCGGCATTCCCAGGAATCCCTTCTTCATATTGCCAACGGTTATGCCCGGGAAGCGGGGGTGCGGAATTTTGAAAAGAACCTGGACAAGATTCACCGTAAGCTGGCAAAGGTGCTGGTTGAAACCGGCGAAGCGGAGGAAGCCGCCGCCGCGGAGCAGGCCGCCCGGAAAAAGGCCGGCAGGAACGGACCGGTAAGGACGGCCAAGGCGGAAGAGGAGAAGGAGACAAAGGATGGCAGGACCCCGGACAATGTTCCCCGGATGGCGGGGGGTAAATTCCAGGTGGACAAGAAGCTGATAGAAACCTATTTGGGAAAGCCCATCTTCCCTGAGGATATGATAAAACGGGCCGACCGGCCGGGGATGTCGGTGGGTCTTGCCTGGACCAGCATGGGCGGGGATACCCTGGTAATCGAGGCCATTTCGGTGCCGGGCAAAGAGAGCTTTACCTTGACGGGAAAGATGGGGGACATCATGAAGGAAAGCGCCGCCATCGCCCTAAGCTATGCCCGCAAGCTGGCGCTGGAGAACTACGGCCTTTCGGGGGAATGGTTTGAAAAACACCAGATTCACCTCCATATTCCCGAAGGAGCCACCCCCAAGGACGGCCCCTCCGCGGGAATCACCATGGCCACGGCGCTGCTCTCCCTGATGCGGAACAAAACCATCGCCAGCCGCACGGTAATGACCGGAGAGCTTTCCCTGACCGGACAGGTCCTTCCCATTGGGGGCCTTAAGGAAAAGACCATCGCCGCCCGGCGCAACAAGGCGAAGCATATCATCATCCCCAAACAGAACCTGCGGGATTTGGACGAGATTCCCGAGCATGTAAAGAAGGGCATCGCCTTTCATCCCGTGGATCGCTTTGAGGAAGTACTGACCTTGGCGCTGCCCGGTTAACGAACGGCTGCCTATAAAACAGGCGGCTTTGCCGGAATCTCTGCGGGCAGCCTGGTTCCGGGGCGGCCGGAAATTCAGAGCCGGAATACATAAGAAAACCTCTAAAAACTGAAGTTTTTAGAGGTTCCCATAATCTATTATAAATCCTGCGGCCAGGGCTGACATCGCTGTAAAGGCCAGGTAAAACAGAAAGTGTTTTACGCCCAGTACGATTTTTACTGCCCCCAGATTGGTAATCTTGGTGGCCGGACCGGTTATCATAAAAGCGGCGGCGGATCCCATGCTCATTCCGGCTGTAAGCCATTGCTGCAGCAGGGGCACTGTTCCTCCGCCGCATACGTAGAGCGGAACGCCGGCGGTGGCGGCGATAAGGAGGCCGAAGCCCCGGTTTCCTTTGCCGAAGAGAGAGGCCACGGTTTCTTCCGGTACATAACGCTGAAAGAGCGCCGAGAGGACTATGCCGGCAAGGAAATAAAGTCCGGTGGACTTAACATTCCGTCCAAGATTTTTGAGAAACCGTAAAACCGGATTCAGGGCGGCATCACGATTCTCCGGCGCCGCGAAGCCGGTAAAATTAAAGAATTTCCGCTTTTTGAAAAAGAAGCGGACGCAGAGTCCCGCCGCGGCGCCGCAGAGGAAGCAGCTGGCAAAACGTATGACAAGCGCCGGAACGCCCAGAGCGGCGCTGTAAAGGAGAAGCTGCGGATTGAGGAGAATGGAACTCATCATAAAAGCGGCAAGCCAGCCGTCGTCCACGCCCTTTTCGGAAAAAGAGGCGGCAACAGGAATAGTGCCGTACATGCAAAGGGGAGATGCGATGCCGATTAGGGAGGCGGGGATTACGCCCAGAATACCCAGCTTTTTATCCCGCATTGCGGCAAACAGGCCGTGTATCTTTTCCTTTTCAAAAACGGAAATGAAGGACCCCATAGCCATTCCCAGGATCCAGTATCCGGCGATCTGCCGGAACTGAAGCTCAAAATAGTACCAAAGGTAAATCAATTCCCGCTTAAGTATTTCAACCATTTGGTTTTACCTTCACGGCAAGGCCCCCCTCTTTTTAAGAGCATAAACACATTGGACTTGTTAGGAAACCCCGGCTGGCTCCCGGACAACTCCAATATACATCTTATATGAGATTCCGCATCCCCTTCGGTCAGATTTTATATAAGACACTGCGCCGTCTTGTTAAATAGATCAATCCGGGGTACACTGCATACACCTTTGCGGAAACGCTATGAAAGACAACAAACATGTCCAAGCGACACCGCAGGACATTTTGGTCCAGGCGCGCCAAGCGTGGAATTTACATGAATGAAACAGGAGATATAGAAACAGTGACAACTGTCAAGGGTATTAAAAACAGAATTATCCACAGGGAACGTAAAGGTATCTGGCATCTTTAGCCAGAGGAGGAAGCAGATGTCTGCTTTACCGAAGCCCGTTAAGGGCTGGGAATATGTGCCTGTTTTAGGAAATACCGGTAAAGAGCTTGACGAGGAGACGGGCCTTTATTACTACGGGGCGCGCTATCTTGACCCGAAGGTTTCCCGGTGGCTCTCCGCCGACCCGGCTATGGGGGACTATATCCCGTCAGCGCCAGTGAATGATGAAGCCCGGAGGCGGAACGGCAGTCTGCCGGGGCAGGGGGGTGTGTTTAACTATGTCAACCTTCACGCATACCACTATGCGGGGAATAATCCGGTGAAGTATGTGGACCCGGATGGGAGGGATGTTAATTCTTCTATTGTTAATCCCGATAGGAATACCAAACGGGTCATTTTTTTGTCAAATCTTGTTTCTCAAAAAGATTTGATAAAGGCAGGTTATGATTCCAAAAGGGCAAAGGTAGCTTGTGTTGCATTAACGCTTGTAGATGCGGTCTTGGATTATACAGGCGAAAAACTTGATGCTGTCCAAGTTGGAAAGTTATTCGATAATTTCTATAGCCAGGATGCTCAAGGACATGTTTTAATAAATAGCAATGATGATGTTCAAAATAAGGTTGGTATTTTAAACAAAACTTTGGAATTTATTGGCAGATCAGACCTTATGGCTGAGTACTATGACAATGGGTTCAGGACTGGTGCAGATTATACTGAAAGAAGAGGAAAAACGATATATACTGATTCATGGCACTCTCAATTGGGAGATAGAATTGGAAATTTCTTGCATGATCCTTGGCAAGGTGGTCATAATCGCAATAAACCTGAAACAACAATGATCGAAGGGAGTATTTTTTTTAGGAAACAATCTGAGGAGAGGAGTTTATAAATGAAGTATAGAAATAGTTTTTTTGCGGGGATATTGTTTTTTATGTGCTGTTTTTCTGTTTCATCTGATAGTATTTCGGCAATTTGGGAAGCTGAACCTTATCAACATTTCAGAAAGGGGAGATTTTCATGGGGTGAAAATGTTTTTTCCACAGGATCTGTTATAATCGATCTTGAAGCTGCACATCCTTACATAAGTTGTCATAGCGGTGGCGCATTCTTTGTGTCAAAGATTGAATACGAGGAAAACCAGGTGGTATTACTTGGCGAATATAGTGATGATCTTAATGTAGAAAAAAAAATAATAATACATATCCTTGATAAGGATAGTATTTCAATTGAACTAATTGGCAGGAGTTCAAATTGGTTACCGTTGTTTCCCGGAAGTGAGAACAGATTCTATCGTGTACCTAAAGATGCTCCTTATGAACCGCTCGATCTCGATATAGGTATTTAATAATTGGCAGCGCAGGGGTAACAGTCGCCAAATGTGGAAAAACCGCTTGCCGGTTTTGCTCCCCCGTGCTATACTGATAACAATGCCAAGCCCAGCCCTTACCCCTGATAAAAAAGCCTTTCGCCACTCAAATCATGGTAAAAACGGGAATACCGGTAGATACGTCTACGCCGCGGGCCGGTGGCTCTCCGCGGACCCCGCTCTGGGGGACTATATCCCGTCAGCGCCAATCAGCGGCGAAGCCCGGATGCGGAACGGGAACCTGCCGGGA
>JAISMC010000011.1 GCA_031276965.1 Treponema sp.
CCTCCCCCTCACGAGCCCCTACGGTCCCGGTGCCGTCTGGGGAAGGCTTGCGGGGAGTTTTTCCTTTACCCGTTTTCCCCTGAAGGTTTCGCCGGACCTTCTTCTTCTTGCACAACTGCGGGATGCGGACCTTGTAACGACGGAATATAAAAAAAACAACGCCCTTAAAAACGGAAAACGGCGCTGGTATTTTTCCCTTGACGTTCCCTGTATCTATACCTGGAAACGTTTTGATTTCAAGATCATTCCGGGGCTCATCCTCCGGGACGGAAACGCCGCCTTTGAATGTACCCTGGGCTTCCGCTTTAATCTTGAAGGAGAAAAGACCTTTTGATCACCCTCCTCGCCTTTTATGAACGGATCTCCCTCTTTCACACCCTGGAACCCTTTTTCAGCAAGAAATACCGGCAGCTTTTTCATTTTACCCAGTCCGCGGACTACTGTCTCGGGGCCGATAAAAACAGGGTCCTCATAATGGAGCGGTGGTTTCAGCACCGGAACCCCCCGGATCTCCGCCTCATGGAAGGGCTCAGGAACAAATACAAAACCATCATATTCATGTCGGGCCAGCCCGACGCGGGAACCCACGGGCTTGAGCTTCTGCCCTATGTGGACCGGCTCTTTCATAAATCCGTCTTTACGGACAAGGAAAACTACCGGAAAGACCTCTATGCAAAAAACCTCTTTGCGGATTACTACCATAACAGGTATCATGTCGAGGACAAGCGGCCGGAATACCATTGTAAACACCGGTTCACGGCAGAGGATGAGACAAAGTTGGGCCTCTCATGGAACATCGGGATCGGCGACTATCCCCGCCGTCATACCCGGCAGCGTATCGGCGTAGCGGCGGCCCGGCTCGGCTTTCCCGGCCTCGGCCGGCTTTTCAAGACCGGCCGCCGGACTCCCCCGGAGGATTTTTCTTCGCCCAAAAGAACCATCCCTGTTCATGCCCGCATCGACCCCGTGACAAGCGAATCGGTGGCCTTTCAGCGGGTATTGTTTCTGGAAAAGATCCGGGGCGACCCCCTTTTCCTTACCGGTCTTGTATCACAGGATCGCTACTACCGTGAACTTTCCGCCTCAAAAATGGTACTCTCCCCCTTCGGCTGGGGGGAGGTATGCTTCAGGGATTTTGAGGCGATCATCTCGGGGGCCCTGCTTTTAAAGCCCGGTATGTCCCACATGAAAACCTGGCCGGATGTCTATATCCCCGGTGAAACCTACGTTCCCCTTGACTGGGACGGCGGGGACCTCAAAGAAAAGGCGGCCCGCTACCTTGCGGACGATTCCGGGCGGGAACGGATAGCCCGGAACGCCTACGAACAGTACCGTTCCGAATTAAACAAACTTGAAGAACGCTTTGCGGAACTCCTTTTGGAATATTTATAAGAAAACCTCTAAAAACTTCAGTTTTTAGAGGTTTTCTTATATAATTTATTTGATCGTTTTTATCAAACGACAAAAAATATTCGCTATTGCCTTCTTTATAAGAATATAAATCTGAAATAGTTCCCGGATTGATTAACGCAAAGCGATTTGTCTTGATAATTACATTGTGTAACCTATTTTTTGAGCCGCCAATCTGTATTTCTTTTGTACAACACACGGCGAGAAATTGAAAAAAAATTCCAAGAAAGAAAATTGATTTCATTTTACATAATGCCAAATTCATTTTTATATAGGCCACAGGGAACATTCATTATCTCTTTTATGCTATTGCAGATATTCTCACTAATTGCCGTAATAACAGCCCTTCTTTCATCGCCAAATCTTCCAAAAATTCCTATGTCTTTTTTATTATCAAAGAAATCGGGAGATCAAGCTTTTTTAAATCATCAAAGAAAAATAAACACTATGTTTCAATATCCCTATCCATTATTGGAAGTCCAAATATTCCTAGTATAAGTCCACCTAAAAACTGATTGATATCACCATTATATTTTCTAATCATTTTAAAACACTTACTTAGTGTTTCTCTATAATCTTTCGAACCAATGATTTTTTCATCAATACGTATTAAACCATAATAATAGATTTTTCTACAAGGATCAAAATTTAAAAACATATATTTTCCCTCGCTTCCTATTAATATACTTCATCCAATATTTCATTATAACATCGACTTTCTCCGTTCGGGAGCGCAAAGGTGCCAGGCGCTAAACAAAGGGGAGGTTCTGCCATATAGCGGACTTCTGGTCCGGGGAGCTTCATCTCAACACCACCTCGGTTCTGCCGAAACCGCCGAGTTCAGGCCGGGAGAAGTAATAGTCCGCCACCATGGACTGGGTTTTAAGATATTCGTGTACTCCCCGCTGGAGTATGCCGTCTCCCTTGCCGTGGATTACGGAAAAGGCATGAAGCCCCGCCAGGGCCGCCGCATCGATCTGCCGTTCCAGGGTTTTCAGGGCTTCCTCCAGGCGCATCCCCCTAAGACTTATCTCGAACAGAGCCTGGGGCGCTTCGGCAAGATCCGCCGCTGCAATAAGGGGCTTGGTTTCGTGCGAAACCCGGACCGGCACAAGCTCCGTTTCGGGAAAACGCATCTTAAGGGAACCCAGTTCCACTATCCAGTACCGGACCGCGGGAGACTCCTTCGGGGAGGGCCGGGATTTCCGGTCCAGCCGGATCACCCTGCCCCGGCGGCGGAATGTCCCCGCCAGCACTTCCGCCCCCGGCTCAATCACAAGGTCCTTGCCGGATCTACCGCGGAAATCTTCACCGGCGGCGGTTTCGCCGTTGACGAAGGCGCCGTACTCTGCCTCAAGGCGCTGCCGTTCCTCCGACAGGGCCCGGCTCTCCGCCTCCAGAGCCTCGCCTTCCGCCGCCGCGCTTCCCGCCAGCTCCCTAAGAAAGTCCTTCACCTTGAGGGTCTTTTCCCGGCTAAGTTCCCCCTCCTTTACTTCCCTTACCAGGTTCTCCAGGGTTTTCCGGCTTTCCGAAAGGAGCCGCTGCAGGCTGCCTATTCCGGCGCTTTTAAGATCCAGTTCCTTCTGCCGCAGCCGGAGTTCCTTAAGATCCGCCCGCCGCCGTTCCACCCTAAGCCGGGTCTCCTCGTTCTTCTGCTCCGCCGCGGCGGCGTCCAGTTCCCGGTGTTTTTGCTTAAGTCCCCTGATAAGGGCGGAAACATCGGAACGTTCCTCTTCCAGATAGGACCGGGCCGCCGCGATTATCGAAGGGGCCAGGCCGTTTCTGCCGGCTATGTCTAGCGCCCGGCTTTCTCCGGGGACCCCCATCACAATACGGTAGGTGGGGGAAAGGGTCCGGCCGTCAAATTCCACCGAGGCGTTTTCCACCTCCTTCCGGGTATAGCCGTAATTTTTAAGGATGCCGTGGTGGGTGGTGGCAATGAGCCGGACCCCCCTCTCTATAAAATGATCCAGAACGGCCATGGCGATGGCGCTTCCCTCCTCGGGGCCGGTACCGGAACCAAGCTCGTCCAGAAGGACCAGGGACCGGGCGGTAGCCTTTCCGGCGATGGCGGCGATATTGGTCATGTGGGCGGAGAAGGTGGAAAGGGACTGGCTCAGGGACTGTTCGTCACCGATGTCCGCATAGATCCCGTCGAAGACGGGCAGGGCAGCCTCCTCCGCCGGCAGGGCCAGCCCCCACTGGTTCATCAGGGCAAAAAGCCCCGCCGTTTTCAGGGCGGCGGTCTTTCCTCCCGTATTGGGTCCGGTGATGATCACCGCCCGGACCTTCATGGCAAAATCGATGGGAACCGCCCCGGCCCCCAGCAAAGGGTGCCTGGCGCCTTTGAGCGTCATTTCGCCATCGGCATTCATGCTGGCAGCGTCCATGCTGGCAGCGTCCATGCTGACGGCAAAACGGCCCCTGGTTTCATAACTATAACGGGCCTTGGCCCGGAGAAGCTCCAGGGCTATTACCCTCCGGTGCAGTTCTCCAAGGCCCTCCCGGCGGCGGGCAAGGGCGGCGGTCATCTCCCGGAGGACCCGGAGTATCTCCGCATCGAGGCGGCGCTTTTCAATAAGAAGCTCGTTATTCTTTTCCACGGCCTCTTCGGGTTCCACAAAGAGGGTCTGGCCGGTGGCGGAAACTTCGTGGACTATGCCCTTGATACGTCCCCGGTAATTGGCCTTGAGGGCCAGCACGACCCTGCCGTCCCGCTGGGAGGGCAGGCCGGACTGAAGCATGCGCCGGGTTTCTTCGCCCGAGGTATAGCGGGAAACAGCGTTCTCCAGTTCCCTTGAAAGAGACTGGAGCCGCCGCTGTATCTCCTTAAACTCGGGCAGATCCCGAAGCCTGCCGCCCCTGTCCACGACCCGGAAAATTTCCCTGGCCGCGGCGCTGCAATCGGGAAACGCCGCCGCCTCCCTTTCCAGAGGGCTCAGGGCGCAGTCCGCAGAATTTCCGGCGGAAACTTTGAGTATCCACCGGCGAAGATCCTCCGCCGATTCGATAAAGATTCCCAGGGCGCAGGCTTCCTCCAGGGTAAGACCGGTTCCCTCTACGGCAAGCTTAGCCAGGATCGGGGCGGCGGCGGGAAAGCTTCCCCGGGGCTCCTCATCGCCGGAACCAATCCTGGCCGCCAGTTCGCCCGTCAGAACCTTGAGGGCTTCAACCTGAACGGGGTCTCTGAGGGGCGGCTCTTTAAGGAGGAGCGCCGCGGCCTCTCCGCTCCGGGCGCATCCGGCGGCCCTGGAACGGATACGATCAAACTCAAGGAGGCCCAGGGTTTTCTCAAAGGGGTCCGGCGGCGGCGGTTCGGGATCCGGCTTTTCAAAGCTGTCGGCGTTTTCCATTACAGCAGCTCGTCTTGAATCCGGAGGAAGCTTTCATACCGGTCCTCGTGGATGACTCCGGCGGCCACCGCCTCCATAATCTTACAGCCCGGTTCGATCCGGTGGGAACAGGAAAGACCGTAGGTACACTTCCCCGCCAGGGGAGCGAATTCCCGCATGTGGAGGATGATCTCCTCCGGCCCGGCCCCGCTGGGAACCAGCCGGCGCAGGCCGGGGGTGTCGATGATCCGGGCCGACCACCGGGGAATGTCCAATATTGAAGCCATGGTGGTAGTGTGGTTTCCCCGGTCATATTTTTCGTTGAGGGCCCCGGTTCTGATACGGAGGCCCGGAACCAGGGCCTTGATGATGCTTGACTTGCCAACCCCGGACTGACCGGTCAGTACCGAAAAACGGCCGGCGATCAGGGCCCCCAGCTCATCCATCCCCTCGCCGGTAAGGGCCGATACCTGCAGCGTCCGGTAACCGATGCGGCGGTAATCCTCAAGCCGCTCCTGAATGTCGGGATCGCCCTGGAAGAGATCCCACTTATTGCAGATTATTATTGAAGGAATATTGGCAATATCCCCCTGCAGCAGAACCCTGTCAAGAAAACGGGGCCTGAAAGGGGGAGACGCCGGAGTAGTTACGCAGAGGATCTGGTCCACGTTGGCCGCAAGGATCTGGGGGGCCCGGCCCTTCTGGTTAAACCGGGTAAAAACCGTGCGCCGTTCCTCCAGGGCCAGGATCCGCCCCGTTCCGGGATGATCGCCGTCAGCCTCAAGGCTGACCATGTCCCCCGGCGCCAGGGGGTTGTAAAAGCTTTCCACCCCCTTAAGGACCTTTCCCTTGATCCGGCATTCCAGCTCCGCGGCGGCGCCGGTCCCGTCCGGGGGAAGCCGCACGGTAAAGATATTCCGGGAACCCCGGATCACCAGTCCCCGCGTCATAACGGAACCGCCGCCTGCGTTTTCCGGTATTCGCCGGGACCTATATCGGCAAGACGGCGCAGCTCAAGGCCGAAGGCCTCCGCCCGCTTTTGCCAGACCGCCCCGGACGGCGCGGAGCCGCTGATCAGGAGGATGCCGCCCGAAGGGGTTTCCCGCCGGAGGCCGCCTCCCGCGGTTTCCGCCGTTCCGGTCTCCGCCCGGAGATCCCCTTCGTCCAGCAGGGCCTCGATGCGGCGGGAAACCCCTTCCACCGAATCGTAAATGCCCAGGGCCGGTTCCGCCGGACCCCGCCCTCCGGCGGCGGCCTTAAATTCATCCAATAAAAAAAGAAAATGGGTACAGCCCAGAACCACGCTGTCCGCTCCGGCGGCCCGGAATTTCTCGATGTAGGAGGCGGCCACGCTCCGCCGCTCCTCCCGGTCCGCCCGATCGCAGCGGCGCTCCACAAAGTCCACCAGCTCCGGGGCGGCAATCCCGGTGATGGCGCAGTCCGGGCCGTACCTGGCGGCAAGCTCCGCAATGCAGGGGTCCCCTATGGTCCGGCTGGTTCCCAGCACGCCGATATGCCGCTTCCGGCTTGCAAGAACCGCGGGCTTTACCGCGGGAACGGTCCCCACAAAGGGAATGCCGGGGAAGCTCTTCCTCAGCGCTTCCAGGGCGGACACCGATGCGGTATTGCAGACCACCGCCGCCAGTTTAGGATCGAAGATCTCCGCAATCCGGGAAACCAGGGAGGTACAGAGCCGGATCAACTCTTCCCGCTCTTTGGAACCGTAGGGGAAATTCGCCCGGTCCGCCGCATAGACCACGGTCTCGGCGGGATTGCGGACACGAAAGCGCCGGCAATAGGGAAGGCCGCCGGCGCCGGAATCAAAAAAAAGTACAGGCCGCTTATCCATCTTCGTTACTTAAAGAGATCCTCAAATGCGGACTTGGCGGAAACCGCCGAATCCCGCTCCCGCCCCGGTCCTGCCGCGGCTTTACGGAACCGGGGGTCCAGGGAAAACCAGTCGCAGAAGTTGCCCCGTTCCTTGTCCTGGGGAGGTTCGGCGCCCGGCTCCCCGCAGCCGCTCCGGGCGCCGGGCAGGTAGAAGCGGCAGTGCCGGCACACCCGCAGATCCCTGCCGCATTCAGGACAGCGCAGGGAACGCCCTATGGGTTCTTCATCGGTAACGGGAGCCCCGCAATACCAGCACATGGTATTATCATATCCGGCTCCCGGAGACCTGGCAAGGGACAGCGGGATACGCAAGATCCTTGACAACGCCGCGTTCCGGCATTTATATCGAAGATGATGCTGCGTTTTTTAAGAAAGCCCTTTATGCCGGTACGGAAGTTCCGGCCCGCCGCCCTATTCAGCATGTTCCTGCCGGGGGTCCTCCCCTTCCTCATTGCGGCGGACAGCGGCCCCGGCCATTTGGCGCGTTATGCGGACCCCGCCCGGATCTGGGGCCCCGGCATTGAGGGGGTCATCGAAGAGGCCCACCGGCTCTGTTTCAAAACCTACATCGTAGGGGACCGGGTGATGAACCTCCGGATCCCCTTTGCCCAAAACGGCGAGCGGGATACGCTCAGCGGACAGGGCTGGACCTTCCTGGGGGGCGGTAAATCGGGACCCGCCGGGCTTTGGCCGGCCATCGGCGAAATCCTGGAATCGGAGGACTTCAAACGCTATACCGGGGTCCTCTCCGGTCCCGGCGAGAAGGTGATTACCTTCGATATTCCCCGCCGGTCCTGGACGGTCTCCAGGGACATCTTCGACATAGGCCGGATGAAGGTGGGTTCCTACGGCGGCCTTCCCCACCGGCCCAATGCGCTGGTTTCCGGCGGGGGCGTCCGGGAGGCGGATGTTTACAACTACCTGTACTGCGTGGGCTGGACAGGGATGGACTGCTCCGGCTACGTCTGGCACGTGCTTTCCCACATAGCCCGGACCGGCGGCGTGGATCTCGGCCGCGCCCTGGGCCGTTTCCCGGACCTTCCCCGGGGAAGCGATCCCGCCCGGTATGCGGGGACCTGGTTTTTCGGCTCGAACCACGCCGGCCTGGAGGCCGTCCCGGACCGGATAAGCGGTTTAAGGCCCGCGGATATTCTGCTCTTCCGGGGGAGCGGCGGCGCCGTGGTCCACTCGGCGGTCATTCAATCGGTAGATCTGTCATCGGGCCTTATCAGGTATCTCCAGAGCACCGACGAAGCCCCCCAGGACGAGCGGGGGGTCCACGATTCCTTCATCCACTTCGATCCCCGCCGGGACAAGACCCTCATGGACGGCGGCCTAATCTGGACCCAGAGCCGCTGCCCGCCCTTCCCCGGAGAGGCGGCCCTCCCCTTTTCCGGCGACGGCGAACGCTACCGGGCCTTCGGGGGCGGCAGGGTGGTGCGGCTCAAAGCCCTCGCCCCGGCGCTTAACCGGATCCGCCGCCGGTAAGCGCCCCGCCGGAACGCGGCCCCTGCCCCCGGAAACGTGTCTTAGCCCCTGACCCGTGTTGTCTCTCCCACGCGGCCCGCGTTGTCTCCCACGCGGTCCGCGTTGTCTCCCACGCGGCCCGCGTTGTCTCCCACGCGGCCCGCGTTGTCTCCCACGTGACCCGCGTTGTCTTACTCCTGACCCGCGTTGTCTTACCCCTGACTCGCGTTGTCTTACTCCTGACCCGCGTTGTCTTACCCCTGACCCGCGTTGTGATCAATCCGGGCCGGATTGTCCTCCGGACAGAGAGGCTTGCAATGCGGCGGGCTTATCCGTATCATACGGACAGGATCGGCATGGTTACCATTAACGATGTGGCGAAACGGGCGGGGGTCTCCATATCCACCGTTTCAAACGTGATCAACAAAAACAAGTACGTCAGCGATGTCCTGGCGGAGCGGGTTAACGCGGCGGTCCGGGAACTGGACTATACGGCGGACCCCATCGCCCGGAAGATGAAGATAAAACATACCAAAACCATCGGGGTCATCTCGGCGGATCTCTGCGGCCTCTTCTTTCCCCACGTGCTCAAGGGTATGTACGATGTCCTTATTTCCAGGGGTTACAAACTGATAGTCATGGATTCCGAGGGGGTCCACGACAGCATAGGCAGCATCAAGAAATTGCGGGAGGGCATCACCAGTCTGATCCAGGACCGGGTGGACGGCATTGCCTTTTTCTCCATGGTTCCCGAAAAGATGGAGGCCGGCATTATCAGCGACGTAATGAGGGCCTCCTCGAAAAAACCGACCGTCTTTGTCTGCGTCGAGAAGGATCTGAGCGGATACGGCATCGATTCGGTGTATGCCAATTCGGAAAGGGGGGCGGATACGGCGGCCTCCCATCTTATCGGCGCCGGATGCCGGCGCATCGGCCATATTTCGGGCCCGGTCTTCTTTACCGTTGTCCAGGACCGTATGGCGGGCTACAAAAACGCCCTGGAGCGGAACGGCCTTGCGGTGGACGAACAGCGGATGATCGCCCACGGCGATTATTCCCACAAGAGCGGCTACCTGGCCATGAAGGAGCTCCTGGGCAGGATGCCGGATATAGACGGCGTTTTTGTAGCCAACGATCAGATGTCCGTCGGCGCCATGAAGGCCCTCTTTGAAACGGGCCGGCGGATCCCCGAAGATGTCAAAGTGATTGGCTACGACGACGTGTTTATCGCCAGCGTACTGGAGCCCTCCCTCTCCACCATCCACGTGCAAAAACATGTTATGGGGAAAAGGGCGGCGGAACTGCTGATCGATCAGATTGAAAACAACAGGGAGCCCGCCGTCCCGGGAACCGCGGTGGAAATAGAATCCAGGCTGATCGTCCGGCGTTCCACCGTAAAAGACGCCCCCGAAGACTGGATCCTGGTGGACTGGTAGCGGCGGGGCCGGTAAAACCGGGCCTCTCCGGCGGCGCCGGTTTCCGGACGGGGCCGTTAAACCCCAGGGGATTAAAAAACCCCGTCCAATGGACGGGGTTTTTATACCGCGGCGGGAACACAGGCCCGTTAAGCATTATCCTGCATCAAGCGCAAAAAATCCACAAGCGCAGCAGGCTGCTAGATTACCAGGTCGGGATTCTCCGCAAAGTGCTTCAGAATAACAATATCACCGGTGGAGGAAAGGTTGGTAATGGTTACCCCTTCCCCGGCGGCCTTTTCGGTAACAAAGAATTCATCGTTGGTCAGCTGGCCGTAGCGGATCAGGGCGGGGGTCTCCAGGCTCCAGCCGCCGAATTTGCCGAATCCCTGCAGGCTGATGATGCCGTAGGCGGCGGCGTCCTTGATGGTAACGGTCCTGCCGGGCAGAACGGTCAGGCGCTTTGCGCTGGCGTCTTTGCACTTGTAGCAGATCCATTCTTCGATATAGCCCTGGGCCTTCATCTCCTCCAGGGGTTTTACCGGTTTGGGCGCCATAAAACGGTTTTCGTGGAACTTCGGATCGGTGTTAGCCTCCCAGTCGATAACCTCCAGGAGATAATTAAAGTTGCCCCTTTCTTCCGGGGGACAGTTTTTCCAAAGCAGATCCTCCGGCACGCAGTGGCCGAAGTAGAGCACCGACTGGTACATGGCGTATACGTCCGAGGCAAACTGGGGCTCGTAGGTGCAGAGGCTGCCCGGAGCGTGGAGCACCCCCGGAGGCACGTCCCAGCCGGTATCAATATCCAGGGCATAGGCTCTGGCCAGGGAGAGGAGGTGATTATCCCCTTTGGCAAAATTCTTCAGGGCGTTCAGCGCCTGATCCTTGGTGGTTTCGGGATTCAGGCCGAAGAAGGTAAAGGGGAATTCGCCGCCGTGGTTGTTAACCTGGGCGGGGAAGAAGTACATCTCCGGCTTGCCGGACTGGTTTATCCTGGCCGCATGCTGGTTCCGGTGGTGGATATGATGGGGAAGGGGCCCGAAGTTGTCGAAAAACTTGGAAAACATGGACCAGCGGCCGTACTTCTTCCAAAGGTTCTCGCCGATAACTTCCGCCTTAAGGATATCCACCGCATCCCGGAGCAGAACCCGGTCTTTGCCGTCTTTGGTTACGATATAGCTTAGACCCTCGTCCTCCGGGGTTTTAGGACCATTATCCGCAGGGGTAGTCGAGGCGAACCACCGTTCATCCACCCCGCCCCGCTCCAGGCCGAAAACATAGTAATCGTCGGGATGGAGTTTTATCCGCTTGCCGGGACGGCAAAAGGAACGGGGAACCCAGGCCGGGGCAAGGCGGAAAATCCCCCGGCCCTCTTCTATGGCTTGCTGCGCTATTTGAGCTTGACTCATCTTTGTCCTCCTAATCTTGGTATAAGTTGCGTGGATGCCTACAGGGTAACACGGTATCCCGGAATACCACAAGCCGTTTTTTCTTGACAGAAAAACGGCATCCCCCTTATGCTGGGGATAAACCGCCTATCGAAAGGCGCAGGAGGTCCGGAAATGGCCAAAACCATCAATGTGGGACTGCTCGGTTCGGGGTTTATGGGCCGGGCGCACGCCAACGCCTATAACCAGGTAAACCATTTTTTTGAGCTGGCGTATAAGCCCGTACTAAAGGCCTGTTACGGCCGCGCCCAAAACATCGAACGGCTCAAGGCCTTTCAGCGGATGTGGGGCTTTGAATCCATCGAAACGGACTGGAAAAAATTGATCCTGCGGGACGACATCGGCCTTATCGACGTGGCGGCGCCGAACTTTCTGCACCGCGGCATGGTCATTGCCGCGGCGGAGGCGGGCAAGATCATCGTCTGCGAAAAACCCCTGGCCATGAATCTGCGGGAGGCGGCGGAAATGGCCGAAGCGGTGGAAAAGGCCGGGGTTGCCAACATGGTGATGTTCAATTACCGCCGGATGCCGGCGGTTGCGCTGTTCAAGCAGCTTGTGCTGGAGGGCCGTACCGGCAGACCCTTTCATTACCGGGCGCTGTACAACCAGGATTATACGATAAGCCAGAGCGTCCCCCTGGGCGGCCCGCTTTGGCGGCTTGACGCCGGGGCCGCGGGCAGCGGCGTTACCGGCGACCTCCTGGCCCATTCCATCGATACGGCGGAGTGGATCAACGGACCCATCGCAAAGGTTACGGCCCATACCGAGATCTTCGTCAAGGAACGCCCCCATGCGGAGACGGGCAAAATGGAAGCCGTTACCATCGACGATGCGTGCATGTTCCTGGCGGTCTTTGAGAACGGCTCCACCGGTACCTTTGAAAGCACCCGCTATGCCCGGGGCCGGAAAAATTACAATACCATGGAGCTTAACGGCGAAAAGGGGGCGGCCTATTTCAACCTTGAAGAGCCCGAATACCTGCAATTTTTCCGTTACGCCGACCCCGGAACGGGCAAAAAAATTGAAGATCACCTTACCGGCTGGCAGCGGATCCTCGTAACCAGCCGCGAACACCCCTATATGGATAAATACTGGGTGCCCGGCGCCACCATCGGCTACGAACATACCTTTATCAATTCCATCGCCGACTTCTTCAAAAGCCTTGACGGCGGCCCGCCCTTTCAGCCGGACATTAAGGCGGCTCTGAGAACCCAGGAAGTCTGCGACGCCGTCCTTAGAAGCGCCAAAGAGGGCCGGTGGGTTCGGCTGTCCGGCGCCGGACAGCCATAATCCGCCCTGTGGGGCGGGATATATACGAATTGCGTCTATATTCCGGGCAGGGGATGGATGTAACACGCATTCGCTTTACTTCCGGGCGGACGGGATATATACGAATTGCGTCTATATTCCGGGCAAGGGGCGGATGTAACACGCATTCGCTTTACTTCCGGGCGGGTTATCTGAAAGCGGCCACTTGACCAAAGCCCCGAAGGGGCAGACACGGCCGCTTTCAGATGGTCTGCCCGGGCTGTTTTTCTTCCTCTTGCCGGGATTATGGCGGCATTCATGCCAACGGCCCGGAGCAAATGACCGGAACGCTTTGCGTTCCGGATCGTCATGGATGCTTTTGGGCGCTATCGCGCCCAGGGGCATCCATGACGCTTGCTTTCGGCGCATACCCGTGGTAGACTGTCGTCATTATGGCTGCTGTATTTTCCAAACCCCTTATTACCAAGTTGTTTGTTTTTGATACGAAAGTGTCGGCATTCTACTTTGACTACCATATCGAAGATGATGTGTATACCATGGAAGACCCCCGTCTCAAACTGGAGGCGGCCATCGAAGACCCCAAGGAAACATTCGCCGCCCTGGAAGAGCATATAAACCGTTTCTTCAATTCCCCGCAGCCCATAGCCGTATTGGACTATGCCCCCAACACCGCCGTGGCCCTCAAACAAATTCACGAAGTTGTCAAAAGAGAGGAGGCCGGCCATCTTCTCTTCGCCGTCTTTATCCATGCCGACGATAACTGCAGGGGGCTGGGCTTCTCTAAATACGAGGACGCTATCTGGCAAAAGTATGAGTATATCAATTCTTTCATGCTTTTCCCCTTCATTAACAAAATAGAGGTGCCCCTTGACTTTTGCGTAGACCGGGACTATATCAACCGCCTGTTTATGACCGCCCATTCCTGCCCCCTCCTGCCGGAAGTCCCGGAGGAGGAGTGGGCCGCCTGTGCCGCCAAGAAACGGAGAAGAAAGGGCGATAGGGCCGTATAGGCGGCGGTTCCAAAGCTCCGGCCTGCGGAGCGGCTTCCGTTAATTGAGCGGATGCGCCGGAAGTCCCGGCGGTATTTTTACCTTGACGTATGCAAACCCCCGGCCTATAATGGTCCATTCGCTGTGTTCTTATGTTCACAGCATCTTATGTGCGGAGGTACATATATGAAAAAACGTATAGGCATCCTGTTAACGGGAATCGCTTTGCTTGCTCTTACCGGGGTTCCCCTTTTTGCGGCCGGCGGCCAGGGCGGGAAAACCGGCGGCGCCCAAAAGAGGGTGTTCTTTACCAACGCCTTTAACACGGCGCCCTTCTGCGCTCCCCTGAATGCCCAGGCTCTCCAGACTGCAAAGGAGAACAACATTGATCTGACCATCGTGGACGGCCAGGCGTCGGCGAGCGTTCAGCTGGATCAGATTAAAAACGCCATCAGCCAGAAATACGACGGGATCATCTATTTCCCCGCCGACAAAGAGGGGAGCATCACGATTGTCAAAACCTTGAACGAATCCGGTATTCCCTACGCGGTTATCGACTCCATGGTTGACGATTCGGTCATGCCCACCATTACCGTCTTTGCGGGGCCGGACAATGTGCACATGGGCGAAGTGGCCGGTCAGGCCTGCGTGGATCAGCTGGGCGGCAAGGGCAACGTGGTTATCCTGGAAGGGGCGCCGGGAACGGATCCCGCCACCAACCGGCAGAAGGGTTTCCTGAATATCGTCTCCAAGCATCCCAATATCAAAATCCTGGCGTCCCAGAATGTGGACGGCTGGGACCCCGCCAAGGCGATGACGATTATGCAGGACTATATTACCCGCTTCGGTAATCAGATTGATTTCCTCTTCGCCGCGGACGACGGACTTTTCCAGGGCGCCCAGCAGGCGATTGCCCAGGCCGGATTGACCGGGAAGATCAAGGCCGTTTCCACCGGCGCCAACAATGTAGGCTGCGCGGCTATTGACGCGGGACAGCTTTACGGTTCGGTGCTGCACTCCGCCAAAGAGGAAGGCCAGCTTGGCGTCGAGGCGGTTATCAAGGTGATGAACGGCGAGATTAAGCCGGGAGACAACAAATGGCTGAAATGTTCGAGCCCCCTTGTTACTAAAGAAAATATTGAACAGTGGAGAGGCTGGGGCTGGTAAAACGGCTTAAAAAGCTCCGTTTTGGAACGGAGCTTTTTATATTCCATAGACTTGAGTTTGTCAGGCAAGGCATTGATTCGCCGGCGGGTCCATGCTCTGCCCTTCAGGGCGGGGAGAGTCATTCGTTCCCTGCCTGGCAGGCGCTTACAGCCGGTAATTCCGGACATTCTGCGAATGTCCGGGAATAATTTCCCGGTTTTATGAACGCAAAATTCAAAGAACAGGCCCGAGGAGTGCTGATCTATGGATGATTACATCCTGCGGATGGAAAAAATCTCAAAAACCTTCGGCGAAAACGTAAAGGCCCTGGAAGCGGTTTCCCTGAACGCAAAACGGGGGGAAGTCCACGCCCTGTTGGGAGAAAACGGCGCGGGTAAGTCAACGCTGATGAAAATACTCTCCGGCGCCTACAGGCAGGACTCGGGGCGTATCTTTATTGACGGCCGGGAAGTATCCTTTCATAACACCCGGGATGCAACCCACGGCGGCGTCGGCATTGTTTTTCAGGAATTAAACCTGGTCTCTACCTTAACGGCCGTTGAAAACGCCTTTTTGGGGAGGCTGGAAACCAATAGATTCGGCATGGTGGACTGGAAAAGGCTCCGCGAAAAGTTCCTGCATTTTATGAAAAGTATCGATTTTGAAATCAATCCCGATATTCCGGTATCGGATTTGTCCATCGCCGACAAACAGATGGTGGAAATAGCGAAGGCGCTGCTTCTAAAGTCCAAGATACTGATCATGGACGAGCCTACCGCCACATTGACCAGCGAAGAAATCAAAAAGCTTTTTGTCATTATAGGGGATTTAAAAAAGTCCGGCGTTACCATTATCTACATTTCCCATAAGCTGGAAGAGGTTTTTCAAATTTGCGACCGGGTAACGGTGCTGCGGGACGGCCGTTATATCAGCACCCAGGAAGTGGCGGATACAAACAAGGCAAAGCTGATTGAACAGATGGTGGGCCGCTCGGTTGATGTGGAATTTCCTCCCCGGGAATGCTGCGCCGGAGATACCGTGCTGGAGATCGGCGGCCTCTTTACTCCGGGCTTTTTATCGGATATCAGCTTTAACCTGCGCAGGGGGGAGATCCTGGGCATTGCGGGGCTTGTCGGTTCGGGCCGCACGGAAATTGCCCGGGCAATCTTCGGGGCCGACAAAATCGAAAAGGGTTCCTTCAAGCTAAACGGACACACGGTAAAGATAGCCTCGACCATGGATGCAAAGCGGTTCTCCATCGGGCTTCTGCCCGAAGACAGAAAAGACGAGGGCCTGGCGGTAGATTACAGCGTCGCAAGGAATATCTCCATCACCAACCTCAATAAAATTTCAAATCATATCTGGCTGAACCGGAAAAAGGAACTTGCCGAAAGCGAAAAGCTGGTAAAACGGCTGTCTATTAAGACGCCGTCGGTAAATCAAAAGCTTTCCAACCTCTCCGGGGGAAACCAGCAGAAGGTCGTGCTGGCCAAGTGGCTCTTTAACGATGCGGACATACTTATCCTGGACGAACCTACCCGGGGCATAGATGTCGGGGCCAAGTATGAAATATACCTTTTGATGAACGAACTGGTAAAACAGGGAAAGGCCATCATTATGATATCATCGGAGCTGCCGGAAATATTCGCGCTTTCGGACAGGATACTGGTTATGTACGAGGGCCGGATGCGCGCATGCCTTGACAACGGGGAGGGCCTAAAGCCCGAAGAGGTCATGCGCTTTGCCCTGGGTTAGGAGGAGCTTAAATTGGAAGATAAGGCGGTCATTCCAAAAACCGGAACAGTACTGAGGAAACGGCGCGGCGGCCTTATCCGGGATTATGCCATTGTGCTTGCCCTGATACTGCTTGCCCTGATCGTATCGATCATCCAGCCAAGATTTTTCAGCATCCAGAATTTCAAGAATATTCTGAACCAGATAACCGTGGTCGGCGTGTTGTCCTGCGGCATGACCTTTGTGATCCTCATCGGCTGCATCGATCTTTCCGTGGGCTCCATGATTTCCCTGATAGGTATTTTTTCCGTTACCATGGTGGGAAAGCTGAACGGCCCCGCGGCTATCATCCTCAGCCTGCTTCTCGGCGCGGCCATAGGACTGGGAACCGGCAGCATCATAGGGGCCATCAGGGGGCGCATGGGCGAATCCTTCATGGTTACCTACGGGATGCAGTCCGTTCTTGCCGCCCTGGCTTTGATTGTATCCGGCGGCCTTTTTATGATGGTTCCCGTTTCCAGGGGGATCTTTGTGGAAATAGGAAAAGAGCTGACCCCCGTATATATCTTTATCATACTCACCGTCGTATGCCAGATCTTGGTATCCAAAACCCACTTCGGCAGGACCATCATGTTCATGGGCGCCAATCCGGTGGCGGCGAGCCTTTCGGGGATCAACGTGCGGCTGAACACCATGATAGTCTTTATGCTTTCCGGTCTCATCTCCGCCCTCTCCGGGGTGCTCCTGGCCTCCCGGGTAATGTCCGCCAATCCGAATGCGGGGTCCGGCTACGAGCTTGATGCGATTGCATCCTGCGTAGTGGGCGGCATCAGCATGAAGGGCGGGGTCGGCGGTTTTATCAATACCCTCATCGGCGTTGTGGTAATCGGCATCCTGGGAAATGCGCTGAACCTGCTTGGAGTCGGCTCCTATATGCAGATGATCGTCCGGGGGGCGGTAATTGCCGCCGCAGTGGCCTGGGATATTTATAACAAGCGCGGGCGGTAGCCGGGGGAAATATGAACAGGATAACAATATCGAGGCTTTTGCGGGAAAATGTTGTGGTGGTTTCTCTGGTCATACTTATCGGGATCATGGCGGTGATCGCCAATTCCTTTTTTACGCTGCAAAATTTCAGCAATATACTGAGCCAAATCGCCATTTACGGCATCGTTTCCTTCGGCATGACTATGGCGATCATCTGCGGCGAATTTGATCTTTCCTGCGGATCCCTGCTTGGGGTGGTTACCATCCTCTTTACGGATATTGCCAAAAGGATGAATGTCGGCGCCGCCGTTCTTGTATGCGCCGGTTTCTGCATAGTCATCGGTTTTATCAACGGCATTTTAGTGGCAAAGGTAAAGATGAGCGCCTTTGTCGCCACCCTGGCAACCAGCATAGCCTTAAAGGGTTTTGCCCTGAATTATACCAGCGGAAAGCCCATCAATTATGTTAACGACGAAATAAACCGTTTCGGAAACGGCAGCATCCTGGGACTGCCGGTTATTGTCTGGTTTTTCACCGGAACCCTTCTCGTAACTATGTATGTCCTGCGGTATACCAAATTCGGCCGGGGCGTTTACGCCACGGGGGGAAATATCGAGGTAGCCCGTATGGCGGGGATCAATGTGTCCTTTTATAAAACAGCGGTCTTCGTGATTTTGGGACTGACCACGGCCATCGCGGGGGTCCTTATGGCGGCCCGGCTTTCCGCGGGCAATTCTCTCTTTGGCAGCGATCTGTCCATGACCGTCGTTGCGGCGGTGGTCATAGGCGGCACCTCCCTTTCGGGAGGCAAAGGCGGCGCCTTAAAAACGCTGTGGGGGATGCTGGTAATAGGCGTTTTGTTCAACGCCCTTATGATCCTGGGCGTACAGGCAAACTGGCAGAATGTGCTGAAGGGCGCCATATTAATTGCGGTGGTTGCGGTGGATGCGGCCTTCTCAAGAAAGAGGATGAAGCGGCTTTAAGCGGTAAAAAATTGCTTGACAGGAAAACGGCGGGCTGGTACACTGGTCTAATCACGCAAGAGAGTAAAATTGGTTACCGTTGCAGAAAAACGTTTTTCCATAGAATATCCTGCAGATGCGGATAATCTGTGATGAGACAGAGGATGGTATGGGCGAACAAACGTATGTTCTGGAAACAAGATCGATCAGCAAGGCTTTTTTCGGTACCATCGTCTTATCCAACGCAAATTTTAATGTACGGCCCGGAGAACTCCACGCCCTAATGGGCGAAAACGGCGCCGGCAAGTCTACGTTAATGAAGATCATCATGGGGATCTATACCCGGGACAAGGGGGAGATTCTTTTTGAAGGCCGTCCGGTGGACATCAAGGGCGCCCGGGAAGCTTTGAATATGGGAATTTCCATGATTCATCAGGAACTTAACCCCATCATGGAAATGACCATCGCCGAAAATATCTTTGTGGGCCGGGAAAAGCGGATCAAGGGGACCCCCTTCCTGAACCGCAAACAGATCAATCAGGATACCCTGACCTTATTAAAAGAATACAACATGGACAAGAAAATCTCTCCGGCCATGAAGATAAAGATGCTGAACATCGCCCAGATCCAGATGATCGAGATCATCAAGGCCGTTTCTTATAATGCCAAGCTTATCATCATGGACGAACCCACATCCTCCCTTACGGCAAATGAAACCGAAGAGTTGTTTAAAACTATCGCTATCCTTAAAAAACGGGGGGTGGGGATCATCTATATCTCCCACCGTATCGACGAGGTAATACATCTGGCGGACCGGATTTCGGTGCTCCGGGACGGGGCCATGGTGGGCTGCTTTGAAAAGAAGGATATCAATCATGACAAGATCATCAACCTCATGGTGGGCCGGGAACTTTCCGGGGTATATCCGGTCAATACGGCCCCCAAGGGGAAGGTGGTGCTGGAGATTAAAAATTTTTCCCGCAGGGGCTTTTTTGAAAATGTATCCTTGAACGTAAGGGCGGGAGAGATCCTGGGCCTTGCGGGATTGGTCGGCGCGGGCCGAAGCGAGGTGATGCGGGCCCTGGTCGGATATGACAGGCCGGATTCCGGGGAGGTGTATCTGGACGGCAGGCCGGTAAGAATAAAAAACCCGCGGGATGCGAAAAAAAATTATATATCCATGGCGCCGGAAGACCGGAAGGCCCTGGGGCTGGTAATGTGCCGGAGCGTTAAGGAAAACATTGCCCTTAAAAATGAAAACCAGTTTTCCCGGATGACCTTTTTAAACCACCGTAAAGAATGGCGGCTCTGCAGCAAGAAGGCCAAAGAGATGACTGTGCGCATGCACAGCCTGGCGGACATGGTGGTAAACCTTTCCGGGGGAAATCAGCAGAAGGTGGTGCTGGCCAAGTGCCTTATGTCCAAGCCCAAGGTGATTATTCTGGACGAACCCACCCGGGGAATTGATGTGGGGGCAAAGTTTGCAATCTATGAGATGATGCTCGATCTTGCCAGGCAGGGTATCGCTATTATCATGATATCTTCGGAGATGCCGGAACTTATCGGCATGAGCGACAGAATTCTGGTAATGTCCAACGGGAAGATCCGGGGAACCTATATTGAACGGGACCAGGTATCGCAGGAAGCGGTTTTAAGACTGGCTCTGGAGGGTGTTTAGCATGGCTTTTTCTTTTACACACATAAAGAACATCAGGAATTTATTGCAGCGCTTTGGGCTTTTGGTGGTTATTCTGGTAATTGTGGCGGTTATGTCCCTGATAAAACCGGTGTTTTTATCAGGCGAAAACATACTGAACGTACTGCGCCAGGTCTCGATTAACGGCATTCTGGCCGTCGGCATCACCTTTGTCATCATGACCGGAGGGATCGATCTTTCCATAGGTTCCATCGTGGCGGTTACTGCCGTATTGGTGGGGAGTTTTCTGGAACAGGGACACAGCTTGGTTGCCGCCATAACAGTCGGCATGATCGGAGCCGTGCTCTTTGGAATCTTGAACGGAATTTTAATTTCCATCAGCGGCCTGCCTCCGTTTATCGCCACCTTATCAAACATGACCATAGCCCGGGGCGCCGCCATGGTTTACTCCAACGGCAGAAACTATGTCATTATGCATGAAAAGTTTTTGCAGATCGGCAAGGGTTACGCCCTGGGAATACCGAATCCAATCTGGATACTGCTGGTGGTCTGCGTTATCGCCTATGTACTGTTGAACTATACAATTTTTGGCCGTCATATCCTCGCCTTCGGGGGTAACCGCCATGCCGCAAAGCTTGCGGGGGTACGAACCAAGCTGGTGGAGGCTTCGGCCTATTTTATCTCGGGGCTTTTATCGGGAGTTGCAGCCATTGTCCTGGTTTCCCGGACCAGCACGGGCCAGCCCATCGCGGGTACGGGCTATGAGTTGGACGCAATCGCCGCCGCCGCCATAGGGGGAACCAGCATGACCGGCGGATCCGGTTCCATCGGCGGCACTGTTATGGGGTTTATAATTATCGGCATTATGCTGAATTCGTTAACCTTGCTGAATGTCTCATCTTTCTATCAGCAGATAGTAAAGGGGATCATCATCATCGTAGCGGTGATGCTGGATATGCAGGCAAAACGGAGGATCAGCTAGTTCCGGTAAAAGTAAAATTTTTAGGAGGAGCAAATGAAAAGGATCTGCAAGATTGGTTTGATCATGGCGGTTTTGATGGCGGTTATTACCATCGGAGCGGCGGCAAAGGGACAGGGCGGAGGAGGAGCGGCCCAGACCACTATCGGGCTTTTGGTTAAGAACCGTTCCGATACATTCCCCCGGGTTATTTCCGAGACCATCGTGGCCGAAGCGAAAACCAAGGGCATCAACGTAATTGTTTCCGACGCTGAAATGGACGTGAACAAACAGCTTCAGCAGGCGGAAGACATGATCACCCAGAAGGTCTCCGGCATCATCATGATTGCGGTGGATACCGACGGCAGCGCCCCCATTGTGGACAAGGCAATTGCTGCAGGGATTCCCATCGTTGAATGTAATACCACCACCAACAACGTGGAGAAAGTGGTGTATGTCGGTTCCGATGATGTGGACGCTGCAAAGATTCAGGCGGACTACATCAAGTCCAAGCTTAAACCCGGCATCCGGGTGGTACAGATGCTGGGCGCCATGGGACAGTCATCCCAGGTTGACCGCTCCAAGGGGATCGATATGTATTTGAAAAACGATCCTTCTTTTAAGGTGGAATATCTGGCGGAACAAACCGCAAACTGGAAAACCGATGTCGCCATGGCCCTCGCCGAAAACTGGCTTGCCTCTTATAATAATAACATCGACGTGATCATCTGCCAGAATGACGAAATGGCAATCGGCGCGTCCCAGGCGGTGGTGGCAAAGGGCCTCAAGGACAAGGTCATGGTCCTTGGCATTGACGCCATCCCCGGCGCCCTTCAACTCGTGCAGAAGGGTGAACTGGACGCCACGGTGTTCCAGGATGCAGTCGGCCAGGGCAAAGGGGGGCTTGAGGCGATTCTTGACCTGATAAGCAAAGGCCGGCAGGAAAACGGCCGCCGGATGATCCCCTTCAAGCTGGTAACCAGGGAAAACGTGGCCGACTTCTTATAATTTCGCCGCATTTTGTAACGGTTGACAGAGAGCTTCCCCGGATATCCGGGGAAGCTTTTTTATTCGAAAGTCTGGTTTAATACCCCGTCGAACCTTCGGTTCGCGTTTGCTCCGGCTCAAATAGCGTAACGCATACAAAAAATTGGTATTAAACCAGACGGTATTATAAACTTCCTATCG